>JAYVXY010000249.1:0-10837 GCA_043784785.1 Aestuariivirga sp. | reverse complement strand
TGGTTTGAACAAGCCCACTGTGATCATGGGTTTTGGTTCTATTCCCTATCCGGCGGTTCTGATGCAGGATCAACATTTACGCAAAGTAATTGAAGATGCGGTTGCACCGCTGGGGATTGGCAGCGTCAATTATTTTGCTGGTATTTCGGATATGAGCTTTTTTGGTGAGGCATCGGGCGATCTTTCAGTGGTTGTCGCCAACACACCGATTTGGGGAACAGGTTTTACGATCCCTGAAGCAGCGGGCTATCCTTGCATCAATCTCGGCCCCTGGGGGCGGGATTATCACACTTGGCTGGAGCGGCTTCATGCGCCCTATGCTTTTGAGGTTTTGCCGCGCGCCTTGCTGGCGGTGATTGATGCTGTGTTCAAGTCAGGCTAAGAGGCCTGCAGATTTTTAACAGGAGAAGATGATGACGATTAAGCGGATTGGTATGGGCAAGCGCATGAGTGCTTGTGTGGTTCATGGTGGTGTGGCGCGGCTTGCTGGCTTTGTAGCCGAGGCTGCTGCAGGCAAATCTGTCAAGGAACAGACCGCAGATATTCTGGCGCAAATTGATGCTACATTGAAGGAAGCGGGCACTGATAAAACGAAAATTTTGAAAGCCAATATCTGGCTGACCGACATTAAAACTTTCGCCCAAATGAATGAAGCTTGGGATGCCTGGGTTGCGCAAGGCCATACGCCAGCCCGCGCCACAGTGGAATCGAAGCTCGCCGCCCCAGGACTGGACGTTGAAATCATGGTTGAAGCTGCAATCTAAACTTGCCTCACTATCGCCACAAACCCCTCTATGGTGCGCCGCAACATAGAGGGGTTTTTATATGAAGTTTGTTCTACCTGCCATTCTGGCAATGAGTCTTTTTGCGTCATCTGCCCAAGCCTTGAACATTGGTTGGGCATCTTACTACAAAACCGGTCGTTTAACGGCCAATGGCGAGCGCTTTAAGCCCATGGGCCTAACAGCGGCGCATCGTCGTTTGCCATTTGGCACAAAGCTGCGCGTCACTAATATGCGCAATGGCCGTTCGGTTATTGTGCGCATTAATGATCGCGGGCCATTTATTCGTGGGCGCATTTTGGATTTGAGTCTGGGGGCCGCAAAAGTGATTGGTCTTAATGCTTCAGGCGTTGGCAAGATCAGCTATTCGATCATTCATTAATTCTGGTCTTATCAAGATTAAAGCGCTGGCATTGCTCCGGCGCTTTTTTTTTGTCACAATTACCGGCTTCTCGGAGCGTGACATGAAAATTACCTATAGTGACGAACATCGCCAGCATTTTGCGCAAGGCGAAATTTATGGCGGGGAGTTTGTTACTCCCTTTGAACGGCCATCGCGGATTGAATATGTGCTGCGTGAATTGAAGCGCCGCAAGATGAATGAGTTTGTGACTCCTGATCGGCTCGACATGCGACCGCTGCGCAAGGTTCATGACAAGGGATTTTTGGAATTTCTTGAAACGGCTTGGGATCAATGGGTGAAAGCAGGCTATCGTGGCGAGATCATTCCAACGGTATTTCCGGTGCCGGGACTTCGAAAAATAAAACCGCGCTATATTGACGGGCTGGTTGGTTACTATGCGCAAGGTGTTGAAACGGCAATCACGGCTGGAACCTGGGCTGCGGCCACATCATCGGCAGCTGTGGCCTTAAAAGGCCAGAAGCTTGTGGCTGGCGGTGACCGCGCTGCATTTGCGCTATGCCGTCCACCGGGGCATCACTGCCACCATGATATGTATGGTGGCTATTGTTTTTTGAACAATGCCGCCATTGCAGCGCAAGGCTTTCGTGATTCCGGTGCATCGCGCGTTGCCATTCTTGATGTTGATTTTCACCACGGCAATGGCACGCAAGATATTTTTTATGATCGTGATGATGTTTTGTTTTGCTCTTTGCACGGTGCGCCTGAAGATGCGTTTCCGCATTTTTTGGGTTACAAAGATGAAAAAGGCAGAAGCAAGGGTGAAGGATTTAATTTCAATTTTCCGATGCCGCCGGGCACAAATTATGATGTTTGGGGCGCTGTGTTGGAAAATGCCTGCCGCAAAATCAAATCCTACAAGCCTGATGTTTTGATCGTTTCGCTTGGTGTGGATACATTCAAAGACGATCCAATTTCATTTTTCAAACTTAATTCGCAAGATTTCAAAACCTATGGCGCGCGCATCGCCAAGCTAAAATTGCCGACCCTGTTTGTGATGGAGGGTGGTTATGCCATCGAGGCGATCGGCATCAATACAGTGAATGTTCTCGAAGGATTTGAAGATGCGTGATCCGCGTTATGATCTGTTGTTTGATCCTGTAAAAATTGGTCCGCTGACAGCCAAGAACCGCTTTTATCAGGTGCCGCATTGCAATGGTGGCGGTTACCGTGATCCTTCCGCTGCCGCTGAAATGCGGCGCGTCAAAAGCGAGGGAGAATGGGGGGTTATTTTCACCGAACAGGTTGAAATTCATCACACATCAGAAATCACACCCTTTATTGAACTGCGGCTTTGGGATGATGATGACATTCCGGCTTTGGCGAAAATGGCGGATGCCATTCATTCCAACGGTGCGTTGGCGGGTATTGAGCTTGCCTATAGTGGTGCTAACGGCCCCAATCTCTATTCGCGTGAGGTGCCCAAGGGCCCATCGCACACGCCGATTTTGACTTTTACCAGCGATCCGGTTCAGGCCCGCGCCATGGACAAGCAAGATATTCGGAATCTTCGTCATTGGCACAAGCTGGCTTACCGCCGGGCCAAGCAGGCCGGATTTGATATTCTGTGTTTATATGGTGCACATGGGTTTGGGGTGATCCAGCATTTCCTCAGCCCACGGATTAATCAGCGTACGGACGAATATGGCGGTTCACTGAAAAACCGCGCGCGCTTGATGGCGGAACTGTTGGCCGATGGACGCGATGAAGTGGGTGATACATGCGCCATTGCGGTGCGGCTTTCTCTGGATGAATTAGCTGGCCCTCAGGGTTTCACCAATGCGGAGTTGCGCGATGTTGTGGCAATGCATTCGGACTTGCCTGACTTGTGGGATTTTGCCCATGGCACTTGGGAGGCGTGTTCTGGCACGTCGCGTTTTAAAGCTGAAGCCGCACAGGAAGACTTAATCCGGGGCTTGAAGCAACTGACCAGCAAGCCGGTTGTTGGTGTGGGGCGGTTTACCTCGCCCGATCTAATGGTGCGGCAGGTCAAGCAAGGTTTGATGGATTTTATTGGTGCAGCGCGACCTTCGATTGCTGATCCATTTTTGCCGCTCAAGATTGATCAGGGCCGGGTTGAAGATATTCGCGAATGTATTGGCTGCAATATATGTGTGACCGGGGATATGACCCAATCTCTTTCACGCTGTACGCAGAATTCCTCTTTCATGGAAGAATGGCGCAAAGGTTGGCATCCGGAGCGGATTAAACCGCGTTCATCAGAAGGCAAAGTTCTGGTTGTTGGGGCGGGGCCTTCGGGCCTGTCTGCCGCGCATAAATTGGGGCTTCGCGGATATGAGGTAGCGCTGGCGGAAGCTGGAACCGAGCTTGGTGGGCGGGTGACGCGCGAAAGCAAATTGCCGGGGCTTTCAGCTTGGGCGCGGGTGCGTGATTACCGCGTTGGGCAGATCAACAAGATGACCAATGTGAATATCTATCGCGATTCAAAATTGACCGCATCTGATGTTCTGGAATTTGGATTTGAGAATATTTGTGTGGCAACGGGCTCAACCTGGCGCAAAGACGGCATTGCGCGTTTCAATCTTTTACCCATTCCTATTGACCCTCATATGCCAATTTTTTCACCAGATGACATAATGGCGGGGGTTTTGCCCAAAGGCCATGTGGTGATTTATGATGATGATCATTATTATATGGCCAGTGTGCTTGCCGAGTTACTGGTGAAGAATGGGAATACTGTGACGTTTGTGACGCCTTCGACCAAAGTTTCTGAGTGGAGTGTGAATACGCTGGAACAGGGTTATATCCAGCAGCGGCTTTTGGAGATTGGTGTTGAGGTTCGCGTGACGCGGGGTTTGGCGGCAGTCGGCGCGGATCATGTTTCGATTTGTTGCACCTACACAGGTGCTGTTACGTCAATTGCCTGTGATGCTGTGTTGACGGTAACCTCACGCTTGCCAAATGATACGCTTTATCTTGAGCTCAAAGACCTGCACCATGAATGGCAGGCTGCGAGCATTCAATCGGTTCGGGTGATTGGTGATGCCAACGCGCCGGCCGCTATTGCCTGGGCGACCTATGCCGGGCATCGTTATGCCGAAGAATTGGATCAAGCTGATATAGGTGATGCTCTGCCGTTTCGGCGCGAGGTTGCCGGATTGAAAGGTTAAATATGCGCAACGTTAAAGTGGCCGTCACACAAATGGCTTCACATAATAATTGGATGAAAAACTGTGACCGTGCCGAGGAATTGGTGCGCGAGGCCGCAGCGCAAGGAGCCAAACTCATATTGCTGCAGTAATTGTTTGATGCTGACTATTTCTGCATTGAGCAACACGCAAAATTTTTGAAACAAGCCATAGAGCTTGATAGGCATCCCACCGTGAAGCGTTTTGCCGCTTTAGCCAAAGAGCTTGGTGTGGTTTTGCCGGTGAGTGTTTTTGAACGGGCCGGGCAGGCGCATTACAATACAACCGTCATTGTGGATGCCGACGGAACCGAGCTTGGTTTTTATCGCAAGACCCATATTCCCGATGGGCGTGGCTATCAGGAAAAGTTTTATTTTTCGCCGGGTGATACGGGTTTTAAAGTCTGGGATACGGCTGCGGGGCGCATTGGGCTTGGCATTTGCTGGGATCAATGGTTTCCGGAATGTGCTCGCGCCATGGCTTTGATGGGGGCCGAGATTTTGCTTTATCCCACGGCAATTGGATCTGAACCGCCGAACCCCAATTATGATTCCAGCACGCATTGGCAAAATGTGATGCGCGGCCACGCTGCGGCCAACATCATGCCTTTGATTGCGTCTAACCGGGTTGGCAAGGAGACTGCACCCGATGGGCGGAGCGACGTTTTCTATGGCCGGTCTTTCATTGCCGACTATCAGGGCGAGAAAGTTCAGGAGATGAACCGCACCGAAGAAGGTGTGCGAGTGCAGGAATTTGATTTGGATGCCATTGGCGAACTGCGGCGCAGTTGGGGTGTGTTTCGTGACCGCAGGCCGGAACTTTATGGGGCTTTGCTGAGTTTGGATGGTGAGACACGCATTCGTGCCTCATAGAAATCACGATCAGGACCTTGTTTGGTCATGTTTGGGTGCAATTCTTGCGCCATCACAACATGGGGTTACATATGAATAAATTTCTTGCCGTTGGTTTTGCCGCCGCTTTAGGTTCAATTGCTTTGCTTTCGCAGGCTAAAGCCGAAACTCGGCACGCCTTTGGTGATTATTGTCAGCAGAACCCGAACTCGCCAAATTGTGGGGCGGGTGGACCAGATGGTGCCAATCCGCCGCCTCCAGGTTTTCCGCATCCGCCACATCCACATTTCCATCCACCTGGTCATCAATATGGTGGTGATGGGCAGAATTGGGGAGGTGATGGCAATGGTCAGGGCTGGCGACATCACCCAAGGCAGGGCATCTATTTTAATTTTCAAGTCGACCCGTCTTACGATGGCTATGGCGACAATTATGACAATCAAAACTATGACAACCGTTGCTCTAGAATTGCGCAGTCGCTGCGCTATTCAGGCTACCGCCATGTTCGTGCGCTTGCGTGTGGCGGACGAAACTTCGTCTATTCCGCTTACCGTGACGGCGAACAATTGCGCCTGACCGTGAGCCGCCGCAGCGGCCGGATTGTGAATATCAGGCCAATTTACTAATCATCATCCGGTCTCCTGCAAGAACCGTTTTAATGCGTCGCCAGCACAAGCTTGTGACGCTTTTTTATTGCCTGACATAGACAGTTTGTCGATGTTCGTTATAGTTGCGAGAAATCAGAACCAACCAGAAGGTCATTTTCAATGAGCGGCAGGCTTCAAGGCAAAACAGCAATCATCACTTCGGCAGCACAGGGTATTGGGCGGGCAACCGCCATTGCCATGGCCAAAGAAGGTGCCAAGGTTTGGGCGACGGATATTAACGCCGAATTGCTGAAGTCTCTGCCTTCTGAGCAGAAGGGCATTGAAGTTTTCACACTGGATGTCTTGAACCCTGAGGCCATTTTGGCTGCCGCCGCCAAAGTGGGCACCCCCGATATTCTGTTTAATTGCTCAGGCTTTGTGCATCACGGCACAATTTTAGACACGCAGGACAAGGATTGGGATTTTTCGTTTGACCTTAATGTTAAATCGCATTTTCGCATGATCCGCGCTTTCATGCCGGGCTGGTTGGCCAAGGGTTCAGGCTGCATCGTCAACATGGCTTCGGTTGCCTCGTCGATTAAAGGCGTTCCTAACCGCCTGGCCTATGGGGCGAGCAAAGCAGCGGTGATAGGCTTAACCAAAGCCGTTGCTGCTGATTATACGACCAAAGGCATTCGTGTGAACGCTATCTGCCCCGGCACGGTGGAAACACCTTCGTTGCATGAACGCATGAAAGCGCAGGGTGATTTTGAAAAAGCCCGCGTGGCCTTTATTGCGCGACAACCCATGGGGCGCTTGGCGCAGGCTGATGAAATAGCATCACTTGTGGTTTATTTGGCCTCGGATGAGGCGGCCTTCATTACCGGCCAGACATTTACCATTGATGGCGGCATGTCGGTCTAAATCGTTTTAAATTGTCGCAACCCCTTGGCAGAAGGTGAATTTCGGTTCTAGGATGGCTTAACGGGGAAATGCCGGAGAGCAAAGATTGACCAATTCAAAAATCGCCATTGATGTGCGTGGCGTCAGCCGCGTTTTTAAAGCACCAGGTCAGGCGGCCGTTGCCGCACTGGACAATGTTTCAGTGGGCATCAAGCAGAACGAGTTCTTCACATTGCTGGGGCCATCAGGCTGCGGCAAGACAACTCTGTTGCGCTTGATTGCAGGATTTGATTTTCCAACCGATGGGCAGATCATGCTCTATGGCGAGGACATCGTGGTTTTGCCACCTTATAAGCGCCCGGTGAACACCGTGTTCCAAAGTTATGCGCTTTTCCCGCATATGACTGTGGCGCAAAATATTGGCTTTGGTCTGGAAATGCTGGGCAAGCCGCGCGATGAAGTGAATGCGCGTGTGGCTGAAATGCTAAAATTGGTGCGCATGGAAGAAATGAAGGACCGCCGAACCAGCCAGATTTCTGGCGGGCAGCAACAGCGCGTGGCTTTGGCCCGTGCCTTGGCGCCTAAGCCAAAAGTCTTGTTGCTCGACGAGCCACTTTCAGCACTTG
Organism: Aestuariivirga sp.; assembly: GCA_043784785.1. Classification (GTDB taxonomy): domain Bacteria; phylum Pseudomonadota; class Alphaproteobacteria; order Rhizobiales; family Aestuariivirgaceae; genus Aestuariivirga. The sequence continues at coordinate 3,518 of JAYVXY010000249.1, read as the reverse complement.
ACTATAAGTTGCGCAAAGACATGCAGATTGAGTTGAAGCGGCTGCAAACCGAAACCGGCATCACCTTCATCTTTGTTACTCACGATCAGGAAGAAGCCCTGACCATGAGCGACCGGATCGCGGTGATGAGCAAGGGCAAGATTTTGCAAGTGGGTTCCCCTCATGATATTTATGATCGGCCTGCGGTTCGTTTTGTGGCCAATTTTATCGGCGAGACAAACTTCCTCGAAGGTGATGTGAAGAGCCTTACAAAGGGTGTCGCCAAAGTGAAGCTGGCTTGCGGGCCTGAGATTTTGGCCCAAGCTGCAGAGGGTGCTGCCGCACAAGGCAGGGTGACTGTGGTGGTGCGACCAGAACACGCCAATATTGTTTCGGTTAAGGATGGGCTGCTCAAAGGCGTGCTCGACAATGTCGTCTATTTTGGCACCGACACGCATTTTCATGTGAAGCTCGATGATGGAACAGAGTTCATGGTGCGCATGCAGAATGAAGGTGCAGCGCGCAGTTCCGGTTTGGCGAAGGGTTCAAAAGTTGGCATTGCGATCAATGAAGGCGCTGTGCGGATTTTGAGGGATTGATGATGGACGCACCCCTTTCACCCGCCGCCCTGATTGCCGCCGACAATGATAAAGCGATGATGGGGCGCAATCGCTGGCTGACGATGCCAGCCGTCATTTTCATCACAATTTTCGGCGTGTTGCCGCTGTTTATCATCGTGGTTTATTCGTTCATGAAGCCTGCTGCTTATGGCGGTGTGGAACCTCAGTTCACAACAGATGCCTATGTTTATTTTCTGTTTCAGAAAGATATTTTTGACGGCACTTTGCAGTTTGTGCCTGACTATCTGATTATCTATTTCCGTTCATTGCTTTACGCAATTGCAACCACGGTGATTTGTTTGTTGTTTGGTTTTCCGACGGCTTATTTCATGGCCACACGTCCGCCAGCACAACGCAATTGGTGGGTGTTGCTGATCACCATTCCATTTTGGTCAAATCTTCTGGTGCGCACGCTTGCCATCATGTTGATCATCCGCGATCAAGGCATCATCAATGGCTTTCTGATGTGGGCCCATATCATCAACAAGCCGCTGACCATGCTTTATACGGATTTCGCCATTATGCTGGGCCTGCTTTATTCCTATCTGCCCTTCATGGTGCTGCCGCTCTATTCGAGTTTGGAAAAGCTTGATTTCCGTTTGGTGGAAGCAGGTTATGATCTCTATGCAACACAAAGGCAGGTGTTGTGGCGGGTGATCATTCCGCTCTCCATGCCCGGCATTATTGCCGGCTGTCTGTTGGTCTTCATTCCAACACTTGGCTCCTATGTTACACCGCTGATCCTTGGCGGCGGCACGCATTTGATGATCGGTGATTTGATTGCACAACAATTCGGCTCCGGTCGCAACTGGCCTTTAGGTTCGGCGCAAGCCTTGATCCTGATGGTCGTCGTGTTGGTGGCACTTTATTATTATGTGCGCAACACCACGGGAGGCATCAAACATGGCTGATGCGGTGAAGTCTCTCGATCTTAAGGCACAAACCGGGTTTAAGACGACGGCCTATATCTGTCTCATCGTGCTTTATGCGCCAATCCTGTTGCTGACGGTCTACTCGTTCAATTCCGGCAATTTTGTCAGCGAGTTTGAAGGTCTCAGCTTTCGCTGGTACGAAAAGGCATTCTTTAATGAAGAATTTCATGCCGCTGCGATCAACACGATGATCATCACTGTCATTGCGACCGTTGTTTCCACGATGTTTGCGACGATTGCGGCCATCGGCACCACGCGGGTAAAACCATGGTGGGGCATGGGCACGGCTTTTATGGTGATCAACCTGCCTTTGATGGTGCCCGAAATTATTACGGCTGTTGCCACACTTTCATTTTTTGCCCTGCTGTCGCGGATGTTCCGTCTTGATTTTGGTATCGGAAATTTAATTATTGCCCACACGGTTTTTTGTATACCATTCGCCTATATGCCCATTCGTGCGCGACTTGAGGATATGGATTTGACGTTGGAGAACGCAGCTGCTGATCTTTATGCCACACCTTGGAATGCGTTTAAGCGCGTGACATTGCCTTTGCTGGTGCCGGGCATCATGTCGGGTGCGGCGCTGGCATTCATTACATCCTTTGATGATTTTACGATTACACAACTTGTGGCCAATTCCGGCCAGACCACATTGCCGCTTTATATCTGGGGTCGCATTAAACTTCCGATTACGCCCGAAGTGAATGCAATTTCGACCATACTTCTGGGCATTTCCATTGGGTTTATCGTGATCTCAACCTTGATCGCACGGGCCCGAAAATTGACTTCAACTTAAAGAGAGGAACGAACATGAAATCAAGACTGTTGAGCGTTGTAGCGCTGGCTGCTCTGGCTGTTGCCACACCAGCTATGGCCAAAGGCGAACTGCATATATTCAATTGGGCCGACTATACCAATATGGATATGATCGCAAAATTCTCGAAAGAGAATGATGTTAAAGTGACCGTGGACAGTTATGACTCCAACGAAACCATGTTGTCGAAAGTGCGCGCCGGTAATGCTGGCTATGACATTGTGGTGCCATCTGATTACACCGTTAAGATCATGGTGGATGAGGGTCTGCTCGAAAAAACCGAGCCCAATACAATGTCAAACTATAGCAATATTCGCCCTGAAGCCGCCAGTGTATATTGGGATGATGGCCGCCACTATTCGGTTCCTTGGCAATTTGGAACAACCGCTTTTGGCGTTGATACAGATAAATATAAGGGCGACATCGACACTCTGAAAATTCTGTTCGACCCCCCAGCGGAGCTGAAGGGTCGCATCAATATGTTGGATGATATCAACTCGGTGATGCATGCTGGTGAACGCTATCTCGGAATCCCGCGTTGTGGTGCTGACAAGGCAAACTTGAAGAAGCTGAATGATATGCTTGCTGCAGCAAAGCCAAATTGGCGGAGCTTCAGTTCTGATGTGCAAGGCAAGGTCACATCGGGCGATGTTGACGCTTCGCAAATTTGGAATGGTGATCACTACCGCACAAGGCAGAAGCGGACGACGATGAAGTTTGCCTATCCGAAGGAAGGCATCGAGGGCTGGATGGACAATGTGGCGGTGCTGAAAGGTGCGGCAAACATGGAAAATGCCAAGCTGTTCCAGAACTTTATGCTGGCACCAGAAAATGCAGCACTCGAATCGACGTTCGCAGGATATGACAATGGCATTAAGGGCACGCTGGCTTTGATGCCAAAGGATCTCGGTGCTTCGCCAGAAATGAATCCGCCAGCAAGTGCACCAAAGGCTGAATTTGTGCCACCTTGCCCACCTGATGTGGTTGAGGTTTACAACAAGATCTGGACGAATTTGAAGAAGTAACATTCTCACTTCACCAAAAAGCCTCGGTTGGAAGCAACCGGGGCTTTCTTGTTTTTAATCTGTTGTTGCGACGGAGTGAGAGACAGAAGCCGTCCTTACTGTAGCGCGGAGATCGAACCGCCAATCCAGTTGAGGAGTTTTTATGATC
>JAYVXY010000248.1:0-10893 GCA_043784785.1 Aestuariivirga sp. | reverse complement strand
CACCAACTGCACCGCATGTTAGGTCTAACCTATAAATCAGCTTGGTTCATGTGCCACCGTATCCGTGAGGCCATGAAAGACACTGATAAGACACCTATGGGCGGTGAAGGCGAACAAATCCAAGTTGACGAAACCTACACCGGAAACACATCTAAACGCGCCAAAGGCTATCAAAAAGGTATGCGCCATAAGCAGCAAGTAGTTGCCCTAGTTGATCCTAATTCGGGCCGCACTAAAGCATTCAGTGTCAAGAACGCCAATTTTAGCAATGTCCGCACAATCCTATTCACGAATGTTGATCGCGCCACAACCTTAGTGACCGATGAAAGCCGCCTTTATACCGATACAGCCCGCGAATATGCAGATCACCAAACCGTCAAACACTCCAAGCACAACTACGTCAACAAAAAGGGCTTTCACACAAACAATGTTGAAAACTTCTTTGGTGTGTTCAAGCGCTCACTCAAAGCTCATATCGTTGTCAGCGAACAGCATTTGAACCGTTATGTTGCCGAAAGCGCCTTTCGCTATTCAAACCGTAAGATCAACGACAGCGAACGCGCTCTAGAAGCCCTTAAGGGTATCGAAGGCAAGCGCTTGACCTATCGGCCAACTGTCTAAGGCAATTACCAAAAAGCAGCTTGTGAATAGACTCATGTGGATTCGCCGCAAGGGCATAATACCCCTATAATTCCACCGCTCTGATTCGACCTCTTTCCCGTTCCAAGGCTTTGAAAGCTTGGGCCACGGCCCGGAAAGGAGGTGATGAATATGAGCAAGATCGGACGCAGTGCTATCACTGGTCGCTATACAACCGTGCAAACGGCCAAGAGCAAACCAAATACGCACATTGTCGAGACGGTCAAGAAACCTAAGTAATTAGGCTTCTTGGGGGCGGTGGCTTTTCTTTGCGGAGGGGCCACTGCCTTTCTTTTTGGCTGATTTGGTTAAGGACTTCTTAACGTGAGGCTTGTGCGGCGTTTTCAGCATCCGCATTAGAATTTCGTCTCGTTTTTTATCGTCAGAGGATTTTGTCATGGGCATTTTCGATGGAATTAAAGAAGCAATGAAAGAGAACTGGCTTATCAGACTTGTAGGTGAACCACATCGGGCGGGTATTGGGCAAGTATGCGTTCAATGGTCTGCACTTGAATCGTTAGTTGAGGCTGCCATTTGGCAGGCTGCGAGTGTGCGGAATGATGTTGGCCGCGCGATGACGTCCCAACTCATGATGCAAACCAAAATGGATATGCTTTCGGCTGTCCTCCATCAAAACTACCCAGAGCTAGCAGACCCTTTTGACAAGGTGGCGATCTATATCTGCGAGTGCTTAATCGGTCCTCGCAATGCCGTCGTGCATGGGTTTTGGTTCGAAAATGCGGGCTTAGCTGGTGTTGTGAAATTCAGTTCTAAGGGAAAACTAACCTACCAAGGGCGCATGTTCACGGTAGAGGAACTTAAAGCCCTGTCGGTCGATATTGCAGACACGACAGAGTGGGTTCGGATGCTGTTTCCGAGGCTCCCAGCATTGCAGCAAAGACCTGGCGGGCTAAATGATCGGAAGCCACCTGAGAAAGACCCCCAAGGCTGCGCCACTCGTAAAAAGCTTGCACTCCAGCCTCTACCATCTCAGCCGTAGGTTCTCTCGCCACATCAATTTTATCGCCCTGTCTGGGTTTCTCTAACATAACACTTTGCATTTCTCAAGTATATAACTGCGGGTAAATTCATTTTATAGGAATTATTACTAAAAATCTTAAACTTAACCTATAACAAGAATTGCGCAATTTGTGTTATATGCTAAAGTCACCTCCAGTGCAGGAGACCAATCATGAATGTTTCACTTGGCGAACGTTGGGAAGGATTTGTTGCTTCTATCGTAGAGGAGGGCCGTTATGGTTCTGCCAGCGAAGTTGTACGCGAGGGCTTGCGGCTGGTTGAAGAACGCGAAGCCAAGCTGAAGGCTTTGCGCGATACGTTGGAGGCGTCTATCGCCCGAGGCGGCACCTTCAGCGATGAAGAGCTTGGTGCGGCGCTGGAAAGCAAGGCGGCACTATTGGCAAAAAATGGGTTTTGAGTGCGCAATCTTGTTTACACGGCGGCGGCTCGAGATGATCTGGTTGCCATCTTCGAATACATTGCGAGAGAGAGTGGCAATCTTGTGATAGGGCACAGTTTTACCAATCAACTGCGTGTACAGTGTTTTAAGCTGGCCAGCTTGCCCGGAACGATGGGTCGCGCAAGGCCGGAGCTTCGACATGATATTCGAAGTTTCGCATTCAAAGGCTATGTGATTTTCTTTCGCTATCACCCAGACACATTCGAAGTCATCAATGTGTTTGAAGGCCATAGAGATATTATTGCTTATTTTGCAGATGACCAAGCGTAGTTAAATCGTGCTGTGATGGACGTAAAAATAAAGCCCGGATTTTTGTCCGGGCTTTGAAGTTTAGGTGCAGTAGAATTTTAAGCGATGCGCAGAATCTCTTCTTCGTTGTCGTGGCCTGGCATTGGCGGTGCGCCCTCACGCAGAACGTAACCACGGCCCCAGACGGTTTCGATGAAATTCTTGCCTTCTGCGGCATTGGCCAATTTCTTGCGCAGCTTGCAGATAAACACGTCGATGATCTTGAGTTCGGGTTCGTCCATGCCGCCATAGAGGTGGTTGAGGAACATTTCCTTGGTGAGGGTGGTGCCCTTGCGCAGCGAGAGCAGCTCGAGCATTTGATATTCTTTGCCGGTCAAGTGAACGCGTTGGCCGCCCACTTCAACTGTTTTGGTGTCGAGGTTCACCAGCAATTCGCCGGTGAGAATAACTGATTGGGCATGGCCCTTGGAACGGCGGACAACCGCATGGATGCGGGCGACCAATTCATCCTTATGGAAGGGCTTGGTCATATAATCATCAGCGCCGAAGCCCAGGCCCTTTACCTTATCTTCAATGCCTGCAAGGCCGGAAAGGATGAGGATTGGGGTGCCGACTTTTGAGACGCGCAGCGATTTCAAAACTTCATAGCCGGACATATCCGGCAAATTGAGATCGAGCAGGATGATGTCGTAATCATAAAGCTTGCCCAGATCGACGCCTTCTTCACCCAGGTCCGTCGTATAGACGTTGAACCCTTCAGACTTCAGCATCAGCTCTATGCTTTGAGCTGTAGCTGTATCGTCTTCGATCAACAAAACCCGCATTGCGAATCCCCTTAATTGCCGATCCCCCGTTTGGCAGGAGACCCTGAATTTAACCGCCAGCCCCGTTTTGGAATACTGGCTTTGTGAACCATTAACTCTGAACGTTAAGATAGACTTATAAAGGTTAACAAAACCTAATGAGACTAACTCGAATTTGATCCCCGCAAACACAACCTATAGCGGCTTTGACGCGCCACCCCCTAAATCTAGTGGGGGCGAACGCAGACCTTGCGCAATTTTTGTAGTAACCAATTGTTAGTGCGCAATTTACTCGGCCTTAAACCTGCTTGTTCATGATGATGGATGAAAAGCTGTTCTCCACTGCTAAGTGATTCGGAGAATCGTGAATAGAGTCGAAGTGCGTTTGTTTGGCGAATTGTTTCGCCAAACCTGTTGAGTAGATGTGTGTTGAGTAAGGGTGGGTTGATTATGCGTTCACGTGAGAGCCTTTTGCGGTTAAACCGTTTCCGGGTGGAAGATTGCCGCAGGCAAGTGGCTGATATGGATTTGATGATCCAAGATCTGATGCGCAAGCATGATGATCTCGATAATCATGTCAAATTTGAAGAACAACGCACGGGTGTGACCGATCCGAATAATGTGAACTACTCAATGGCTGCCAAATCGGTGCGCAGCCGCCGCGACAATATATTGAAAACTGTTGGCGAGTTGCGTGACCAACATGAAGCCATGATTGAGCGCCTGAAAGAAGCCGAAGCCGATTTGCGCAAGATTGAAATGCTGGTGGAAAAGGAAACCCCGGTTGCCAAACCAGCAGCCCCGGATTTGGCCAGCCGCATGGCCGCCCATGCGCTGATGCGATAATTTTTCCGTATTTAGGAGTGATTGGGCCTGCGCTTTAAAGAGCGTGGGCCTTTAGTTTTTGATAATAGGGTTGGGCCTCATCGGCCACACGCTGAAGCGCTGGATCAAGCGTTGCTGATTTTACCGATGGTTTTTCAAAACCTGTCGATTGCCACACGGCATTATACCAATGGGGTGCCCAGACACCGTCAAATGATTTTGGGCCTTTGGGCCAATTGAGCATTGCGGGATCGAACGGAATGTTCAGCTTTGCGCAAAGCTTTTTCAAGCTGGATTCCGGCGCGTTCAAAAATTGATCAGCATCAATAACCGGCGGGGCGTGGCCCAGATGATCGGCCACAAGTTCAAAGAGTTCGGCCTGTTGGACAAAGCCGATATTTTCCAACGTGGCATCGCTCCACTTTTCCTTGTAGCTGGCCAAGACTTTTTCAGGGCTGCGGATGAGAAAGGCGTTGCTCAGTTTCCTGACGAAGCTGCGATCAAAACCTGGCAGCATGTGATGGGTCATGTGCTTTTGGTAGAAAATGGGTTTTGCGCCGGGCGTGGTGCAGGTTTCAACCAGTCTGTTCCAATCACATTCATTGGCGGCAATAATCTCATCACGCAGCGGATGATCATTACCGCGCTGCTTGAGGGCGAAACCATAAAATGGTTCGTCCCAGGCGGTGCAATCAGCACGATTGCCGAAGCTGTACATCAGGGCTGTTGAGATGTTGCGTGGGCCAGACCACATGGCGATGTTCGTCATTTGAGATGTCCTGTAGATATGAAAAACCAGATGGCGGTAATGGCGATCGCGACCGCCATGAAACGGCGTAGAAGTTTAGCTTGTGTTGAGTGTTCCAGCCAATTGGAAAGGCTGCCTGCGAGAATTCCTATGGACCCATGAATGATCGTTGCGATGGCCACATAAACCGCTGTGAGGATCGCAATTTCATGGTGCGGATGATCTGGGATGGTTAGAAATTGTGGCAGGATTGCTGCGTAAAATAGATAGGCCTTTGGGTTTAAAACATTGCTGATGAGGCCTTGTAAGAAGTAAGCGCCGTTCGACTTGCTTTCGACTTTTTCGGTTTGGTTCGAATCTTCCCAAGCATCATAGGCAAGATAAAAAAGATAAAGCGTTCCGGCCCCGCGCAGGCCAGTTAGCAATGATGGATAATTGTCGAATAAAAGGGTGAGGCCGAGGCCAGCGACCAAACCTGCAAAGGCGAGGCCTAAGCAAATACCAGCGACCGCCGCAAGGGCGGAGGCCCGACCGCGCGTGGCACCGAGCACCGCGAGCCATGTCATGTTTGGACCAGGCGTCAACTCAATGATGATTGATGCAAGAATGAACCCCAGCATCAGAGTGTGCGTGTGCCTTCACGCGCGGCCAGGGCTTTGTAGGCTTCGGAAAGTTTTTTCGTGACGGGGCCGGGCCCGACCCAATCATCCGTGGACAAAGGATTTCGCACCAGTCTGCCGTCAATGACACGCACGGGGGTGGTGCCGGCAAAAGTTCCGGTAACGAAAGCTTCATCTGCACCGTAGACATCATAGAGCGAGAAATGTTTTTCAAAGATGGGGATGCCGAGATCGCGGCATAGCCTGATGATGTTGCCGCGGGTGATGCCGGGGATGCAATATTGGCCGGTGCTGGTCCAGACTTCGCCACGTCTGACGATGAAGAAATGGGTGGAATTGCAGGTGGCGACAAAACCATGCGGGTCAAGCATCAAGGCTTCATCAGCACCAGCATTTGTTGCTTGAATACAAGCAGTTATACAATTTAACTTAGAATGTGAATTAAGCTTCTGGTCTTGCACATCAGGGTAGCCGCGGCGCACATTCACGGTGTGCAAGCTCAAGCCCTTCTGGAATTTTTCTGGGTTTGGATTTTTGTATTCTGGAATGATGACGATGGTGGCGGGCGAGATCGTCGCGCGTGGGTCTTGATAAGGCGTGGCCTTCACACCGCGTGTGACCATCAAGCGAATGTGAACACCATCGTGCATTTTATTGGCATCAATGCAATCAAAGAGACGCTTCACCAACTCATCGGGGCGAAGACCAATATCCATGAAGATGGCTTTGGCGCCTTCATAGAGTCGCTCAATATGATCATGCAAAAATGGCACACCATTATCTACAAGACGAAGACCTTCCCATACGCCATCACCCAAAATAAATCCGGAATCGAAAACTGAAACGACGGCTTTTTCGCGCGGGAGCAATTCACCGTTCACCGAGATCAGAATGTTCGCATTGCGTGGATCGACAGAAATGTCGTGAATGGATTGGGGCTGGCTGTTCATTGCGCTATAATGGCTTGCGCGCACAAAAAAATAAAGGGGCCAGAGATGCTACGATTAATCCGCCAAGACGAGATGGTTGAGGGCCCGTGGCGCAATGGCATGGGGGTTTCATGGGAGATAGCCTCACATCAGGAAGCGGGTGCGGCTGATTTTTCATGGCGCTTTGCCAAGGCGCGGATTGACCGTGATGTGCCCTTTTCAATTTATCCCGGTATAGACCGTGTGTTCATGCAAATATCTGGCAATGGTTTGGATTTGGAATTTGAGGGCGGCAAGGCTTTGGAGGTTCATGAAAGTTTTGTGCCGCATGCCTTTGCCTGCGATGTGCCGCTGACATGCAGGCTTTTGGATGGGCCGTGTTTTGACTTGAATTTATTTACGGCGCGTGGGGCTTATGAAGCACAGGCCAGCGTTTTGAAACTGAGTGGGATGGAGACGCTTGATCTGAGCGGCGTTGAAGCCGTGTTCTTTGCGCTGAAAGGTTCAACGGTGCTGAGCGGGCAGGGTGGGGCGATTGCCTTGAAAGAGGGCGACGCCGCCTTAGCTTTTATGGGAGAAACTTCTGTAACATGCGCGGGCAATGGTGCTGTGGTGTTTGTCGGGCTCATTCAGCGCCTCTAAAACGCAAAAGGCCGGATGTTTCCATCCGGCCTTGTTAACGCAAACTCACTTACAGACTATTGTCGGTATTGCTGGATGCGCGTGGTGCGCAAACCGGCAAGGCCGTGACGCTCGATTGAGCGCTGCCAACCCAGATATTCCTCAACAGTGAGGGTATAACGCTGGCAGGCTTCCTCTAAACTCAAAAGCCCGCCTCTGACGGCTGCCACCACTTCCGCCTTGCGGCGGATCACCCAGCGATGAGAGCCGGGTGGGGGCAAATCGGCGATTGTCAAAGGACTGCCATCGGGTCCGATGACGTAATTGACGCGTGGACGCAACTGACCGTTCATATACGCAAACTCACACAAACTGACTTGTGACACCCGCAACAGGCGGCTCTCACACCTGTACACATTAGGCAGCTTGGCCTTAAAAATGCCCTAAGTGAAAATGAACAAATTGCAAATTGCACGAAGAAATTGCGCCAATACGGCACAGGCAAAGGCTGAACTTGATCTTCGTGGCGTTTCCGCCCATTTAGAGCCTATGAAAATCGCCTCTGCCATTCTTGACCGTGTTCACGGTGCCATGAATTTGCCCGGCAACCCGAAAGATCACCGGGTTGTGGCGGCGATGTCGGGTGGTGTTGATTCGTCGGTTGTGGCGGCGCTGTTGAAGATTGCGGGTTACGATGTCGTTGGCATCACCTTGCAACTTTATGATCATGGTGAAGCGATCCGCCGCAAGGGCGCTTGTTGTGCAGGGCAAGACATTCATGATGCGCGCCGCGTGGCGGCAGCACTTGATATTCCGCATTATGTTCTGGATTTTGAATCGCGCTTTAAAGAAAGTGTCATTGATGACTTTGTTGAGAGCTATCTGGCTGGCTCAACCCCAATTCCTTGCGTGAAGTGCAATCAGACTGTGAAGTTTGCTGATCTTTTGGCGCGGGCCAAGGACTTGGACGCTTCGGCCTTGGCCACGGGACATTATATTGAGAGCCGGATGCGCAGTGATGGATCATCCACACGCGACTTGTTTACGCCTGCCGATATGGCGCGCGACCAGAGTTATTTTCTGTTTGCGACAACGCAAGCCCAAATTGATTTTCTACGCTTTCCATTAGGGCAATTGCCCAAGAGCGAGACCCGCGCTGTTGCGGCGGAGTTGGGTTTGATTGTGGCTGATAAGCCCGACAGCCAGGATATTTGCTTTGTGCCTGAGGGGCGTTATGCCGATGTGATTTTGAAAATCAGACCGGATGCGGCACGGGCTGGAGACATCGTTCATCTTGATGGGCGTGTGCTCGGCCAACATGAGGGCATTATTCATTACACCATAGGCCAGCGCAAAGGCCTTGGTATTGGCGGGGGTGATCCGCTTTTTGTGGTGAAGCTTGATGCCGAGCGCAGGCAGGTTATTGTTGGCCCGCGTGAGGCTTTGAAACAAAATGAAGTGCCGGTGGCCAAGCTCAATTGGTTGGGTGGCGATAATTTGAGCGAAGAGCCAATGCCGGTGTTTGCAAAGATCAGATCGACACGGCCAGCCGTAGAAGCCTCTATTCACAAGAGTGATGTTGGTGCGATTATCACGATCGCTGAGGGCGAATTTGGCATCTCTCCCGGTCAGGCTTGTGTGCTTTATGACGGGATTGGGTCTGGAGCTCGCGTATTGGGTGGCGGGTTTATTGCCTCCAGACCGCAAACTTTAACTGCCAAGCGCAGTATTACCTTGCAATTGCGACCAGTTTGACCCTATTTGCGACCAAAATTGGAATGGGGACGTCGATGCAAGTTTCAACACAGCTTCAGAAGATGGACGCCAATGATGTTCGCAAGGCCTATAAGCGCTGGGCCCCGGTTTATGATGCGACTTTTGGCAAGCTGGTTCGTGCCGGTGTGAAACAGGCCTCGGCGCGGGCGAATAATTTTGCGGGCAAGCTTCTCGATGTGGGCGTGGGCACCGGTTTGGCCTTGCCCTATTATGGGCCACAACTTTCGGTGACCGGCATTGATCTTTCGGCCGAGATGCTGGCACGAGCGCGGGCGCGGGTTGAAAAAGCTGGCAACACCAATATTGAAGCGTTGCTTGAGATGGATGCGGGAGAGTTGGAATTTCCCGATCAACAGTTTGATCTCACAGTGGCGATGTATGTGTTGACGGTGGTGCCTGACCCCTTGAAAGTGATGCGCGAGTTGGCACGCGTGACGAAGGTCGAGGGTACGGTGTTGATCGTCAATCATTTCAGTGTTGACAGCGGTTTGCGCGGCACGGTCGAAAAATCATTTGCCAAACATGCGACCAAACTTGGCTGGCGGCCAGAATTTCCCGTCGATACGGTGCTCGTCAGTGACAAGTTGCGTCTCACCAGTATCCGCACCATCAAGCCTATGGGCCTTTTCACCATGCTGGAATTTCGTAGACAGCCCTGATTGCACATTGGCATTGGGGTTTCTATAGTCAGTTCTGGGCAAAGGGAAAAGACGTGGCGAAACTCAAGAAGCTTAACCTCAATGCGAAGCTCGACCGCGATGTGAAAAAGGGGATCGCTTGGTCGGTTCATGCCTTTACCACCAGCGGCATCGTGCTGGGGTTTCTGGCCCTCGTTGCGGTTCTAAAAAATGACGCGGTGGCAGCCTTCATGTGGCTGGGTCTGGCATTGTTTGTTGATGGTGTTGATGGATCCCTGGCGCGCAAAGCCCGGGTTCGGGAATATACGCCGAACTTTGATGGCGCTTCGCTTGATCTGGTGATCGACTTTTTCACCTATGTGGCTGTGCCCGCCTTGATGGTTTATTGGTTTAATATGGTGGCTGTGCCGTTTTGGTTTGCACCCAGCACCTGGAGCTTGATTGCGGCGGCCACGATCATGGCGGTTTCCTGTTATACTTTCGCCAATGTGGGCATGAAATCATTCGATTATTACTTTGTGGGATTTCCGGCGATCTGGAATGTGGTGGTTCTCTATTTCTATCTGTTCAACACGGGCTGGCTGGTGAATGGCGTCACCGTTGCTGTGCTGAGTGTTTTGACTTTTATCCCGATTAAATTTGTGCATCCATTGCGGGTGACGCATTGGCGCGAGATTACCATTCCGATGACGGTGTTGTGGGCAGCAATGACTTTGAGTTTGGTGATCAGTGGCCGCAATGTCGGCTATTCAGACTGGCTTTATAAGCTGCAATTGGGGTTGTTTGCGCTGTCTTCGCTCTATTTTGCCGGCATATCCTTATGGCGCACATTTGTACTGGGGGATCAGGGCGATGACGATTCCGAAAACGATGTTGCTTCGACTTGACTTTCGGCTTGGCTTTTACCTATATGCCGCCAAGTTAGGTTTGAACGATCAACTTATCGCCCTGCAAATGGGCGCATTTGAAGGTCGGTCGATCTCGTGGCGAGGTAGCTCAGTTGGTTAGAGCACGGGAATCATAATCCTGGGGTCGGGGGTTCGAGTCCCTCTCTCGCCACCAATCTTTTCAATGGGTTAGCAATTTATCCTGTGGTCGTTTGCACTGATTTTGCACTGAAACTGTTGAAAATTAACCCAGTTCAATACCTTAGGAAAAATTAAAAAGGCACCAGAAAACACGGGTGCCTTTTTTTTATGAACGGGCTGCATTGTTCAATTATGTGATCGCTTTTGCAGCCTTCGCTTTCTTTGCGGCAATACGCGCTTTAAATTCTTCGTAACGATCAGCCAAATCATAAATGTACTCCACAATTGCATAGGCGAACGCCTTTAAATCATCTGCATCTTCTCTGTGAATAGTTTCTTCACTGGCGTGCGCACCTAAATTTCTAAAGGCTCGCAATTCATTGCTCCAATCCAATAACCGTTGGTCAATCAGTCCTTTTGCCTTCAGGGCAGAGAGGCCCTTTGCCAGCATCATTTGTTTGGGAGGTGAACCATCCGCTTCCCGCAATTTGTCTTTGCATACCGCTTCAAGTGCACGCCCGAACATCACAACAGCAG
>JAYVXY010000247.1:0-10948 GCA_043784785.1 Aestuariivirga sp. | reverse complement strand
TTGCCCTGCGAAAGCGGCATCAGGATTTGCCAGAAGAATCGTAGTGGTCCGGCACCATCCATCTTGGCAGCTTCGGCCAGTTCTGGTGGAATGGTCATGAAGAACTGGCGATAGAGGAATGTGCCGGTGGCTGTGGCAATGAGCGGCAATACCAGACCGGGATAGGTGTTCAGCAAATTCCATTCTGGAAGTGTGATGCTGAGGCCAACAAAATTGAACATCGATTGAAGCGGACTTAAAACATTGGCGGCCACGGCATAGGTCGGCACAATACGCACTTCCAGTGGCAGCATGAGCGTAATGAAGATGAGCCAGAACACCAGCATCCGGGCGCGATAGTTAAAGAAAACGATGGAATAGGCCGTGATTGAAGCCAGCACGATCTTGCCAACAGTCACCAATACGGCGCTGATTAATGAGTTCGTTATCGCACGGGCAAAATTGACCTTGACCCAGACTTCACTCAGATTTTCCCAAAGATGACCGCCCGGCAGAAGCGGCATGGGCACTTTGTTGACGGTTACAAAGTCATGGCTTGCTGCGGCAAACACCATATAGAATGGAACGAGAATGATAATGAGCGACAAAAACAGAATAGCCTGCGTGATCGCGTTGAAGATGGGTGTCCGTTCAATCATTTTGGAACCTCACGCATAATGCACGCGCCGCTCAACATAGCGGAACTGGACAAAGGTGAGACAGATCACGAGCAGCATCAGGACAATGGATTCGGCTGCGGCCAGCGAATAATCCTGCGCCTTGAAGCCGTCAAAATAGATTTTATAGACCATCAAATCCGTTGCTCGCGCCGGGCCGCCATGGGTGGTGATGTCGACAATGCCGAAACTATCAACGAAGCTGTCGGTCAGATTGATGACGATCAAGAAGAACAGCGTCGGGGCAACCAGGGGAATTTGAATATCGCGCATGCGGCGCAAAGCACCGGCTCCATCCATGGCGCCGGCTTCGATCAGCGGACGCGGAATGGATTGAAGGCCAGCGAGAAAAAACACAAAATTATAACCAATCGACTTCCACGCTTGGCAGAGAACGATCAGGATCAGTGCTTGCGATCCATTCTGGGCCGGATTCCAAAGCCCGGGAAACCAATCATTGACGAGGGCTACAAAGCCAGCATTGGGAGCGAAAATAAATCGGAAAGCCAGGCCTGCGGCGGGTGCGGCCATGGCATAGGGAATGAAATAGGCAAATGAATAAAGCTGATGACCAGGTAAACGACGATCAACCAGCAGTGCAAGGCCTAGCGAAGTTACGAGCGTTATCGCTGCGGTTGCGATCGCGAAAATAAAAGACACGGGAACCGAGTCCCAATATTTGGGATTGCCGAAAACCGTGTTGAAGTTCTGCATGCCAACCCATTGGTTGCTGCCACCGAAGGGTTGCTCCAACGTAAAAGCCCAATAGAGGGCTTCGCCGGTTGGCCAATAGAAGAACACAAAAACCAACAGCAATTGCGGTGCCACCAATAATGCGGCGAGCCATTTGCTGGAAAATGCAGCGTGTCTGTTCACGGGATCAAGTCCTGATGATGCTTGTCAAAAACTGCAGTGGGGCGAAGTGAACACAACGCCCCACAACATCATGCAAAGTTGAGTTTATGGGAGCTTTGCGTCCTTGAAGGTTTGCTCATAACGGCGGAGAATGTCGTTGCCTGCCTTTACGGCATCATCAATGGCAACTTGCATATCCTTCTTGCCGGCAAAAGCCGCTTCAAGTTCGGAACGCAGTTCCTTGCGGATCGACGTGAAGTTGCCCAAGCGAACGCCGCGAGTCACGGGGGTGCCGTTTGAAGCGGTCAGGGATTGGATCGCAACTTCGCGGCCTGCATTATCTGGGTTCTCATAGAACTTGGCTTTGTTCAAGAAATCGAGACCATCAGCACGCACCGGAATATAACCGGTGTTGTCGACGATGTATTTTTGACCGGTTTCTGGTGCTGTAACATAGTTCAGGAAAGCGGTTACAGCTTCATATTCTTCCTTGGATTTGCCCTGCATCACCCAGAGCGAGGCGCCGCCCACAAGGGTGTTTTTGCGCTTGCCGGTTTCGAGCGTTGGAATCATGGTGACGCCCCATTTGAAGCCGTTTGCTGTCTTCTTGAAGGTTTTGAAATCGGCAATTGATTCAATGATCGAAGCGCAGGTGCCATCACCAAAAGCTTGATCAATATCTTTGCCAACCTGTTCGGTTTGGAGTTGGGTATAGCCAGCCTTGGTCCATTCCAAATATTTCTTCATGTGATCCACGAATGGTGTTTTGTTGAATACGAGTTCAGCGCCAAGACCATCATAGCCATTGTTCATGGTGGCGATCGGCAGATCATTTGCAGCCGAGAATTGTTCCAAATTCATCCATGTGTCGTAGTCATAAGCAAGGCCGCAAGCCACGCCCTTTTCCTTCATTGCCTTCAAATCGGCCTCATATTCGCCCCAGGTCTTTGGCGCTTCGGTCTTGCCGATCTTGGCCCAGGCATCCTTGTTCCAATACATAACAGCAGTTGAGGAGTTATAGGGGAAGGACCACATTTCGCCTTTCGAGGTGGCGTAATAATTCTTGATGCCGCCAAAATAGGAATCCCAGGGAACATTCATGTTGTGGTCTTTGGCGAATTCTACGGCTGGGATCACAGCGCCAGAAAGCATGAAGTTCACGGTGCCAGCATCATAGATTTGAACCAATGCTGGTTGTTGCTTGGCACGGTAAGCGGCGATAGTGTTTTGTTCAGCTTTGTCATAGCCACCTTGACCGGTGCAGACGGCTTGATATTTATCTTGAGAAGCATTGAACAGATCGCAATGCTTTGAAACAACTTCGGCGATGGCACCCGTGTTGCCATACCAGAAGTCAAACTTGATGCGGTCGGCCGCATTCGCCGACGCAGTTGTCAGCGCAAGTGCGGCAACAGCAACTGTCATGGAAAGTGTGCGTGTCATTATTGTTCTCCAAGGAATTGAGGCTGGACTCTCGGTCCAGCGACAATTTGCTAGAAGCCTTTAATGACGATCAGTATTCGATTTCGTGAATAGAAGATGACTTCGCAACCCATGGAAATCAAACGCCAACACTGATGATCTCAAATTCATTGCCGCCGCTGGTGACAAAATGGCCCGGAGCAACCTCGCGGATCGAATAGCACTTCAGGCCACCTTCACGCATCGACAACCACTTTGTGCATATCTGGTTTCCGCGCAATGACCATTGGCCTGAATCGGTAGCATGGTGCGGGGATTCGACCGAGATGGTTGCCTTTCCACTGGGCATAAGAATCAAATTTCCTCCTATCCACCCCGCACTATCCCACCAGGAAATGGTTTGGCCGACTAACTCTTGTTGAATTTGATTCGCATTCAGATCATCGGCGAAAGCAGGATTGGAAAATAGAATCAATGAGATCATTGCAATTTTGCGCATGTGAAAAATATCCACCCACAGTTTCATTGCATTTTTATGACGATCTATCGTCATAATCTACACCTTCTTGGTTTTGCAATGTGGCTGTCGCAAACCCTTCAATTTTGCGGTGCAAACCGAGAATCACGTTAATCTGTTGCAACTGAGGGATATCAACATGCTTCCAAATGGCGTTTTTGGCACCGGAATTTCAGCGCATAAGCGTGCGGACGATCTTTCAGATTTTGCTGATGAACTGGATATGATCGACGAACTTGGCGTTGAATCAGTTGAACTTCCCACATATGACATGGACATTGTCGTCGGCGGCAAAATCCGCAAGGAACAACTGGCCCGCTTCAAGAAGGCGTGCAAAGGCCGCGATGTTAAATTTACGGTTCATGGTCCTCTCGCCATCAACTTCATGGATGAAGCTTACCGTCTGCCCCGTCACATGGAAGTTTTGAAAGCGTCGCTGGAAGTGGCTGCCGAGGTTAGTGCCGGCAATTATGTGATCCATTCTGGCCTTGTTTCCACCCAGCAAGGTGCTGGCATTGAAGCGGCCCATGACCGGCAACGCGAGTGGCTGTCGCGCGGCGGTGATCTTGCGCGTGAGCATGGCATAACATTGTGCGTCGAAACCCTGTATGCTGATGATGGCCGCATGCAAACTGCATCGCCAAGTCGCTTGGCTGCAGAGTTGTCGGCAATCAATCATCCATCTGTTATGGCCACGATCGATTTCAGCCACGCCTACATCAAGCTCGACTTTGACGGTCGCCGCCATGATTTCATCAATGAAATGGTCGCACTGGCTCCACATGCCAAGCATTTGCATCTGCATGACAGTTTTGGGCGTCAAGATGATATCTGGATGTTCACGGAGGGTGAGCGCTTAGCCTATGGCCATGGTGATTTGCATTTGCCGGTGGGCTGGGGTGACATTCCATGGAATGACATCATCGACATTTGCGTGTTTCCGAAAGATGTTGTTTTCAATATCGAACTCAAGAGCCGCTATTGGTATGAAGCCCAAGCTTGTGTTGATACCGTGAAAGACCTGGCCAAAAATGCTCGTACAGCACCCTTGGCCCAAGCTGCCGAATAAACCTGAAGCATCAGAGTCTGGCAGATGTCAGGGAAGGCCGGCGGGTGCCAAACCTGCTTATGGCGTATGAACGGGTGCCGATTTTTTTTGCGCATCAGTTAAATGTGCAGGCCATTTGAATGGTACGAGCCAAGATTCAAACATTTCGGCGGTTCGTTCCCAGGTAAATTTCTGGGCCGCCTCATGAACCTTGTTCCGATCAAGGGTCAGCGCATGGGTGATGGCGCGGCCAAGGTCTGCGTCCAATGCGCCCGTCACGCCATGTTCCACCACATCGATGGGGCTTGAAACATTGAAAGCAGCAACCGCTGTGCCACAGGCCATAGCCTCAATCATCACCAGCCCAAAAGTATCGGTGTGGCTGGGGAACACAAATACATCAGCCGAGGCTAGCGCGCGGGCATAGTTTGTTTCACGCAAATAGCCGGTGAAAACGACCTTTGGATATTTTTCTTCCAGCATCTTCCGGTCAGGGCCATCGCCCACGATCACCTTTGTGCCTGGCAGATCAAGTTTGAGGAAAGCTTCAATATTTTTATCAATGATCACCCGACCCGAAAGCACCATAACCGGGCGTGGTAAATCAAAGTAATCACGATCCCATAATTTAAACATGGAGTGATCCACGCCGCGCGTCCAGGTTTTTACGTTGGTAAACCTGCGAGATTCCAGTTGCCGGGATACGGTGAGGGATGGCGTCATCACCGCATGTGCGGGCTTGTGAAAACGGCGCATCAAAGCCCAGACCGATGCCTCGACACCAGGGACACCAAGCCGTGCCGCAGCATATTCGGCAAAACGGGTATGAAAGCTGGTGGTGAAAGGCAAATTGCGCCGCAAGCAGGCGCGGCGTGCGGCCCAGCCCAAAGGCCCTTCGGTTGCAATATGAATGGCGTCTGGTTTTAAAGCTTCAATTTCAGCGCCAATCTTGCGAGCGCCTGGAAAGCTCAGCTCAATTTCCGGATAAGACGGCAAGGGCCAATTGCGCCTGCCTTCGGGTATTATGTAATGCACCTCATGGCCGCGCTCGCGCAGTTTGGCACCGGTTGTTTGCAAGGTGCGAACAACCCCATTAACTTGTGGTGGCCAAGCGTCGGTCACTATCAGAATGCGCATCATCTTTCCAATTCAGTTGGGCGGCAGGTTGTTTTTTCCAATCGATGATTTCAAAGCGACCGTCGAAATGTTCAACCAGTGCCGTGCAACTTTCCACCCAGTCGCCATCGTTCAAATAATGTATGCCTTCAATCATGCGGTCATCAGGTGTGTGGATGTGGCCGCAGATAACGCCGTCACATTTGCGTAACTGTGCTTCACGCACCACGGCTTCTTCAAAGCGTGAAATGAACTCGACAGCCTTTTTCACTTTGTATTTGAGATAGGCCGAAAGCGACCAATGGCCCAAACCAAAGAAGCGGCGAAACGCAGTCACCACCACATTCACATCCATCAGCCGTTCATAAGCCCAGTCGCCCAGCTTGGCGAGCCAGGGTGCGAAATAGATCACATTGTCAAACTTATCACCATGCAAAACCAGATAGCGCTTGCCATTGGCCGATTTGTGAACCGTTTCGTGCAAAACTGCCACTCGGCCAAAACGATGACCTGCAATATCGCGGAAATTTTCGTCATGGTTGCCGGGAATATAGATCACGCGCGTGCCCTTACGGGCCTTGCGCAGTAATTTCTGGATTACATCGTTCTGTTTCTGATCCCAATACCAGTGCTTTTTAAGCGACCAGCTATCAATCAGATCACCAACGAGATACAGATACTCACTTTCAGTTTCGCGCAAAAAATGCAGAACGGCATCACATTGCGCGCGTGTCGTCCCCAAATGCAGGTCTGAAATAAAAATGCTGCGAAAATGTTGCGCTGTGGAAACGTTGGTTTTCATGAATCAACTGTGTTGCTATTTGCTGCTCTATGCCGCTGGCATTGTGAAAACTGTGTGACAATGCTGTAATCAATTCGTCACAGTATCGACTTAGCCCGTTGTGGAAACTTTCACAGATTCGTTACGAGGCATTTGCAATGACAGTAGGTTCAATCGTCGAACAAGATACCGGAACATTGGTTGGATCAGCAATTACCCGAAGTCGGATGTTAAGTGTCGATGGATTGCTCGAACGGCTCTTTGCTTTTGCGTTTCGAGGTCTGGTTTATCCCCAAATCTGGGAAGATCCTGTGGTTGATTTGGCCGCCATGGAAATCAAGCCTGAGCATCATATCGTTACGATCGCTTCTGGCGGTTGCAACGTGTTGAGTTATCTTACCGCAACACCTGCAAAAATTACCGCTGTTGATCTGAACCGTGCTCACGTTGCCTTGACCAAGCTGAAGCTTGCTGGCTTAGAAAAACTACCCAATTGGGATGCATTCTACCGGTTCTTTGGTGATGCTGATGAAGCGCAAAATGTGAAAGACTATCATTATTTTCTGAAGCCCACACTTGATGCAGAAACGCGCAGTTATTGGGAAGGTCGTGGAATCACCGGTCGCAAACGCCTGCGTCAGTTCAAAACAAATATCTATGCCCATGGCTTGCTTGGTCGTTTCATTGGTGTCGGCCACCGCCTGGCAAAGATCTATGGTCGTGATCTTGGTTCCTATCTCAACTGCCGTTCGATTGAAGAACAGCGCGATTATTTCGCCAAGCAGATAGCGCCCCTGTTTGATAAACGCTTTGTGCAATGGATGACGAGACGGCGTGTTTCACTTTATGGCCTGGGTATTCCTCCGGCACAATATGAGGCGCTGGCTGGCGGCTCGAGCATGGCCGACGTTCTTTATGAGCGGTTGGAACGATTGACTTGCGGCTTTTCGCTGAGCGAAAACTATTTCGCCTGGCAGGCCTTTGGCCGCAGCTATGCGCCGGGCGCTTCGGGGCCTGTGCCGCTCTATTTGAATCAGCGCAATTTTGCCCGGCTCCGCGAAACTGCAAACCGGGTCAATGTTCAGCAGGTAAATATGACCGACGCGTTGTTGGCCATGCCTCAGGCCAGTGTTGATCGCGTGGTGTTGCTCGATGCCCAGGATTGGATGACGGATGCGCAATTAAATGCCTTGTGGAGCGCTATCACCCATGCAACAGGTCATGATGCGCGGGTGATTTTCCGCACTGCTGGCAAACCAACAATTTTGCCGGGTCGGGTCAAGGAAGACATACTTGGCCAATGGACTTATCTGGAAGAGAAGTCACTCGAACTTGGTGCGAAAGATCGTTCATCCATCTATGGCGGATTCCACATTTATGAACGCGCCAGCTAATCTCACCATCGACCATGGTGAAGCCATGGACCGGATGTATCGCTGGCAGCGCCATATCTACGATGCCAGCCGTCGTTTCTATCTGTTGGGCCGCAATGAAATGTTGCAAGGATTGGCGGCCAAGCCTGGACAGTCGATTTTGGAGATCGGTTGCGGAACCGGTCGCAATTTGGCTTTGGCTGCGAAGCTCTACCCTTCAGTCCAGCTCTTCGGCTTTGATATCTCGAATGAAATGTTGAAAACCGCAAAGGCAAATTTGAAATCAGCAGGTGTTGAGCAAAATGTGCGCCTTGCGCAAGGTGATGCAACCGATTTTGATTGTGGATTCACGTTTCAACGCAAGAGTTTTGACCGCGTTTATTTTTCCTATACGCTGTCTATGGTGCCGCAATGGCAGGAAGCCATCGCCCATGCCTTGACCATGCTGGGTGATAATGGTGAATTGCATATTGTTGATTTTGGCCAATGTGAAAAATGGCCGAAGATGTTCAAGCACGCAATTTTTCGCTGGCTCGAAATGTTTGATGTAACACCGCGGCAGGAAATGCAAAATGTCCTTGCCGCATATGCCAAGCAGCAAAGACTAAACCTGACATTCGAAAAAACCTATGGTGGGTATGTGTGGCTTGCGGTTTTGCGTCGGGCCTAGTTGATATTTGCGTTTTGGATTGCAAAGAAAAAGCCCGTGAAAACATTCACGGGCTTTCGCATTTATCTGAGCTTATTTGATTTAGTTTGTCAGAGTTAAACCTGGCAGGACTTTTGTCCCCTCAGCCTTCACCGATTGCAACGCCATTGGATCAAGACCAAGAGCGGTCAAGATGGTTGGGGCGATCTGCATATTGGTGACAGGGTCAGCTACGGTTGTAGCGGCCATTGCTGGGTTAGACACCAGCAAAGCAATATGCGTGTCATCTTCGCCAAAACCACCATGTTCAGCTAGTTTCTTGGCATCTGGCTTGGTATAGATTACGCCATTCGTCGGCAACACGGCAATGTCTGGCACGCGACTGTCTTTGGTGGCGTCGCCGAACACTTCCGTGATTTTAGCAGCGCCCCAAACTTCCGAGATCGAAGCCTTGTCCTTGATGGCTTCCAAAGCCTTCACCGCATCAGCAGTTTTGGATTGATCGGCAAGCCAGATCAACGCCACGGAGTCCATGGTGATTTGTGCACCCAAATCCTTCTGCACAGAATCAAGCGCTGCGCCAATCATCTTCTTGTCAACAATCTTGCGCATCGCTGGATCAATGGCGGATTGGCCATGCTTGGCACCGATGATGATCAATGTATCTTTGTCCAGACCCTTGGCAGCCAGCTCGGCCACCATTTTGCCGATTGAAGCATCGGTGTGGCTGATGGCATCGGCCAATTCAGTTTTCGGTGTGCCCTTGGCATCGGAATAGCCAACAGTCTTTTCGCCCACGCTCACGGCTTGGAAGTTCATGCCGAAAATGGCAGGAACGCCGGCACCATCTTTGCCAGCAGAAGTCTTGCCATCAATTTCATTGATGATGGCGGCAACCTTGGTGTCATCATAGGCGGCAGTGTTGGTGGCCTTTGCAGTGATGTCGTCATTCGAATTGATTTCAGGAACAAACAGATCGTCAACGCCTTTGCCCGATGGGCCGTTTACGATGTCATAGGCTGGGTGCTTATCGCTCCATGCTGTTTTCATGCCAGCGGCCTTTGCCACCTCGAAAACGGTGTTGGTGCGCAGGAATTGATGCGGGAAAACGGGTTTGCAGCCATTAGCACCATCGCGTGGCATTTTGGCCTCATCAACACCGCCACCGCCATCGATTGCATCTGGCTTCAAATCGACTGACTCGTCATAAACAATCTCAGTGCCCTTAGCTTTGCAATCGGAACCAGGAGCAGAAAGCGCACGGTCATAGCTGTCATCATAATATACGCCGGTCGATTTTGGTGAGCCACCAGTCAGCATCGAGAGCAAGCCGGGAAATGAATCCGATGGCTTGGCCGAGCTGGCCTTTGAATAATGGGTTCCATGGGCAGTCAGTGCAGCGAGCGTTGATTTCGGATTGGCCGCAATAAAGTTGGCCAAATCGGTTTCATGCATGCCGTCAATGCTGATGAGCAGAACATGCTTCATGGTGCCTGCGGCGTTGACTTGGGCTGTGAAAAGGCTGGAAGCCAAAGCAGCGGCCAAAAATGATGTGCGAATTGCGGTTTGCAATTTCATGGTGAAGTTCCCTGTTGTTGATGAGCGAGAACAACAGGTTAGTTTTGCCGTGTGACGATTGAACAAAGGAAATATTGATTAAATGTAATAATCGATCCTTGCGCCCCGGAATCTGGAAGCTTCCAGCTGTCAGAAGTAATTCGCTTTAGAGATTCTCCAAATGCGGCTTGAATTCAAGGCCCTCGACCAGAGGTTTGCTTGGCAAGGTTGATTGATCTTCGTCTGATATAAACACGCGGTCTTTTTTATCCAGTTCCTTGCCGGTTTTGTCGAGAAGCCGGATGGTCACATTATATTGCCCACCCTTGGTGATATGGGTGAGCGGATCGCTTTGCAGCTTATAAGTCAGCTTGCCCTCCATAGACGGCAAAGTGACCGACTGGCGCGTGGCGGTGCCCGGCACATCAAACAGGGCCTCCACCGTGCTGCCATCGGGAAATGGATAGATTTGTTGGGCAATCACAATCATCGAAGCTTGCGAATAGCGATAGTTAAAGGCAATGCCGCCGCCTGCGATTTTAACATAATCCTTGGGTGCATTTTCATCGCCGCAGGCCGACAAGAAAAGCGTTAATAAAATCGATAAAAACACGCGGTTTAGATATTTCATCATGCCTCACTTTCGCGGTGCTGCGCGATCCCTGCCAGACCTTCAGGGCGCAACAACAACACAAATATGATGATCGAAAACACACCCACATCGCGGTAAGTGGTTCCGAACACGGCTGACCATAGCACTTCCAAACTGGCCAAGGAAATGGCTCCAAGAATCGCGCCGCGAATTGAGCCAAATCCGCCAATCACGGCCGCAAACATCGCCTTAAATCCCAGCATGATGCCAGATGAAAAACTGGTGCCGCCATAGGAAATCGCGGCGATCCAGCCTGATGTGGCAGAAAGTGCCGAGCCCAGCATGAAAGTTTGCTCGATTACCGCACTGGTGTTGACACCAC
>JAYVXY010000246.1:0-3405 GCA_043784785.1 Aestuariivirga sp. | reverse complement strand
TCAGGTGCTCTGCAATGAATCACAAGTGATTCCTTTGATTCAAGTTTCTAAAGTCAGCGCAACGCCCAACCACCGCCGAATTTGTGGGTAATTAAAAGTCTGTTGGGGGTGATCGGTTCGTTCGCGGCAACATTTTTGGGGCAATTTTTTGGATTTTATCAGCCGGGAGAATCTGCCGGATTCTTCGGCTCCATCGTCGGTGCCATTTTTGTGCTTTATGTGTGGAATTATTTTGCAAAGCAACGTAGCCCCGTCAACGAAGCGGCCAAGACCGACAGCAAATAGTAAATTCGGGTGCTGCTAAATTTGGCTTTGAAGGGTTTTTGAGGTTCACTGGCCTACTTGGCGGGGAGTTCGATTTTTCCGGTAAGCCCGAATTTTGCGGTAATTTTTTCCAATGTCCCGTCGGCATTCACGGTCTTGATGGCAGCGTTCAGTTTGGCCGCCAGATCTGCCTCTCCCTTGCGCAAGCCAAAGCCAACACCTGGGCCAAAAATATCTGCATCATAAGGAACTGCAGCCTTAGATTCACAGCATGAATTAGGGTCTGATTTCAAAAAATCATCAAGTGCCATGCCATTGGCCAGAACATAGTCAATCCGGCCTGCGCTTAAATCCTGGTTGGCTTCATCCTGAGTTTGATAGGTCTTGATTGATGAGGTTTTGGCAAAATATTTATCCAGATAGGCAGCATGGATTGTTGATATCTGCACACCAATGATTTTGCCCGCCAAATGCTTGGGCGAAATATCCATATCACCATTTTTGGCACCCACCATCACCGCAGCAGATTGATAATAAATATCGGAAAAATCGATCACCTCTTTGCGCTTAGGAGTTACGGCCATGGAGGCTGCAATCATGTCAAACTTTTTGGCATTCAGCGCTGGAATGGTGCCATCCCAAGCCGTTTCCATGATCGCGCATTTCTCATGCATGCTGGCGCAAACTGCATTCGCCACATCAATTTCCCAGCCGACCCACTGGCCCGAAGCATCTTTGCTGGTGAAAGGCGGATATGGCTCGGCCGCAACACCAATTTTTATGTCCGCCTTTGCGCTGGTGCCTGCCAAAACCGTAAGGGCTAACAATGCAAACGCGGCTTTTTTAAATGACATTGGGTTGGTCTCCTATTGACTGGGCAGAGGCTGAGAATGTCAAACCGATCTAGGATTATTTGCTAGAATCGGCAAGGATTTTGAAGTCATATAGTAACCAACCGCATCAAATTTGTAACAGTTTGTAATTGTCCCGATCAGGCACTGCTGAAACTGGCTCGTTCCAAATTGATTTCGCCGATCTGCCTTTACCCCCTGTCGTTTTCGCGCTATCTGCCGCTTTCAGAACAGGGCATAAGCTGTAAATGGCAAATTTGATCATCACCTATTGGCGCGACATTCCTTCGGCGGTTTCGGTTAAAATCGGCCGCAAAGAAGAAAAGCGCATGCTGGATAATCGCTTTATGGAGGCCATTGATATGGCCGCCATGCGCGATGGGGCCACCGACACGGATTCATATCTGGCCGATTGGCGACGGTCTGAGCCTGTGGCCGTCAGCGATGATATGGCTGCCGAAGTTGAAAAAGCCAAAGCCCATCTCGAATCGCATTATACGCAAGACCTAATCAAGCAGCTTATCGGCAATGGAGGCCGGAATATCTCATGACACATACTCTCGTTGCATCCGCCACCCGTGAACACATTATCGGGTTCGATAAGCCTTTCACCGTGATCGGTGAGCGCATTAACCCCACGGGCCGCAAGAAGCTTGCTGCAGAAATGCAGGCTGGCAACTTTGAAACCGTGATCAAAGATGTGTTGGCGCAGGTTGCCGCAGGTGCGCACATCCTGGATATTAATGCCGGTGTCACCGCCGTGAACCCCAATGAAACTGAACCGCCATTGATGCGCCAGACCTTGGAAATCGTGCAATCAATGACCGACATTCCGCTGTGCATTGATAGTTCGGTCACGTCTGCTCTCAAGGCCGGACTGGAAACAGCGCGGGGTCGCCCACTGGTCAACTCGGTGACAGGCGAAGAAGAAAAGCTGGAAGCTATTTTGCCTCTGGTGGCGAAATATAATGTTCCGGTTGTTGCCATTTCAAATGATGAAACCGGTATCAGCGAAGATCCCGATGTGCGCTTTGAAGTGGCGCGCAAGATTGTAAATCGCGCTGCTGATTTTGGCATCAAGCCATGGGACATTGTGGTTGATCCATTGGTGATGCCGATTGGTGCCATGGGCACTGCTGGCCAACAGGTGTTTCGTCTGGTGCGCCGTTTGCGTGAGGAACTCAAAGTCAACACAACCTGCGGCGCATCCAACGTTTCATTCGGCATGCCAAACCGCCGCGCGCTGACGGGTTATTTTCTCGCCATGGCCGCCAGCCATGGCATGACATCGGCGATCATGAACCCGCTGCATGATGAAGATATGCACGCCATTTACGGCGCCAATGTTCTCAACGGCACGGATGCACATTGCAAATTCTGGACTAACCGGTTCCGTGAGATGACATCGGGGCCTTCGGCTGCGGCGCAAGCGGCTGGCCTGCAATCATCGAACGAAGACATAGAAGCCCGCCGGGCAGCCAGAGAATCGCGGCGCAGAAGGTAGAGATTGGAACAAGATATTGCTTTTGCGTAGACAGGTGCAGCATCGTGATGTTTCTTTATGACAAGTGAGCATCACGGATACTTGGAGCTTTTTGAAAAGCACCTTCACGAAATGGATGCTGTTATGAATGTGTTGCTGAAAGGGCACCTAATAATCGAACATGCGCTAGACAATATAATTGATATGTTTTTCTTTCACGCTGAGCACATACAAAATAGAAATCTAACTTTTTCTAACAAACTCGCAATTGTTCGCGCTCTCGCTCTGGACAAAAATCGCGACGACACTTGGACGATGATAGAACAAATCAATTCATTGAGAAACGCAGTGGCGCACAAGTTAGTTATAGACGCAAGAAAAAAGAAGATCGGGGCACTAAAAGAACTATACTTTAAGCAGGTCGAAAAGTCTTTTGCAGAAAAACACAGCGATTCGGACGACAAAATAATAGTAGCTCATTCGTGTGGGTTTTGTGTTGGATACTTGGCTGAATTTGAATCGGACTTAGGGGATTTGCGCAAGATGATTGACTCGCTAAGCGAAGCAACCAAACTTGGAAAATCAAATGTCTAACGCCACTCCACTTATCGTCTTCACCCCTTCCGGCAAGCGTGGGCGCTTTGCTGTTGGCACGCCTGTGCTCACGGCCGCACGGGCTCTTGGTGTTGACATCGACTCCGTTTGTGGTGGCCGCGCCATTTGCGGGCGCTGCCAGATCAATGTGGGGGTTGGTGAATTTGCCAAGCATGGCATCACATCAGCGGCTGATCATGTGAGCGGCATTTC
>JAYVXY010000245.1:0-11006 GCA_043784785.1 Aestuariivirga sp. | reverse complement strand
GGCCATGACGGCGAGAATGACGAATTGAGCAATACGCATAAGAACCCCCTGTTGATATTGGGTCTGCTTTAGCAGCCCATTGGCCATAGGGCAAATGGTGAGATCAATTCAAAATTTCAAGCGAAACGCTGATATTATCGCCAATTGCTAGACTTTGAGCCCTGCGGATTTCGGCTTTAATTGGAAGGAGGTAAGAGCCTGATTTTGAATCGGGAAACAGGGATGTTCGCCATCTCGATTTTCCAACCGCGGCGTCAACTCGCACCGATCTGAAAGCTTTAGAACTAACCCCGAAGAATTTCACCTGTGCCGCGCTGTCGGGAGGCAAAGTTACAAAACACCATGCCCCCTTTCCGTGATAAAGCCAGAGTTGAGCGGTGAACTGAATTGGCGCACTCATCCTTTCCTGTTCTGCCGATTCGCAATCAAATCATCAACCACGGCTGGATCAGCGAGTGTTGATGTGTCGCCCAGTGCGCCGAAATCATCCTCGGCAATCTTGCGCAAGATACGGCGCATGATTTTGCCCGAACGGGTTTTCGGCAGACCGGGTGCAAACTGAATTTTATCAGGCGTGGCCAGTGGCCCAATTTCCTTGCGCACATGAGCAACCATGGATTTGCGTAATTCATCATCGCCAACAACACCGGACATCAGCGTGACGTAGCAATAAATGCCCTGCCCCTTAATGTCGTGTGGATAACCCACAACGGCGGCCTCAGATACTTTCGAATGCGAAACCAAAGCCGATTCCACTTCCGCCGTTCCGAGGCGGTGGCCCGATACATTGAGCACATCATCAACGCGGCCGGTGATCCAGTAATAGCCATCCGCATCACGCCTGCAACCATCGCCGGTAAAATACATGCCCTTGTAGGTTGAGAAGTAAGTTTCAACGAAACGCTTATGATCGCCATAGACCGTGCGCATCATCCCTGGCCAAGAATCCAAAATCACCAGATTGCCGGATGCGGCCCCTTCCAGGAATTCACCCTTGTCATCGACCAAAGCAGGTTGAATGCCAAAAAACGGATTGGTGGCGGAACCGGGCTTGAGCTTCGTGGCGCCGGGCAGTGGCGAGATCAAAATGCCACCGGTTTCGGTTTGCCACCAGGTATCGACAATTGGGCAGCGGCCGCCACCCACCACGCGGTGATACCACTCCCACGCTTCAGGGTTGATCGGCTCACCAACCGAGCCCAGCAAGCGCAATGATTTGCGCGAGGTCTTGGTGACAGGTGCGTCGCCTTGCTGCATCAAGGCGCGAAGTGCAGTTGGTGCGGTGTAGAAAATGCTCACCTGATGCTTATCAATCACCTCCCAGAAACGCGAGGTGGAGGGATAATTGGGAACACCTTCAAACATCAGCGTGGTGGCGCCATTGGCCAGAGGGCCATAGAGAATATAGGAGTGGCCCGTCACCCAGCCCACATCGGCCGTGCACCAATAAACATCACCATCATGATAATCGAAAACATATTGATGCGTCATGGAGGCAAAAACCAGATAGCCGCCCGTGGTGTGCAGCACGCCTTTGGGCTTTCCGGTTGAGCCGGATGTGTAGAGGATAAACAGCGGGTCCTCGGCCTTCATCTTCTCAGGCTTGCAATCGCCTGAAACCGTCAAAACCTCTTCATGGTACCAAAGATCACGGTTCGGATCGAAAGCAACCGCGGCACCGGTGCGGCGAATGACCAAAACTTTTTCATCGCCTGAGCAGCGCTTCAAGGCATCGTCCGTGTTGGCCTTGAGTGGAATCTTTTTGCCACCGCGCAAGCCTTCATCAGCCGTGATCACAAATTTGGAATTGCAATCATTAATGCGGCCAGCAAGCGACTCAGGTGAGAAGCCGCCGAAGACAACCGAATGCACAGCACCAATGCGCGCACATGCGAGCATGGCATAGCCTGCTTCGGGGATCATCGGCATGTAGATGGTAACGCGGTCACCCTTTTTCACACCATGCTTCTTCAGCACATTGGCCATGCGGCAGACATGATCATAAAGTTCGCGGTAGGTAATTTTCTTGTCGTCGTATGGGTTATCGCCTTCCCAGATAATGGCGGTCTGGTTAGCGCGCTTTTTCAGATGGCGGTCGATGCAATTATAAGCAACATTGAGAACACCATCTTCATACCATTTGATTGAGACATTCGGGTATTTGAATGAGGTGTTCTTGATTTTAGTGGGGGCCTTGAACCAGTCCAAACGCTTGGCATGTTTGGCCCAGAACTTGTTTGGGTCCTTCACCGACTCGGCATAAGATTTTTTATAGCTGGCCTCATCGACAAGTGCGTGCTTCTTCCACGCAGCAGGAACGGCATAGATTTTATCGGTCATGGCGTTATTTACTCCCAAGGCGGCTGCTTTTCGCAGTTGTTATCTATTGGAAGCACTATAACTTGCATTCAGAGAATTTTAAAAGTGCATATAATGAAGCAGTCAAATCATTTCCTCTATTTCATGTTTCTCGGCCTTTTCTGGGGCGTTTCGCCAAGCCTTTATAAGCATCTCAGCAAAATCAATATGCCGATCACCCACACGATATTTTATACGGGGGTTGGTGTTGGCTTCATCATGTTATGTATGAGTATATACAGGGGCGGTCTCGGGAACTTTGACAAGCGTCTGGTGTTTTATGGCTTTGGCTGCGCCGCGTTGATGAATATCCCGTTTGGATTAAACCTCTATCTGGCCGGCTTTGTTCCACCAACCGAATTGGCGATCATCATCACAATGTCACCATTTTTCAATTATATCATCGCACTTCTGTTCGGGCGAGAGAATTCCTCCCCACGCAAATTGCTGGCAATCTTTTTGGGTTTTTTATCGACGCTGGTTTTGATCCTCTCGCGTCAAGGCACATTTTCCGGCGCCATCTCATGGCCGCTCATCGCTTCGATCTCAATCCCATTGCTCTATTGCGCTTACAACACTTTCGCCGCGCGTGCATGGCCAAAGGG
The DNA here is from genome assembly GCA_043784785.1 of Aestuariivirga sp. GTDB lineage: Bacteria > Pseudomonadota > Alphaproteobacteria > Rhizobiales > Aestuariivirgaceae > Aestuariivirga. Next base: position 8,043 of record JAYVXY010000245.1, on the reverse strand, counting down.
TGCTGATACGATTCAAGCTGGTGCCTGCGAAAGCCTTTGGTCAGGCCTGCTGATCCTGCCATTCCTATTGTGGTTCCACCCCTTCGGTGCCCCCGGCGATCCTGGACTATTGGCGCATTGGGTGCTGGCAGCCGTCACGCTGATGTGGGTCATTGAGCGCGTGGTCTATTTTACATTGATCACACAGAAGGGTGCAGTTTACACCGTTCAAGCCACTTATGTTTCAACCCCCGCTGCGGTGATCATCGGAGCATTATTTTTCGGTGGCGGCACTGACATGTGGCTTTGGATTTCGCTTGCCATCCTGATGGTGGCGCTGTGGTTCAATAATACTGAGCGCAAAATAATTGCCCTGCCATCGGCCAATCCGGAATCACACCCGATTTAAGAAAGTCGCCAAACAGCGGTGTGCTTGATTTCAGCATCTTCAAGATCGCGGGAAACGGGAACCGAATATTCCGCCACTTTGATCAAACGATCCTTGGGCAAATAACTGCGACCCGGATCGCCGATTAAAACATCAACACCTTTGGCTTGTGCCTGCTCCAGCCAATTGAGGCATTGGGTGGCAACAGCCTTTTCATAAAACAGGTCGCCCACCAATATCACATCAACATCGGCAATTGGACCCGCCAGCAAATTATCTATCGTGATGTCCACGCGCACTTGATTCAGTTCAACATTCACGGCGATTGCCGCTACCGAAAAGGCATCAATATCGGCAGCCAGAACCGACGCAGCACCCGCCATCATCGCAGCTATTCCAACAAGGCCCGAGCCTGAGGCAATATCAATAATGCATTTGCCCTGAACAGTCTCGGGATTGTCCAATATATAACGGGCCAGCGCCTGCCCACCCGCCCAAGCAAAAGCCCAAAAGGGTGGTGGCAGGCCAATCTCGCCAAGCTCATCCTCGGTTCTCTGCCAAATCGGCAAAGCTTCATGCGCCAGATGCAGTTTCACTTCATGAACCAGCGGTGGCGATAATATGCTGGTATTGGCGCGCACAAATTCCGCGTGATCAACGATCAAAGCTTCAAGCCACCAAGCCCACAAATCAGCTTCCATTCGCTTTCCGACACGGGCTGCACCGAAAGCCTGGAATTTTTCACCAACACCATTTCGCCCAAGGCCTGCACCGTCTTGATTTCCTCAAGTGTGACATGGCGTGGCATAACGGCAATGGCGCGAATATCAACGCATTCCCATGCCGGAATTTCAGCTGTGGAATCCGGATGAATGAGTTTGCACACTTCAACAATGCCCACCACGGCTTTGCCGATATTGGAATGATAGAAAAAGCCGCGCTCGCCCAATTTCATCAACCGCATATTGTTACGCGCTTGATAGTTGCGAATGCCGGTCCATTCATCGCCAGCGGCACCCTTGGCTTTAAGATCATCAAAGGACAGCACATCCGGTTCGGATTTGAAAAGCCAATAAGCCATTATGCAGATTCCGGATTTTTCAAAGTCCAGCGCCAGGGCTTGATTTCAACAGAAGCAAAAAGCCCAGCTTTCGCATATGGATCTTGGGCCGCCATGGCATTGGCCTCTGCCATGTTTGCGGCTTCGATAATGACCAAACTGCCGTTTGGATTGCCCGCTTCATCCAGAAATGGGCCTGCCGTTTTCATTGCCGAACCCAGCGCGTTTAAATGCGCCACATGATCAGGGCGAACTTTGGTGCGAAGTTCAAGACTATTTGGTTTATCAGTGCAAAGCAGTGCGAAAAGCATATTCAGTGTTCCTGTTTGATTTCGGGGCCGGCCGGCCTTGCCATGAGTTTTGCAATCTCATTGCGCGGATTTGAGTGGCCGTCAATGATCGCCGCAACGGCGTTTATGATCGGCATATCGACTTGGTGTTGATGCGCCAGTTTTGCGGCAATGGAAGCGGTATAGGCACCTTCCACGACGCCACGCGAATGTTCGATGGCTTCAGCAACCGATAGGCCTTTGCCGATTGCCAGCCCGAATGAATAATTGCGCGATTTGGTGCTGGCGCTGGTGAGCAACAGATCACCTAAGCCCGATAGGCCCATCAGGGTTTCAGGCTTGGCCCCCAGTTTGCGGCCATAGCGCGAAAGCTCGGCAAAGCCACGGGTGATCAGGCCTGCCCTAGCACTTTCGCCTAAGCCCTGAGCATCGGAAATGCCGCAAGCAATGGCCAGCACATTTTTCATCGCCCCACCGATTTCAACACCCGTCACATCATCGGAGGCATAAATCCGAAAGTGCGGAAGCATCAGGGCCTTGGCCCAAAACGTTGCACTTTCCAAATTGGGGCCAGCCAGTGTGATTGCAGTTGGCAACCCGGCCAAAACATCTGCCGCAAAACTCGGCCCAGATAACGCATAAAATTCGGTGTGAGGTAAAATGCCTTTGACGACTTCAGCTATTGTATTGCCCGTCTCGCGTTCAATACCCTTGGCGGCTGAAATGATCACAGGCGGCAGAAATCCTGCTGTGGAAATGATGACCGAACGCACCGCTTGGGCAGGAACGGCAATGATCGCTGCATCAACATCGGTCGGTATTTCGGGTTTTGACCGCGACCAATTCGAAACATGATTTCCCGCTTTTGCTGCAACATGTGCCAAGGCCTTTCCCCAGGCACCATCACCCAAAACAACAATGCGCTTGCTCATGCCTTTGCCCCCAGGCGGCCATGGCCGTAAACTGGTGCAGAGACCGTATCGAGCGGCCAACGCGGTCTGGCGGCAAAATCAACATTGTCGCTTAAGCCCAAGGCTAATCTCTCGGCACCTGCCCAAGCAATCATCGCGGCATTATCCGTGCACAGGTGAAATGGCGGCACATTGAGTGCGAAGCCATGTTTGGCGGCTTGGGTTTCAAATACGCCGCGCAAGGTTTGATTGGCAGCAACACCTCCGGCCACAATAAGGGCGGGGTGGATCACCTCTGGATGGGCTGTCCGAAACATCTGAAAGGCGCGCGATAGGCGATCACTGATTGTTTCAGCCACTGCGATTTCAAAACTGGCACAGACATCGGCGACATCCTGCTCGGTTAATTCACCCAGGCCCTGCACCACTTCGCGTACCGCTGTTTTCAAACCTGAAAATGAAAAATTGCAATCATCGCGGCCTTTCAATGGTCTTGGAAACGCAAAACGTTTGGCATCGCCTCGCTTGGCATATGCTTCAACGCGTGGGCCACCTGGATAACCAAGCCCGAGAAGTTTGGCCACTTTATCGAAGGCTTCACCTAAGGCATCATCAATTGTTGTGCCAAGGCGCTTATAACGCCCCACCCCTTCCACCAATTGAAATTGGGTGTGGCCGCCAGAAATGAGCAATAGCAGATAGGGAAATGGACAATCACTCAGGAGGCGAGGTGTCAGGGCATGGCCTTCCAAATGATTAATCGCCAGAAATGGAATGTTCCCCGCCATGGCAATGGCTTTTCCTGCTGTCAGCCCCACCAGCAGGCCGCCTAAAAGACCGGGGCCTGCGGTTGCGGCAACGCCACCGAGTTCTGAAAACCCGACTTTCGCCTCACTCATGGCTTTTTCAATCAAACCGTCCAAATGGGTGACATGGACCCGTGCGGCAATCTCAGGCACAACACCGCCATAAGGCGCGTGATCCTTAAGCTGGGACAGCACAACATTACTGAGCAATTCGCCATGCCCGCCTGCGTGCCGACGAACGACCGCCGCTGCGGTTTCATCGCAAGAAGTTTCAATGCCAAGAATTATTGTCGGGCTTGCGGCCATTTGCTCTTTGGTTGTTGTGTATGGTTTGATCTAAGACATTGCCGCTCTAGCACCCACACCCTAAACTTGGCAAATCATGACATTAGGCACTAAAATCAGAATTGGTACACGCGGTTCGCCGCTGGCTTTGGCGCAAGCCGGCGAAGCGCGAGACAGGCTTATCGTGGCGCACGGCTTTTCGGCTGATCAGTTTGAAATTATCACTTTCACAACGACGGGTGACGCAATCCGTGATCGGCCATTGAGCGAGATTGGCGGAAAGGGCCTTTTCACCAAGGAATTGGAAGAAGCGCTGTTTGCTGGTACCATTGATATGGCGGTGCATTCGATGAAAGATATGCCGGCCAAGCCGCCCGAAGGATTGCAAATCGCAGCGTTGCTGCCGCGAGAAGATGCGCGCGATGCCTTCATTAGTTTTGCCGCACCTCATTTGAGGGCGCTTCCGCATGGTGCCATTCTCGGTTCATCCTCGGTGCGGCGCACAGCGCAAGCTTTACGCGTGCGACCTGATTTGGCATCCGCCCCATTTCGAGGCAATGTTCAAACGCGTCTAAAAAAACTGCAGGATGGGATTGCCCACGCCACGTTCTTGGCGGTGGCTGGGCTCAATCGTTTGGGACTATCCGACAAAATTACCAGTGTGATGAGCATGGATGAAATGCTGCCCTCCGTGGCGCAAGGTGCCATTGGCATTCAAATTAACGCCAAGGATGATGCAACGCGCAAGATGTTAGCACTCATTAACCATGAGGACACTTCAACGGCAGTGATCTGCGAACGTGGTTTTATGGCGGCACTCGATGGGTCTTGCCGCACACCCATTGCGGGCCATGCAATCATCGAAAGTGGAATCTTGAAATTTAGAGGTGAAGCACTAACGCTCGACGGCAAGCATGTGTTTTCCGTTCATCGCGAGGGTGCAATTGCTGATGCTTTGCGCATGGGTGTGGATGCTGGCGAGGACGTCAAAGCCCGTGGCGGCAAGTTGATTGCCTATTGATGAAGATCATTATTACCAGACCTGAAGAAGATGCAGGGCCACTGTCAAGGAAACTAATAGGTTTGGGGCATGAGATTTTTGTGCTGCCACTGCTCAAAATTGTTGGCCGGGAAACGCCACAGATTCCAAGGCGACCTTATCAGGTGATTTGCTTGACCAGTGCCAATGCCGCGCGCGTGTTGGCCGATGTTTCGTCGATCAAAGACATTCCCGTTTTAGCCGTTGGCCCGCAATCGATGCGAATGGCTTTAGATAAAGGCTTTGCGCGCGTTGAAGCGCAAGGCGGCGACGTGAATGGCATGCACCAGTTCATGACCACTCATCTTGTCATTCAAGCAGGCCCAATCCTTTATCTTTCAGGCTCGGAAACATCGGGCGACCTTGAGGGACGATTAAAGCATTCGGGTTTTGATGTTGACCGTGTGATTACCTATGATGCCATGCCTGCAAGTTTAGATGGAAAGCAAAGTGAAATTCAAAGTGCGCAAGCCGTAGTGCTTTATTCGCCGCGCAGTGCCAAATTATGGGTACAGGAAATCAGGGCCCTAAACTGCGAAGCTGCGGCCCACACGATCAAACATATTTGTTTGTCGGCCAATGTTGCCGCGTGTCTGCCACAAAGCTGGCCCAGAGCCATCGCTGAAATACCGACTGAGGCTGCGTTATTGGCGCTGCTTGATTGAAACGACAAAGCAGAATAGGTGAGTTGGGTATGACCCAAGATGACAACATATCAGACATTATCGATATCGACCCCGAGAGCGTTATCGAGAACAAACCAGTTGAAGAAAAAGCGCCCTCTTCTTCGCTTAAATCCAGACTTTCCAGATATGGTTTGATTGGAGCGTTAATGTTGGGCGTTGCCGTTTTAGGCGGCTGGTTTTACCGTGCTGCACTGTCAAACCTTCTGCCTTCAGATCAAATCATGGCGATGTCACAGCGGGTTGACGCGCTTGAAGCTGCAAACAAGATTTCAATCAAGAAGCTTGAAGCTGTCGTTGGCCTAACTGACGAAATCAAATCTCAACTCGGAGCCGCGCAGGCCGCTGCTGATGATGCACGCAAACAGGTGATCGGCCTCAAAACCGAAACAGGTGATGAAAAGAATAAGTTGGCAGCACTGGAACAATCTTTAGCACTTGCCAATGCTGCGGTTGATGAATTGAAAGGTAAAGCAACAACAGGTGGGCCCAGTGTCGGTTCGGCTGATGTTACCGGACTGGCAAGCCGCATCGATAGACTTGAAAAAGATGTTGCGAGTTTGAGGCAATCGAATGGTTCGACAAAAGCCGATACCGCGCAGCTTTCGCAATCCTTGGGCAGTCTTAAGGCTAAAATTGTTTCGGGCTCTGCATATCAAGATGAATTGCATAGCATCAGCCAAATGGTTCCTGCGGCTGAGGGGCTCGACATATTGGCCTCCAATGCCATCAAAGGCGTGATGACACCCCAAGCGTTGGCGGAGGGCCTGAAGTCTTTTGCTGCAACAATAAAAAAGCCGGATGATACTGCGCAAACTAATGATGAAAGTTGGTGGGGCCGCACCGCAAGTCTATTTTCAGGATTGGTCACCGTTAAAACTGTTGGTGCAATTGATTGGCAGCAAATGGCTTTGCAATGCAATGCTTTGGTTGAACAGGGAAAGATCGGCGATGCGGTTAAATTGCTCGATCAAAATATGGAATCTCTGCCCCAGCCTTTGCAAGATTGGCGTATTAATGCCAGCAAGCGATTTTCTGTTGATCAAGCGCTTGAACAATTAAGCCGTGCAGTTTCGCGCGAAATTGCGGCACGGGGCTGATCAACATGGTAAAACTTTTATGGCGGTTTTTTTTGGTGGTGGCGGCAGCTTTTGCCTTTGCATGGCTGGCTGATCGACCTGAAAAAATTGTGATCCAATCGCCGCTGCGCGAGATTCAAGTTTCACTGCTGGTGGCAGTGGTTTTCTTAAGTGTCGCTCTTGCAGCGATTTATTTTATCTGGCGGGTTTTACACAAAATCTGGCGCAGCCCCAAAACTGTGCGCGAGTCATTACGTTTTCGAAAACATCGCAAGGCTTACGAATCCCTTTCGCGCGGCATAATCGCGGCAGGTGCTGGTGATGCGCAGGCCGCCGCGCGCCATGCCGCAATCGCCGGCGATACGCTGAAGAATGAACCGTTGATCACGTTGCTCACCGCGCAAGCTGCACAACTAAAGGGTGATCGCGCAGGCGTGAAACGCGCATTTGAAGATATGAGTAAATCGCCTGATACCGAATTGCTGGGACTGCGCGGGTTATTCGCCGAGGCCAAGCAAGCGGGCGATTGGTCTGCCGCACGCAAGATTGCGGAGCGCGCTTTGGCTAAAAATGCGCGCCTGCCTTGGGCCTCCACCGCGATTTTACAAGTTCAAACCGCAGCGAAAGATTGGGCCGCAGCTGCGACAACAATTGCCCAACAAGCAAAGGCCGGGCTCTTGCCGCGTGATGAAGCTGCAAAAAAACAAGCCATTCTGCTGACTGCACAAGCGCTTGATTTGGAGGATAAAGACCATGAGCGGGCGCAAGCCTTTGCCCATGACGCTTTGAACCACGACGCGAGTTTGGTGCCAGCGGCATTGGTTGCGGCACGCAGCCATGTTGCAGGCGGCAATCCGCGCCGGGCTCTCAAAATTCTACGGTCGACTTGGGCTTTATCGCCGCATCCAGATTTGGCGGAGGTTGCAGCCAATGCGAAGCCTTCTGATGGTGCCGAAGAAAAATTCGAACGCGTGCGCGATCTGGTTGGCAAGCCGGAAGGCAATCTCGAATCGGCCTTTGCCTTGGCCCGTGCGGCGATTGTGGCAAAACGCTGGGATGTGGCGAAAACAGTCCTTGAAAGCCATTTCGCCGAGCGGCCGCAAGCGCGTATTTGCGGTTTGATGGCGCAGGTTGAAGATGCGCAGGGCGATAAGGGCTGCTCGCGTGAATGGCTGGCCCGTGCCCTGCATGCGCCACGCGACCCGATTTGGGTCTCTGATGGTGTGGCGTCAGCCCGCTGGACACCGGTTTCGCCGGTTACCGGCGAGATTGTGCCTTGTGTGTGGAAACCACCTTTTGAGCAACCCGCCGGACCGTCGTGGCAGTTAGAAAGTGCTGCGGAAACACCGTTATTGGAGACGGCAAAAGCCAAACCAGCAAAGGTTGAAACGCTACGTGCCCCCGATGATCCGGGCATTGATTAAGACCAATTGAATTTGACAAAGAATCCGTCTATCAGCGCATACTCTGAAAGAGGCCGCTTTAGCTCAGTTGGTAGAGCACCGCATTCGTAATTAGCGGGT
>JAYVXY010000244.1:0-3439 GCA_043784785.1 Aestuariivirga sp. | reverse complement strand
GTTTTATGGATGAGATTTAAAACACCGGTTGCCTCGTGCATCCGGTGTTTTCTTTTGGGCTGGCAACTGAGATAAGAGCAGTCATCCGAATCAATGGAGGCTTGAGGAACAATGACCACACGCCGCACAATTTTAAAACTTGCTGGCCTCTCGCCCCTCGCACGGTTTTCTTCTGCCTTTGCTGATGCTCCGGTTTTCTCCCACGCGCTCACGCTGTTTGATGACATCAAATATAAACCTGATTTCAAGCATTTTGACTATGCAAACCCTGATGCGCCCAAGGGCGGCAAGTTGCGTCGTTCGATGGTTGGCACGTTCGATTCACTCAATACCAATTCTTTGAAGGGTGATGCCACAGGCGTTACCACCAATGAAACGCTCTCCACCCCGGCCCTTGACGAGCCAGCCACCAGCTATGGCTTGATTGCTGAAAGTTTTTATCACCCCGATGATATTTCCTCGGTGACATTCAAATTGCGCCCCGAAGCGCGCTTTCATGATGGCAAGGCGATAACACCTGAAGATGTGGTGTGGAGTTTTGAGGCGCTTAAAAAAAATCTTACGACGACGGCTGCCTACTACAAAAACGTGTTGAAAGCTGAACAGACCGGCGAGCGCGAAGTGACTTTCACTTTCAGCGAAAAAAACAATCGCGAACTTCCGGACATCGTGGGTCAACTTACTGTGCTGCCGAAACATTGGTGGACCGCCAACGGCCCAGACGGCAAGCCGCGCGATATCGGCGCTTCAACCCTTGAAATTCCCTTGGGTTCGGGTCCCTACAAGATTTCCAAAGTGACGGCTGGCTCGTCTATCATCACGACGCGCGTGGTTGATTATTGGGGCAAGGATTTGCCGGTGAATGTCGGGCAAAACAATTTTGACGAAATCACCTATGTTTATTTTACGGACCAAACTGTGGCGTTTGAAGGTTTCAAGGGCGATCAATTTGATTTCAATCTCGAAACCAGTTCCAAACAATGGGCCACAGGCTATGAGTTCCCGGCCATCAAGGCGGGGCGCTGTTTGAAGAAAGAGGTCACGCTCAAGCAAGTGCACGGCATGCAGGCCTGGGTCTTGAATTTGCGCAAGGCAAAATTCCAGGATGTGCGCGTGCGGCGCGCCTTCAATCTGGCCTTTGATTTTGAATGGTCGAGAGCCAACTTGTTTTATGGGCAATATGTGCGCTCACGCAGTTTCTTCAACAATTCTGAGTTGGAGGCCAAGGGCTTGCCCTCGCCGGAGGAGTTGGCGCTGCTGGAACCTTTGCGCGACAAGCTTCCGCCTGAAGTGTTCACGACTGAATATGCCAACCCCACCAATCCTGACGCCACGGCGCGGCGCAAGAATTTGCGCGAGGCCGCCAAGTTGCTTGGCGAAGCGGGATGGAATGTCACCGCTGCAAATGGCAAAAATATTTTAAAAAATGCTGCTGGTGAAAGCTTAAGTGCCGAGTTTGTTTTGGACTCGCCCTTGTTTGAGCGGATCGCCCTTCCCTATAAGGAACAGCTGGAAGCACTTGGCATTTCGATTTCGATTCGCACCATCGATGATGCGCAATATCAAAAGCGTTTGCAGACATTTGACTATGACATTATCTCGTCGGTGTTTCCGCAAAGCCTTTCGCCGGGCAATGAGCAGCGCTATTTCTGGGGCTCGGAAGAAGCAGGCAAGGATGGCACCAAGAATTATGCTGGCATCAAAAACCCAGCCATTGATGCATTGATCGACAAACTGATCTTCAGCAAGGACCGCAAAGGTTTAATCACTGCATGTCGAGCTCTCGATCGGGCACTTATTTGGAACCAATATATGGTGCCCATGTGGTATGGTGCCACTGAGCGCATCGCCTATTGGGATCGTTTTGGCATTCCGGAAAAAACCCCTGATTTCGGCCTCGGTTTTCCCACCACATGGTGGTGGGACGCGGATAAAGCCAAAAAAACGGCGGCGGGATAGATAGGCATGGGCGCTTATATCCTCAAACGTTTGCTGTTTATGATCCCGACATTGCTGGGCGTGATGTTGCTCACTTTTGCCGTCACGCAATTTGTGCCCGGCGGGCCCATTGAACGCATTATTGCGCAGATGGAGGGCAATGGCGGTAACAATGATCGCCTGAGCGGTGGTGGCACAGAAAATTTGGGCGATAAAAGCGGCAGTGATTCAAATAGCAGCTATCGTGGTGGGCGCGGGCTTGATCCTGAAATCATCAAGAAGCTCGAAAAGGATTTCGGTTTTGATAAGCCACCGGCTGAGCGATTCATTCGCATGATCGGCAAATATGCGACATTCGATTTTGGCCAAAGCTATTTCCGTTCCAAATCGGTTCTGAGTCTGATCGGGGAAAAACTGCCGGTGTCGATTTCTCTGGGCCTTTGGATTCTGATCATCACTTATGCGGTGTCGATTCCGCTGGGCATCAAGAAGGCCATTAAGGATGGCAGCTCGTTTGATATTTGGACATCGGCGATCATCAGCCTTGGCTATGCCATTCCTTCTTTCGTGCTGGCGATTTTTCTGATCATCGTTTTTGCCGGCGGCAGCTATTATAACTGGTTTCCGTTGCGGCTTCTGACATCAGATAATTTCTCCGATCTTTCCTGGTGGGGCAAGATCAAGGATTATGCGTGGCATTTGGTGTTGCCACTCACGGCTTTGGGCATAGGCAGTTTTGCCACCATGACCTTGCTGACCAAAAATTCTTTCATCGATGAAATCAAGAAACAATATGTGATTACGGCGCGCGCCAAGGGCTTGACCGAGTCACGCGTGCTTTATGGCCATGTGTTTCGCAATGCCATGCTGCTGGTGATCTCAGGCTTTCCGGGCGCGTTTTTGCATGCGTTTTTTACTGGCTCGCTTTTGATTGAGCAGGTGTTCTCGCTTGATGGCTTGGGCTATCTCACTTACAAATCGGTTCTCGACCGTGACTATGCCGTGGTGTTTGCCAATCTTTACATCTTCACTTTGATCGGCCTTGTGGTCGCGCTGATCAGTGATTTGATGTATACGTGGATTGACCCACGCATTGATTTTGAAGCGCGAGAAGTTTGAAGCGATGTTCAAACTCAATGCACTCAATCAACGGCGCTGGGCATTGTTTAAAGCCAACCGACGCGGCTTCTGGTCATTCTGGATTTTCACCGGCCTGTTTTTGATTTCGCTGTTTGCGCCGATGATTGCCAATGATCGCCCAATTCTTGCTTCATATAAGGGCGAGCTGTTGTTCCCGACTTTTGTTGATTATCCCGAGACAAAGTTCGGTGGGTTTCTTGCAAAAACCAATTATCATGATCCCGCAAATATCGACGAGATTTCTGCAAATGGCTGGATGATCTGGCCGCCGATCCGTTTTTCTTACAACACAGCCAATGCGGAATTGCCAAAGCCAGCACCATCGCCACCTGCTTCCATGCTGACGCGTGATGAGGCCTGC
>JAYVXY010000243.1:0-11183 GCA_043784785.1 Aestuariivirga sp. | reverse complement strand
CAGTTCCGGCGGCGGTGTCCACAGCTTCGGCTGCATCATCTGCCGTGATGAACTTCTCATCGACCATGGCATTCACCACCAGCTTGGCGCGCGTCATCGCTGCGTCAGGGTTTTTGGCGGGATTATAACTGGTCGGCGCCTTGAGCACGCCAGCCAAAGTGGCGGCCTCCATAATGGTCAGCTCATTGGCGGATTTATTATAATAGACGTGCGCTGCCTGTTCGGTGCCGTAAGCGCCGGAACCAAAATAGACACGGTTTAAATAAAGCTGAAGAATTTCATCCTTGGTGAATTTGGATTCAAGCCAGATTGCCAACACGGCTTCTTGGGCTTTTCGGGTTGCAGTTTTATCCGGACTTAAAAACAGGTTCTTGGCCAATTGCTGGGTGAGGGTTGAACCGCCCTGCACCATGTGGCCTGAAAGCAGATTGCGCGTCATGGCGCGGGCAAGACCAATCGGATCGATGCCGAAATGGCTGCGGAATCTGCGGTCTTCAATGGCGATCACGGCATTGGGCACATAATCCGGAAGATCAGAAATATGGGCGGCATCACCAAAAAACGAACCTTGTTCAGACAGCACAGCACCATTGCTGGCCAGCATCATGATGCCGGGTTCGCGCTGCGGAATTTGCAACAGGCCGCGCTCGTTCAGTGAGAACCAGATGTAACCGAAAACCAGTGAACCTGCTACAGCCCCCCAAAATCCGAGCACAATGAAAAGCCCGAAAAGGCGACCCCAAATGCTACGCTTGCGTTTACTGCGCTTGGGCTCAGGGGATGACCCGCCCCTATCTGTGAAAAGTTGAGGCTCCGTGCGGCCTGTCTTTTTACGTTTCTTGCTGCGTCTAAAAATTCCCATATCGACTCACCCCCAAAAGCCACGCAGCAATCTATAGGCCAATGGATCATTTGGGTCGGTTAAAAAACCATCGTTTTCAAGATTTGTTTGACTGCCAATCATGGTGCAAAAAAGGCGCGTGAAATGTGATCAATCACATCACCGCGCCCACATACCAGGGTACATATTCATTGTCGCCATAGCCCAATTCTTCGGATTTGGTTTTTTGGCCTGACGCGGTTTTGAGGATCAGTTCAAAAATCTCTTGGCCCTTGGTTTCCAGCGAAACACCTTCGACAATATCACCGCAATTAATATCCATGTCATCAATCATGCGGCGGTAGATATCCGAGTTGGTGGCCAGCTTGATTGAGGGGCATGGCTTGTTGCCATAGGCTGAGCCGCGGCCTGTGGTGAAGCACATCAGGTTTGCTCCACCAGCCACTTGACCCGTGGCGGAGACCGGATCGTAACCCGGTGTATCCATAAACACGAAGCCTTTGGCAGTGACCGGTTCGGCATAACGATAGACAGCGTTCAGCGATGTCGTGCCGCCTTTAGCTGCGGCACCCAATGATTTTTCCAAAATTGTGGTGAGGCCGCCCAGCTTGTTGCCGGGTGAAGGGTTGTTGTTCATTTCCATATTGTTGCGCGCAGCATAATCTTCCCACCACTTGATGATTTCAACCAGCTTCTCGCCCACTTCCTTCGTGGCGGCGCGGCGGGTAAGCAGGTGTTCAGCGCCATAAATTTCAGGCGTTTCCGACAGGATGGCGGTTCCGCCTTGGCGCACGAGAATATCAACAGCAACGCCCAAGGCCGGATTGGCGGTGATGCCTGAATAGCCGTCCGATCCGCCGCATTGCAAAGCGAGAATCAATTCAGAGGCCGAACAAGTTTCGCGCTTGGCAGCATTGACCGCAGGCAACATGGCGCGCACGGCTTCAACGCCTGCGGCCACGGTTTTTCTGGTGCCACCAGTTTCCTGAATGGTCATGGTGCGGAAGGTTTCGCCCTCTTCCACGCCATAGGCTTCCTTGAAGCGGGGGATCTGAAAGCCTTCACAACCCAAACCCACCATCATCACGCCACCCATATTGGGGTTGGTGGCATAGCCCCAGGCGGTGCGCTTGAAGATGTCAAAAATCACGCCACGATAATCAATCACGCAGCCATTGTCTTGAGTTAGGGCCACAACACCATCAATGTTGGGATAGTCTTTCAATATGCCAGAGCGGTTGATTTCCTGCGCAATGAAGGTGGCCACCGTGGCTGAGCAATTCACCGAGGTCATGATGCCGATATAGTTGCGGGTTCCGACCTTGCCATTCTTGCGGCGGAAACCTTGAAACGTGGCGCGATCTTTTTCGGGCACCATAATTTCTTTTTTGGCGCCTTCCGCAAAAGCATAATCATGCGACAGTGAGCCCATTTCGACATTATGCTCATGCACCCAATCACCAGCGGCAATATCAGATTTGGCAAAACCGATGATCTGGCCAAATTTGCGGATGGGGGTGCCCTTGCTGATCGCGGTGGATGCCATTTTATGGCCACGCATGATGCGGGCTGTGGCGGTGATGCCTTCTGCGGCTGCTTCGCCCTTATCAATAATGCGGTTAGACACTAATATATTATCTTGCGCATTCAGCCGAAGCATTGCGGGTGCTGACATGGTCTGGAATCTCTTTCTCAAACTGTTATAACAGTTACATAGTCGCTCAATGCGGCAAAAACAACAAAGTTGAAAGAGGCATGAACTATGAAAAAGCGGCTGTTTAAGGCGCCATCGGGCGCTTCCATTTCGTTTACCGAACTCGGATTTGGCACGGCCCCATTGGGCAATCTTTACAAGGCCACAACCGAGAAAGACGCACAAGCCACCTTTGAGGCCGCTTGGAAACAGGGTGTGCGCTATTATGATACAGCCCCGCTTTATGGTCTGGGCCTTTCAGAAACCAGGCTTAATCCATTCCTGCGCGGTAAAAAGCGCGATTCCTATGTTCTTTCAACCAAGGTGGGCCGCGTGCTGGAAGTTTGCCCGCCTGCTGAGCGCACGGGGGTCGGCAAGTTTTTTGAAACACCAAGCCGGCGCGAGAGATTTGATTACAGCTATGATGGCGTGATGCGTTCACTGGAGTTTTCACTGGAGCGCTTGGGGGTTGATTCAATCGATGTGGTTTTCGTGCATGATGTCGATGTGTTCACGCACAAGTCAGAAGCAGCGCGCGATGTTCATGTGAAAACCTTGATGGAGAGCGGCTATAAAGCGCTGGTCAAATTGCGCGATGAGAAAGTCATCAAAGCTTTTGGTGCGGGTGTGAATGAATGGCAGGTGAGTGAGACGCTTGCCAGAGCGGGCGATTTTGATGTGTTTTTATTGGCCGGGCGCTACACCTTGCTGGAGCAGGAAGCGCTCAATTCATTTTTGCCGCTGTGTGAACAGCGCGGCATCGGCATTGTTTTGGGCGGTCCCTATAATTCCGGGATTCTCGCAACCGGCCCAAAGAAAGGTGCATTCTATAATTATGATCCTGCGCCCAAACATATTTTGGAACGCGTGGCCAAGATTGAAGCGATTTGCAAAAAGCATAAAGTGAAATTGGCTGAAGCTGCGTTGCGCTTTCCGCTGATGCACCCTTCGGTGGTTTCGGTCATCCCCGGTGCGATTACGCCTAAGCAAGTGGGGTTGAACGTGAAAACCTTGAGCGCCAAGATTCCAAAAGCCCTATGGAAAGATTTGAAGGCGGCGGGCTTGATGGACGCACGGGCCCGCACATGATCATCGATTCGCACCAGCATTATTGGAATCCGGCACGCGGCGATTATGGCTGGATGGATGGCGCTGGCTTGGAACATTTGCGGCGGCCGATTTTGCCCAAAGATTTGGCCGCACATTTACGAAAGCACGGCATTGATAAAACCGTGCTCGTGCAAGCGGCACCCACGGTGGATGAAACTGAATATATGTTGGGTCTGGCCGATGCCACAGAGAGTGTGGCAAAAGTCGTGGGCTGGGTGGACTTTGAAAATCGCCAAGACCTGAAACAATTGCAACGCTTGGCCAAGCACCCAAAGTTCTCTGGCGTGCGGCCAATGATTCAGGATTTGCCGAACCCAGAATGGATGCACCTCCCGCAAGTGCAATGGGGCTTTGATGCGATCATTGATCTTGATCTGACTTTTGACGCGCTTGGCTATCCCATTCATCTCGAACCGTTTTTGAGGTTGTTCCAGCGTTACCCCAAAATGCGCATTGTGGTGGATCACTGCATGAAGCCGCGCATCAGGGATGATGGGTTTGAGCCTTGGGCTTTAGGCATGACCAAAATAGCTCAGGAAACCGGTGTTTTTTGCAAGCTTTCGGGCCTTGCTACCGAAGCTGGTGCGGGATGGAGCGCTGACACGCTTTTGAAATATATCCGTCACGTGGTTGATGTGTTTGGCGCAGAGCGGGTTATGTTTGGTTCGGATTGGCCGGTTCTGGAGTTGAATGGCAGCTATGAGAACTGGTTTGAAACCGCCAAGACCATTGTTCAGCCTTCTGATTTCAAAAGAATTTTTGGAGAAACGGCGGCGCAGTTTTATCGTATCTCTAAATGATGTTAATACATCATAAAATAAGGTTCGATCACATTAAGTATTGATGTAAAAACGTCTTTACATCATTCGTATTTTCCCTCAAGTTGTCCTCAAGAAACTGAGGAAACGCATCATGATTGACTCAACTGCAGCTGCCCCCGGCAATCCGGTGATCCGTGCTGAGCTTGCCACGCTTGGCCTGCGCTGGGTGAAATCAATTTCCTGGAATGAGGATGCCGCTTCGCTTCACCATAAGGCCGTTGCGGCTGATGAAGTGACAGAAACCGCTAGCGGTGCCGTGGTGGCAACAACTGGCCTTCACACCGGGCGCAGCCCCAAAGACAAATTCATTGTGATGGATGATGAAACTGCAAGCAGCGTGTGGTGGGACAATAACAAGCCCATGAGCCGCCATCATTTCGAACAACTCAAGACTGATTTTCTGGCCCATGCGCGGCTGAAATCGCTCTATGTGCAGGATTTGGAAGCCTGTGCTGATCCGGCGCATCTGCTGAACACACGGGTGATCACCGAGCTGGCCTGGCACAGCCTGTTCATGCGGCATTTGTTGAAGCCCGCAGCCCAGGATAATTTCATCAGTGAACTGACGATTATTGACCTGCCCAGTTTCAAATCTGATCCGGCACGGCACGGCACAAACAGCGAAACCGTGATTGCGATCGACTTTGCCAACCGGCTGGTTCTGATTGGCGGCACAGCCTATGCCGGCGAAATCAAAAAGGCGGTGTTCACCTATTTGAATTACGCGCTGCCCAAAGCGGGTGTATTGCCGATGCATTGTTCGGCCAATGTGGGTGCGGCTGGCGACACGGTGATTTTCTTTGGCCTGTCTGGCACTGGCAAGACTACGCTATCGGCTGACCCTGTTCGTGCATTGATCGGTGATGATGAACATGGCTGGGGCGAGGCTGGCGTGTTCAACATGGAAAATGGCTGTTATGCCAAGGCGATCAATCTCAGCGCTGAAGCCGAACCCGATATTTTCAAAGCCGCCAATCTGCAACATACGGTTTTGGAAAATGTGGTGCTTGATAAAACAACGGGCCTTCCTGATTTTGCCAATATTTCGCTGACCGAAAACACCCGTGCGGCTTATCCCTTAAGTGCCATCAGCAATGCATCAGCAACACGCATGGCACCGCCACCTAAAACCATCATCATGCTGTGTGCCGATGCGTTTGGGGTGTTGCCGCCGATTGCCAAATTAAATCCTGCTCAAGCCATGGATATGTATCTGGCTGGCTACACCGCCAAACTGGCCGGAACCGAGCGTGGGGTCAAGCAACCCGAAGCAACATTCTCGGCCTGTTTTGGCGCACCTTTCTTGCCGCGCCATCCGCAAGCCTATGCCAAGATGTTAGGCGCATTGATGGACCAGCATAAGGTTCGCTGTTTCTTGCTGAACACAGGTTGGACCGGTGGGGCTTATGGCACAGGTTCACGCATCAAGCTTGCAACCACGCGGGCGTTACTGGCGGCGGCACTTTCGGGTGCCTTGGACGGGGCCGAAATGCGGATCGATTCCAATTTTGGCTTTGCCGTGCCCATCGTCGTGCCTGGCATTGATGCAAAACTGCTTGATCCACGCAGCAACTGGGCCGACGGTGAAGCCTATGATGCCGCGGCATGCAATCTTGTATCAATGTTTGCCAAAGCGCTGGCAAAATTATCGCCTCAAATGAAAGTGCCTTTGCAAGCGGCGGAGTAAAACCCCGCCGCCTTGTTGCGGCATTTATTGTGGCTCGGGCAAATCAACTTCGGGCGGCATGTCAGACGGGTCGAAATCATAGGTCTGGGTTTCGCCTGATATGTCGTCAATGACAGCAATCTCGATTGAGCTATCGGCTTGGGTAATCGAATCGATGGTCACGCCGCGATGTGCGCCGGTATCGACATCGAGGATTTGGATGTCGTTGCCTTCAGCAACAACCGTGCCATCTTCAATCGTGATGGCCGAGCCAGTATCAATATTCACGCCATCCCAGGCGAAGGCGGGTGCCGCCATGAAAAGGGCCCCCGAAACGATAAGACCACCGATCAAAACTTTGTTCATTGCAATTTCCCCAGTTGGATAAACTTGAAAGCCTCAAGAATGTGGCAAGTTTAGTGTGGGCTTGTCAAAACACTCGTGAAATTAAATTAATCTCAGCTGCTTTTTGACAATTTCAAGGCGGCAGAAATTGAGATTGATTAAGCGGGTGGTATTCTTGCGATGGCGGTCGCTCCGGCGATGTAAATAGACACGGTGCAGTTTTCTGAACCACCTCCCCCTTGTGTGGAGGGAGAATAAAACAACCTACCTCAGCATCACAACCCGCGTTCCAATTTGCACATTGGCATAGAGGTGGATCACGTCCACGTTCAACATGCCAATGCAGCCTGCTGTGTGTTTTTGGCCGATGTCATAGGGCTTGGCTCCGCCATGAATGCGGTTGATGGTATCAACCTCGCCCTTGTAGAGATACATGGCTCTGGCTCCCAAGGGATTGTCGAGGCCGCCGGGCATGCCTGCGGGCAGATATTTCGCGAGCGCCGGCTTGACCTGAATGTGATAAGGGGCGGGAATCCAGACGGGCCATTGTGTCATGCGCTTGACTTGCACTTCGCCCGCCCAGGCCATGGTGGCCTTGCCCACAGAAACGCCATAGCGCATGGCTTGGCCACCACCTAAAACATGAAAAAGCCAGCAGTGAACCGGATCGACAATGATGGTGCCCGCAGGTTCTTGGCTTTCATAGGCCATCTGGCGGCGCTGGAATTTATATTCCACATCTTTTGCTTCAGACGCGCTGACGGGGAAGGGCTCACTTGCTGAGGCATGGCTGTTCTGGCTCAGCAGCAGCCCAGTGGAAATTGCGGTGGTTAAAAAATCACGGCGTGAAACGGACATCGAAAAATCCTTGATCGCAAAGCCGCCCCTATCTATCGCCAGTCACGTTGCAGATCAATATGCCAGCATTGCCGACTTGCAGGGCGTTTGTTCAAACCTTACCAGGCTATTCTAATGCCGATATTGCCCTTGAGGTCATAGCTGTCGCCAAGGTTTGCTAGGGCGGAAGCCACTGATGCCTCGCCATAGACCGAGTAGGCATCATTATCCCAGTTATAGCTGCCGCCCAGGCCCAACTCGCCTTGCAGCCGCTCGGGCGTGGATGCCAAGCGTGTTCCGGAAACGTCAACTGCATTCTCGCCAAGAAATTCGTAATAAGCATTGGCGATTCCATAGACGTGGCTGCGTTGGGTTTTTCCGGCGTCATCCTGCCATGATTTTTCCTGACCAATCGCGATCCCTAAGCGCCCCTTCAGGCTGTCAGCCCGTTGCGGATTGACGATTGCACCGAATGGATCGGTGAAGGAATCAAAATTGACACTTCCGTAACTCAATTGGGCCTGTGGCGTCAGCGTCCAGGCATCATTGAGCGCCATGCGCTGGCCTATTTCCAAGCTTGCCGCATAACCGAACCCGTCATTGCCCTTGACCAGTGAACCAAGCGCATCGGAACGCATGTCCCGGCTGTACCACATGGCCTGTGCCTGCGCGTCAGCGTAGAAGCCGTTTTTTTCATACCAGGTCAATGTTGCTCCGGCACCATAGCCTGTTTCGTCGACCGAACCATCACCCAAGGCTGACATCACATTCTTGCTGGACTGGCCAAATTGCGCCGTCAGCCCGCCAATCAGCCTGTCACCCTTGTCGCTTTCATTTAAAAGCGCATCAATGCCTGCCTGCACATCCCAATGATTGTCGTCATAGGTTTGGTTTGTGGTTGAGGTTGCGGGTATGTTGTGACTGTGAGAACCCTGCATATTGATCCACACGGCACTGTCATCTCCAGCATTGTCCTTTTGGGCATAGTAATCTGATTGTTGTGACGTCGGGGTACACTGGAAGTTCTGGCTGGCGTCCTTGCAGAACACTTTCTTGGCTGGCTTGTTCCAGTAACGATTGCCCACGCGCTGCTGCAATGATGGCAAATCTATTTGGTCTGGCGGGGTTTCATAAACCGGAACTGTGGGAGAAAGTTGATTGACCAGATACCAGTCAGCACTGGAGGGGGCAGCGGCCACATCATAACCGCCGGGTCCGACAAGCCGGTAGGCATAGGCGCCATCGATGATCACGCCTTCATTGGCAAAAGCATGATTGCCAAAGGTGCCGTTCAGCACGGCGTTGCCCGAAAGCTTGAAAACACCTGCAGCCGAACGCTTTGCATCCAGCACCTCGACCACGAGAATGCCTTCGCCCTCATCCACCAGGCCGTTGCCGTTCAGGTCGGTTGAAGCGCCAACACCACCTGCCTTGCTCACAAAAATCGTCGTCGGGCCTGATCCCATCTGGGTTCCGTCCACCACCAGGACATCTGACATGGAATTGGCAGCGCTACCCTGATTAAGCACCGTATCAAGGCGCAACGAGGAACCCGCATTGGTTATGAATGTGCCGGTGCCAGCCGTGCCATCGGCTGCGGCATTTGCGGAAATATATAACAGATCGCCCGCCACGGGTGCGGTGCCGCCCGTCTGGGCATCCTGCATGGTGATAACCCCACTATTGGTGAAGTTTTCCAGGTTCAACAACTGGCCCTGCTCAACACCGACCCGGGTGATGTCATAAAACCCGGCGGAATAACCTCCGGTCAGCGCCACTGGCACATATTGTGCGTGGGTGGTGGTATCGACTGTGGCTGCGGGCACCGTTTGCAAGCTCACGGTGCCGGTGTTGTTAAAGAGGTCAACGCCTGCGCCAAAATCTGAAACCGAAACCCGCTCGGTGTCGCGCACGCCGCCGCCATTGGTGTCGGCATAATTGCGCTGCGCCATGAGACCCCGGTTATTGAAGACATCAGCCCCGGTGCCAAGCTCGACAAAGCCCTGTACCGTGCCGTCATTCTCGATGACAATGGAAGCGCCAGCATCGGAATAGCTATTGCCCGCAACGGCAGGCGTTCCGTTTTGCAGGTTGGCCAAGGTAGCGTTGCTGTAATGCTCCTGATAGTTTTCTGTAGCGATAACCGCGCGGTCCGAGAGAGCGCCTACTGTGCCAAAGTTATGCAGGGTGGCTGCCGTGCCAGTGCCAGAGCCCAAGGCAACACCAGAAGCACGCAGGCCTGAAAAAGCAGCGAGCTGGCCCACTGTGGCTTCCCATCCGCCCGATACGCTGTCGCCCTGATTTACGGTGACATCAGCTGTGGCACCATTGCTGGCGGCCACAATGCCAACCGAAAGTTCACCCGTGGCCGTGATGTTGCCGGATGTTGTCACATTCACGGCTTTGCCTGTGCCCAAAGGATTCAAAGCGGGGTCCAGCACAAATAACGGCGGCGCAAACGACAAGCCAAAAGTTGGCTGGAAGGAGGTCAACCCGCCATTGGCGCCGCTTTGGGCCAAAACACCATCTGATTCCAGACCAGAGGTGTTGATTGTTCCGGCATTCACCGTGATCAAGCCATTGGCTGACATCGCCCGGACACCGGTTGAATAGGCACCGGAGGTTATAATGCTGGCAGCAGAAGAATCAACCAGAACAGATCCGCCATTTTCAGTGCCAGCAGAAATGCCCACGGTACGCATGCCGAGGGTGGAGATCACCGCGTTGTTGTTGACAAGGACAGAGACCGAACCCGTGCCCGCGGCACGGTTGCGGTTCTGCGCAAATATGCCGGCAGAGCCATTGATGAAGCCGGCACTGCTCGCGCCCGTGTTAGCGGCAGTAATCGTGATATTTGCGCTTGCCGTTACGGTGGTGAACGCGCCGCCGCCGCGCGCTGTGATGCCCGAGGCGCTGTTACCTGAAATGTTGATGGCGCCCAGGGATTCTACCGTGACGCTGCCTGCACCGCGGCCATTGGCCAGGAAACCATACTGGTCATCCGACCGGGCAATGATGCCATCGCCGAATTCATTAGAGACGTTGATGGTGGTGCCAGCCGAGGTGTAAACCGCCGCGTCACCAGCTGCAGCAGCACCGGGGGCTGATGACAAAACCCGGATGCCATCGCGGTCGTTTGCACCAACGCTCCCGACTGTGATGTTCACCGTTCCCTGGGTTTCGATGCAATTGGAGCCGTTGCTGGAAAGATATGGCACCGTGGCCTCAATAGGCGTGACATGAACGCCGTCACCGGCATCACCAACAGGATTTCCATCGGTGGAATTGATGGTTACGCCACTCTGGACCACCAGATTGGTTGGTGAGTTTGAGTTGGAGCTTTGGCCCGTCTGATAGGTGCCAGGGGTAATTGTGACGGTGGCAGGTCCACAGGCCGCCCAACTCGCCTGTCCCCCCAAAACCAGGGCCGCCAAGGAAACCGCCGATCGCATTGCAAACGCGCCAGTGAAAATCGGGTTTCTTGTGCGGAGCGTTGATTTCATCGGAATACACCTTTTGATTGAAATTATGCTGGTCGGTAAACAATGGCTTCAGGCTGGGAGGTCTGATCACCGAGTATCAAAACACAATCAATAAGTGTATTATATTTTTTACTCTCCTTTGGGTAATGACATTAGCAACGCATGATCAATTCAATTTTGCAGTAATTGCCTAATTACTGCCATTATTTATGAATGTGTGATTTTTATACAACACATGATTGTATTGCTGGACGCGTTGCTACTCCCTGCTGTTTAAGTATTGCACTGAGCCCGGCGGGTTGCGCCGGGCCCAGCTTGGTTTTGCAGGGGAGTTGGGGTGGTCGGGTTGAATGCTACCAACCCATTCTAAATCCGATGGTGCCTTTGA
>JAYVXY010000242.1:0-3517 GCA_043784785.1 Aestuariivirga sp. | reverse complement strand
AATCGCTTTTCCAAAGTGCAAATGATGAAGCCGCAGCCAAATTTCCAGATCATCAGCGTACGGATTATATGAAGCTGAAACTTGAGGGCATTACCGAGGCGCCAGTCAACATCTGCGTGACGTGTGATCGCAAGCGCGCAGGCGAAGTTGTGTTAGGGCGCACCCATGTGCCGGAAACGGATCTCTATAGCACGGTCTGTGCGGTTCAGAACCTATGGCTGGCGGCGCGCAGCGAGGGCATTGGTGTAGGCTGGGTGAGCATTTACCGCGAGGCAGAACTAAAACGGCAGTTGGGCATTCCTGATGATCAGGTGGTGATTGCTTATCTTTGTCTGGGCCGCGTTGCCGAGGTTTACGCTGTGCCGGAGCTTGCCGCTAAAAACTGGCGACAACGTTTGAATCTAGCTGATCTGGTTCACTTTGACGGCTGGAATGGGCAACAGCACCGCGAAAAATTAAGTTTAGAGATTGACGATGCACAAAGCGATTTCATCAATCAGGGCTGCTTTAGACCGTGATCGTCTGCCCCACATCAGCAACGATGAAATCGGCTGCCTTAATTTTGTGGTGTGCCATGGCTTCCCCCAAAGCAATGACTGGCGCATCCACGGCTTCATTCGTGAGTTGCACTGTACCATGATGAATGGCCAAGCTCTTGACACTGCCTAAATCCAAATGCGCCTGAACGGCTTCCTCCGGGTTCATGTGCTGCGACCTCATGAACCAGCGTGGCTCATAGGCCCCAATCGGCAAGAGTGACAGGCGTGGGCCACCAAAGCGCTGCTTGATTTCGCGGAATGTCGAGCCATCGCCATAACCGGTATCGGCAGCGAAATAAATGACACCGCCTTCGGCCTCAATTACGAATGCACCCCAGAGCGCCTTGTTCGTATCGCTGATACTGCGTTTGGACCAATGCAAAGTCGGCATAAGCGTAATTTGAACTGATTCATGTTCAACACTTTGCCGCCAATCAAGCTCCGTACACGGATAATTCTTGATATAGGCGCTGTTGTTCAGTGTGGTGATCAGGCGCGGCCCATGATGCTTGTTCAATTTAGCAAGTGCCGCCGCATCCAAGTGATCATAATGATTATGACTGAGCAGAACCAAATCAATCGGCGGCAAATCCTTGATGGCTATGCCCGCATCACGAATACGCTTGGGACCCACAAATTGAAACGGGCTGGCGCGTTCGGAAAAAAAAGGATCTGTGAGAATATTCAATCCAGCGGTTTGGATGAGAACTGTTGAATGCCCAATCCAGGTCACGCTCAAATCAGAACCATGCACCCGCTGTGGCGGCGGGGCATGGATCTTGTTTTCAATCCGGCGGGGCCATTTTGCACGGCCACCGCCCATTTGCCATTTCATCAAATCGGCAAAGCTGGCTTCGCCTGAGTGGCCATCAACAATAAACCTGCCGTCTTTGATATCATATTTCATTACACGGTTCGCAAATACCACTCATAGTCGCGAAGCGTTGGCTCAGAAAAGAACCGATCCGCCTCCACTTCCTTCAACGTGCAGAATGTGTCGACGAACTGTTTGCCAAAATACTCCTTCAACACCGGCGCGCGGTAGAACGCATCAATGGCTTCAAACCAATTTCCTGGAATGTGCTTCGAGCGACGTTGATAGCCATTGCCTTCGATAGGAGCACCCGGATCAAGCTTCTCCACAATGCCATGATGCATACCCGCAAGAATGGCACCCATGACAAGATAGGGATTGGCATCGGCACCCGATGGCCTATGTTCGATGCGACATGAATTGGCCGAACCGGCAGGCACACGCAGCGAAACCGTACGGTTGTTAATGCCCCAGCTTGCAGCAACCGGCGCATACGAGTTGCGGCGGAAGCGGCGATAGGAATTTGCATTGGGAGCAAAAATCAACATTGATTCCGCCATGGTGGCTTTGAGCCCGCCAATGGCATTGAGCAACAATTCATTCTGCGTTGGATCATCGGCAGCAAAGAGATTGACGCCATGCTCATCTTCCAGGCTCACATGAATATGCATGCCGCTGCCCGTCCATTCGGCATAAGGCTTGGCCATGAAGGTGGCGCAAAGCCCGTGTTTTTCCGCTGTGGCTTTAATCAGCCGCTTCAACATAATGCCTTCATCACACGCATCGAGAATATCAGTGCGGTGACGTAGAACAATTTCCATCTGCCCAGGGCCATATTCTGAAATCAAAGTCTTGGCTGGCAAATCCTGGATTTCGCAATAGGCATAAAGATCTTTGAAGAAGGGCGCGAAGTCATCCAAATCCGCCATATGATAAGCCTGATAGTGGCGCGGGCGCGATTCATTCACCAATGAACGCGGCGGCGTTGGCACACCTTCATAGGATGATTTGCGGTCCATCAAATAGAACTCAAGCTCAACCGCACCAACCGGGTTCATGCCCAGTTCTTCCTTAAAGCGCTTTACAACACTTTGCAGCGCATTGCGCGGATCGGCATAATGCGGCACGCCATCAAGATCACAAACCCGTGCTGTATATTGCGCTGATGGTTCTTCAATCCATGGGATGCGCACGAACGTGCCCGGGATCGGCCACAGCAAAACATCGCGGTCGCCCTCATCAAACACCAGTCCGGTTTCAGGAACATCTTGGCCGGTCACATCCAACACAAGCGCTGAGATGGGCAGGAAGCGGCCATCATTCCAAGCCGGCACCACTTCATCACGGCGCAACATCTTGCCGCGGATCACACCGCACATATCAGTCCAGATCACATGCACCGATGAGATATCCAAGTTTGCGTCCAGAAAACGTTGCGCCTCAGCGCCAAGCTTCGGGGTTACGATAGGCATTTTTTAACTCCAGTCATTGTTCGCCAAAAGGCGTTCTAATTTTTAAGCTCAGCCAAACACTGATCAAGATTTGCGATCAGATTATCAATTTGGGCCTCAGTTGTTGCTGGGCAGATGAGCATCATATTGTGGAATGGCGTAATCACTATTCCACGGTTTAGCAAATAGTGATGCACCGCCGCATCGATCGGCTGGTGGATCACTTTTGAAGCCTCGCGCCCACATCGCGGCGGCGCTTCAACACACATAAACTCCACGCGGGCACCCACACGGGTTACATGCCATGGCACTTCATATTTGATGATGACATCGGCAATGCCCCGTTCCAGCCTGCGCGCCAGAACGATAAGGGCAGCAAATGTCTCCTCTGTCATAAATTCTTTGAGCACTGTTTTAATCAGCGCCATTTGAATGCGAGAGCCTGAAAGCGTGGTGCCAATGCCGGAACGGCCATCGCCACGATTTGCAAGGTATTTCTGAATGCGCGAAGCCACCTCAGCGCTGAAACCGTAAACCGCAGCCGGAATGCCACCAGCAATCGGCTTGCCGAAAACCAGACCATCTGGCTTCAATCCATGCGGCTTGGCATAGCCGCCGGGACCCGATGATAGCGTGTGGGTTTCATCGAATATCAACAACGTGCTGGTTTCAATCGTCAGTGCACGGAGTTTTTCAAGAAATCCTTCATCAGG
>JAYVXY010000241.1:0-3518 GCA_043784785.1 Aestuariivirga sp. | reverse complement strand
TTCGCCCCCGGCGACACGGTGATTGTAAATGTTAAGGTTGTGGAAGGCGAACGCAGCCGTATCCAGGCCTATGAAGGTTTGGTGATTGGTCGCTCTGGTGGCGGCATCAACGAAAACTTCACCGTTCGCAAAATGTCATATGGCGAAGGTGTGGAGCGTATTTTCCCGGTTTACTCGCCGATGATTGACTCGATCAAGGTGATCCGCCGCGGCAAGGTGCGTCGTGCAAAATTGTATTACCTCAAGGGTTTGACCGGCAAGCGCGCCCGCATCACCGAAAAGCTCACCAAGTTTGCAACGGCAGTTTTGCCAACCGCATCGCCTGCTGAGCATAAGGATTTGGCTCCGGTTGCTGCTGATGATGTGTCGTTGATCGCGGGCGTTGGGCCCAAGGTTAAGGATCAATTGGCTGTTGAAGGCATCACCTCCTTGAACCAGATCGCCGAAATGAACGACGAACAAATTTTCGCCCTCGATGAAAAGCTTGGCCTCAAAGGCAAAACCAAGCGCGAAGATTGGGTTGCCCAAGCCAAGGAAATCCTGGAAGGCAAAGCGCCACGCGCCAAGGTCGATCAGGCCAAGGTGAAGTAATTCGCTTTATCAGATTTTGCAGAAGGCCAGTTGCGAGACTGGCCTTTTTTGTTTGGCATTAATCATCCCTCACCCTGTGGTGTCCTGCAAAGTAGGGCCTCGAAGGGCGTAAGCTGCACTGGCTTTTCAGATTTAGGCGGAATAGTCTTCGGCCACGCCATAAAATCAGGAGCCAACCCCCATGTCCCTTTCCATGTATGAATTATCGGTGCCCACATTTGTGCGCATGTTGAACCAGCTTACCAATATATTGGACAAAGCCGTGGCCCACGCCAAAGCCAACAAGATTGATCCAGCCTCGCTTCTTGAGCTTAGGCTTCATCCTGATATGTGGTCGCTGGCAGAGCAAGTGCGCGCCGCCTGCAATTTCCCGGTGCGTGCCGCGGGCCGGCTTTCAGGTTCCACCATGCCGAATTTCGACGGCAAGGATGATAGTTTCGAGGCGCTGAAACAACGCATCGCCTTCACATTGAAATTTGTCGAAAGTGTCCCGCGTTCCGCCTTTGATGGCAGCGAGAATAAGGAAATCATCTTTCCGCGCGGCGATACCCAGCACAAAATGTCGGGCCAAGATTACTTGTTCAAATTTGCCCTGCCTAATTTCTATTTCCACCTAACCGCCGCCTACGCCATCCTCCGCCAAAAGGGCGTGAAGCTGGAGAAGGAAGATTATTTGGGAAGTGATTGATTGCAGGTTGGGGAACTGTCTCGTCGGACACGGCTTCGGCCAACAGAAAGTCCCCACCTTCCAATCACATCAAATGCGCCATTGGCTCGCGCTGGCCGGTGGCAATGGCGTTGGCCTCGCGGAAGTTGAAGGCCCCGCCAAACAGGGCACGGCTGGTGATAACGCCCGTGATGTTGGGCAGATAGGACAGCGTTGAGATGTCATCGAGCGTTTTGACCACGCCACTGGCAATGACCGGAATTCTCACCTTGGCAGCAAGTGCTGTTGTATGGGCAATCGAGCTTTCTGGGTGGTCTTCATCGCGGTCAATATCCGTGAAGATAATGGCGGCAAGGCCGGTGTTTTCAAACTGGTGGGCAAACTCGATGGGCGTGAAGGTCGTGGCCTCGGTCCAGCCCTCAATGGTCACATGCCCGCCACGCGCATCGATGCTGACGACGACGGCATCGGGATAGGCCGTGGCCGCCGCCTTGACAAAATGCGGATATTTCACCGCCGCCGTGGCAATCACCACACGGCCAGCGCCTGCGTCCATCCAGGCATGCACCTTTTCCATCGAGCGAATGGCACCACCCACCTGCACCGAACAACTGGCCTTGCGGATAATGTCGGTGATCAAAGCGGTGTTGTCGCCATCATTGAACACGGCATCAAGGTCAACCACATGCAGCCATTCAGCGCCCTGGGCCGCCAATTTGCACGCTTCCTCGATGGGATCGAGATCATAGACAATGGGGCTGTCGATCCGGTTGCGGTGCAAATTGACCAAGCGGCCCTTGCGCAATTCAAGATCAGGATAGATGATCATTTCAGACCCTCCTCACGTCCAGCACGGGCCTAGAGCCTAGACCACAAACCCGGTCATGAACAGAGGCTGATATTGGCCAGGCGCAAAGCATGGATGGAACAGGCCAAAGTGAAGTTGTTCACGATTGAGATTTTGAGAGAGGCCAGTTGAGAGACTGGCCTTTTTTGTTACATAAATGCCGCTCGTAACATTGAGATTCATAGCAATCTATAATATGGCGTTTAACTCCGATATATCGGTCATAATATTTACACCAAATTTCTGGTGCAATCTTGATCGAATGGCCAAAGCAGCAAACCCCTTTTCGATTACTACAAAACTGGAGTGCGGCAACACAGCGCTCATATTCTGCATGTCACGGAGATCATTTTCATTGAGCGTATGATCTGACCTCTCGAGTTTCACGATAAGGTCTGTTTCAACTGAAAAATATGGCAGATCAGATATTATGCGCCTAGCCATTACTTCGCCTATGTCAAAAATAGAGCGCCACGGAATCCCTTGTTCATTTGCAATTGATATGATTTCATCAATATGATCCGACAGAAGCTGAGCGCGATATACGTCCCCGTGTTTTTTAGCATTCAGACCCGACACTAACGATTTTCTCTGTTCAATTTGTGAAATCAACTCAACTGAACTTTCCGAATATCTCTTTACTGCGGTCGTTCTAGTTTCGGGCGGTAAATCGAAAAGATAGCCGTAGAGAGCGGCTTGGGAGTTTGCTTGATTTAGTTTGAAGGCAGAATCAAACCAATCTTCTTTATTTGATTCTCTTCGTTCAGCGAAAGCATCCAGAAAGAAATCTGAAAGAAACCACGCATCAAGCTGTTCTCCGTTTGATTTTCCGAATTGTTCCAAGAGGAAGCCAGTTAATTCTTGTCGGAAGCGAAATCTGCCGCATTGAAAAACAATACCATTACTCAATGCGGCTTGTATCTTGGCCATAACTTTACGACGCGGCAGGTCATTTATTTTTTGTGTTTCATAGATATTACTAGCAGTCAAAGGAACCAGAAGATTACCTGACTGGACTGCATCCACGATTTTCGTCAGAGCAAGTGTGTGGTTGGGTTTGGCAAGCGGATCCTTGTCTGCGCGAGCCAAATCTATCCATTTGTTTTGATCGAGATAAAGAATTTTCATGGGTTAAGAGTTTTTTGAACTGATTCTGAATGTCGGTCAAATTGGCCGTGAATTCCCTCCCCCTTGTGGGGAGGGCTAGGGTGGGGGTCGTTCAGGCCTTTCAGAAAAGAAACGGAACTCCTTCTTCCATCACCTTCCGACCCCCACCCCGACCCTCCCCACAAGGGGGAGGGAGAAAACAGAGCGTGACATTATATTCCTACTATGCCATGTGTGTTCCTGTCTTCCCTCGAAGGGGTCACGGCTCATGACGGTGGTCTTGGCGGGGAGGATAGCAGGCCTGCG
>JAYVXY010000240.1:0-11410 GCA_043784785.1 Aestuariivirga sp. | reverse complement strand
GCCAATAATAATAATTTGAAACCCATTCCATCGGCCACAAATTTTGTGGCGATTGATTGCGGGCGCGACGGTGCATACGCTCGCGCCATTGTCGATGGACTCTTGCAACACGGTATCTTCATCCGCATGCCCGGCGTTGCACCACTCAACCGCTGTATCCGTGTATCCTGCGGAAACAACAAGAACCTTGACCAATTGGCCAAGGCCCTTCCGAAAATATTGCAAGCGATGTCTTAAATTGTGGCCGTTGCCAACAAGGCTCCCAGATCGATACGGGCATTCACCATCTTCAGTTTGCCATCGGCGCCGCGTGGCCAATCTTTTTCAGCCTTGTCCCAATAAAGCTCCACGCCATTCTGGTCTGGATCGCGCAAATACAAAGCTTCGGAAACACCATGATCAGCAGCACCATCAAGCTGAAGCCCGCTTGCCAAAACCCGTTTGAAGGCATTGGCCAGATCAACCCGCGTGGGATAAACAATGGCCGTATGATAAAGCCCGGTGGTGCCCGGCGGTGGCGGGTTGCCGCCTTTGCTCTCCCATGTGTTCAGACCGAGGTGATGGTGATAACCACCGGCTGAAATAAAAGCCGCTTGATCGCCATACATTTGCTGAAGCTCAAAACCCAGCACCCCGCAATAAAAGCCGAGCGCGCGATCAAGGTCAGCCACCTTCAAATGCACATGGCCAATATGAGTTCCGGCAGGAATGATAAAATCTTGTTTTGCCATGGATACACCTAATGTAACTATTATTGTTACTATATCTAATATACCTCAGTTAGAAGTTCAAGTTGTATCTGAAAGTGTGGACAGAATGCCTCACAAGCCTTGTGTCCAACACAGGTTTGGCGGCATGAATAGACCAATCGGGAGATCCCTCATGTCGAACACGTTCAAATTCGTAAAGCCATCCAACTTCACTATCATTGATCATCCACTGGTGCTGCACAAGCTCACCCTCATGCGTGACAAAAATACGCCAACTGCTGTCTTCCGCCAGCTGCTGCGTGAAATCTCCCTGCTCTTGGCTTATGAAGTCTCGCGCGATTTGCCCATCACCCTGCAGCATATCGAAACCCCTTTGGGGCCGATGGATGCGCCGATCATCAAGGGCAAAAAACTGGTCATCGTTTCGGTGTTGCGCGCGGGCAATGGCTTGCTCGAAGGCATGTTGGATTTAATCCCATCGGCGCGTGTTGGTCATATCGGGCTTTACCGTGATCCTAAAACCCTGCAACCCATCGAATATTACATGAAGGTTCCTGAGGATATTGCCGAGCGTCGCACCATCGTGGTTGACCCGATGCTGGCAACCGGAAACTCTGTTTCAGCCGCTGTCAAACGCCTCAAGGAAAAAGGCGCCAAGGATATTCGTTTGGTCACACTGCTTTCGGCCCCTGAAGGTGTGATGCATTTTCATGCTGAGCACCCGGATGTGCCGGTTTACACAGCGGCGCTTGATTCACACCTCAATGATCACGGCTATATCGTGCCGGGCCTGGGCGATGCCGGAGACCGGATGTTCGGGACGAAATAGTTCATATCGGGCATGATTCAGATGACAATATTTAGGCGTCATTAAGCATGGAATAGATTTCACAAAATCTTAAAACTTGCAGCAAGGATTGCGCAGCTAGTCTGCTCCCAACTCTAATGGGAAGCGTTTCGATGCAGGTGCCGGCGGCAAAATCCAGATCTGAACTTTCGCGCCGCGCTGATGGTTCTGCCAGGCGTATTCTCTATGCCGAAGACCAAACCACCTCGCGCATCATCACTACAGCCATGCTCAAGCGCATGGGTTTTGAGGTGGATGCCGTTGAAGATGGTGAACGCGCCCTGGAATGCGCCCGCCATGATCATTATGATGTGATCTTGCTCGATATTGAAATGCCGGTGATGGACGGCGTTACCGCGGCCCGTTCCATCCGCTCGGATCTGGCCCATTGCAATGGCACACCGATTTTGGCGCTTTCAGCCTTTTTGGCCGATTCAACCGAACACACCAAATGGCGCGATGCCTTTGACAGCGCTTTGCCAAAGCCCGCCAATAGCAACGAACTCTGGGCGGCCATGGCCAAGGCCATGCTCCAGAAAGACAACGGCTTAGAGCCAAGACAAAAGCCAACCACAGATCCGCTAACCGATGATTTTGCCAAGGCTTTGCGCGGATCACTTTCAGCCGGTGCCTGGAAAAGATTGGCGGCAACCGCCGCTGAGGAAATGCGCCAAATGACATTCACCATGGGCGCTAGTTTTGAAGCCCGAGAGTCCGACACGATCGGCCATTGTACTCACGCGATAAAGGGCCTGGCATTAAATTTCGGGGCGCGAAAGATTGTAGATTTGGCAGATCGAATTCACCAGACGCAAGCCGTAGAACTATTGCCATGGATGTTGGCGGAAATTTCAGCCTGGGAAAAAATCAATTGAGATTTGGCTATTTAAAGTGATCGTTAAGAAACTAAGCCGTCTCCGTGGCGGGTGCAGGAATTTCGCGCTTTTCCAAGGAATTTAACATTTTCAAAACTTCAACCAATTCTGGGCTGAGGTTAGGGTTACGCTTGGAGCTGGCGGTTTGTTTTTGTCTATTCATGATGGCATTCCTATTTGCGGATTGTCTAAAGTATTGAACCTAAGAAAACCCTAAAGCTTCAAGCCTGAATAAAACTGGAATTGGCCCTTCATCTGGCATTCATGTGGCGAAGTTGCGCATTACAATAATCTAACGATGATATTTTCGAGAGCCGACACAATTTTGACGTGACAGAATTGGAATAAACGCTAGATTCAAACTGTAACGCTATTGGTGGCGATAGGCTCACGTTTCACATCAGGAGTAAATTTATGATTTCAAAGATTTCCTTAGGCCTTCTGGGTGGTGCATTGGTGCTTTCACTAGGTGCAAGCTTGGCCTTTGCCGCACTGAGCGGTGATGACGCGATAACCGCCCGTCAAACCTGCATGAAGGGCAACGGCAAGACCATGGGTGTTTTGGTGCCGATCATTAAGGGGGAAAAGCCTTATGACGCCGCCGCCGTGAAAGCCGCCATGGATGCTGAAGGGGCGGCTTGCGCCAAATGGCCTGAATTCTTCCCCGCCGACAGCAAGACTAGCAAGGCCCTGAAAACCCGTGCCCTTGAAGCCATCTGGAAAGACCCTAAGGGCTTTGAAGCTGCTGGTAATGCTTATTACAAGGCCTTCACCGAATTGGCCGCCACCAAGGATGAAGCCGGCTTCAAGGCCAAGTTCCCGGCACTTGGTGCTGGCTGCGGCGGCTGCCACGAAAAATTCCGCGCGCCTGCGCCATAGACCTTGGCCTCCAAACTTTTCAGTAAGCGTAATTTCTCGGCCCTGATGTTGCTGGCAGCATCAGGGCTGATTGTTTTTTGGGTGGCCTCAGCGCCCCATCCGTTAACGCAGGCCGATATTCCGGCTCATGACCCCAATCTCGAAAACGGCAAACTGCTCTACAATATCGGCGGCTGCATTTCCTGCCATGCCTCGGAGACTGATGCGGCAGCACCTGCAGGTGGCAAACCGTTAACCACGCCGATTGGTATTCTTTATTCGCCCAATCTCACGCCCGATCCTGAAACCGGGTTGGGCAAATGGAGCGATGTTGATTTTGTCAATGCGATGCAAAGGGGGCTAACCCCCACGGGCCAACATCTCATTCCGGCTTTTCCCTATACGTCTTATGCCCATATGAAGATGGAAGACGTTCTCGACATCAAAGCCTATCTCGCATCTCTGCCGCCGGTGAACAATCCAACCAAGCCGCATGACGTGCCGCTGCAATTTGTTGTGCGCCGGGGCTTGGGACTTTGGCAGTGGATCGGTTTGGATGATGCGAAGTTTGTGCCCGATCCGAAACAAACCGAAAGCTGGAACCGTGGGGCCTATCTTGTTTTAGGTCCCGGCCATTGCAGCGAATGCCACACACCGCGCACGATTTTTATGAGCAGCGATAATTCCCGCATGTTCCAGGGTGGCCCGCACCCTGATGGAAAAGGCAAAGTGTCATCCATGAGGGGCCTCATCGAACGCGGCCGTTATAAGGATGCCAAGGATCTGGTGCTTGCATTCCAAAACGGCGAAGAGCTGGGCTACGACAAAATGTCATCGGGCGGCATGGGCGAAGTGCGCAAACATATTGCCAGTTTGCCGGAGGCCGATATTGCGGCGATTGCAGAATATGTGACGAGTTTGAAGTAAATCAAAAGGCCGTCATCCAACTCAAAATCGCATCAGCGGATTCAATCGGATATTCTAGTGTTGGGAAATGCCCGCAGTCTGGCAATTCAACAAATGTCCCGCGCTTCACCGCTGCGGCAATCTTCAGCCCGACTTCAGACGCCGTGTATTGATCGTGATCACCCCACAGGCAAAGTACGGGACATTCAATCTCAGTCAGGTGCGGCCATAGATCTTCGCGGTAGGCGAGCGCGTCCGATTGCAAAGCCATTTTCTCCGGCCCCATCGCGCGCGACATATCGCGAAACGCATTCATCGTCGAAACCCCATTCGGCCCCGGCAGATGCGAAATAATATCGCCCATCTCGGCGATCACATTTTCAAACTCACCACTCCGAATCCGCGCCGAACGTTTCAAACCTCCGACCTGATCTGCCACCGGCCCAGGCCCTGCCCCAATAATGATCAATCCCAAAACTCGCTCCGGCGCAGCAAGCGTCACCTCCATCGCTACCCGCCCACCAAATGATGTACCAAGCAAAATGAATTGATCAGGCGCTTGGATCAGCACCTGTTCGACACAACCGGCCATGCGATTAGCGGCAGGGATGGTGACGCGGTGATTAAGCGATGCAGGCAGCAACGGATTGATCTTGGCATAAAGCCAATCATTACATCCGAGCGCGGGGATTTGGATGAGAGTTTTCATATGTAGACTCTATCGTATCCCCCACACGCCGTCACTCTCCCGGCTCCGTCACCCCAGCGAAGGCTGGGGTCCCGCTTCTCTCAATGCCAACAGGAAAGCGGGATGCCAGCCTGCGCTGGCATGACGGGACGTGAGGGAATTAAAAAGCGCGGGAGCATTTCTGCCCCGCGCCCTTATTCATCCGTACACAGACGAATTATTCGTTGGTGTGATCTTCGCCAGCCGCTGGCGCATCAGCCGCCTGCTTGGCGCTCAAATCTTCGCCGGTGGCCTGATCAACCTGCTTCATCGAAAGGCGAACCTTGCCGCGATTGTCGAAGCCTAATAGCTTGACCTTCACAGCATCGCCTTCCTTCACCACGTCAGACACTTTGTTCACGCGGTGGGCAGCAAGCTCCGACACATGCACCAAGCCATCCTTGGCACCGAAGAAATTGACGAAAGCGCCAAAGTCCACAACCTTCACAACCTTGCCATCATAAATGCCGCCGACTTCAGCTTCAGATACGATCGACTTGATCCATTTGAGCGCAGCTGTGATCGCCTCACCTGAAGAAGATGCAACCTTGATCGTGCCATCATCTTGAATGTCGATCTTGGCGCCGGTCTTTTCCACGATCTCGCGGATCACCTTGCCACCGGTGCCGATCACTTCACGGATCTTGTCGGTTGGAATCTTGATGGTTTCAATGCGTGGTGCATGTTCACCCAGACCTGGGCGCGCCTTCTCAAGCGCCTCAGCCATCTTGGTCAGGATATGCAAACGGCCATCCTTGGCCTGCCATAAAGCAACCTTCATGATCTCTTCGGTGATGACGGTGATCTTGATGTCCATTTGCAGTGCCGTCACACCATTGCTGGTGCCGGCAACTTTAAAGTCCATGTCGCCCAAATGATCTTCATCACCCAGAATGTCGGAGAGAACCGCAAAGCGCTCGCCTTCCTTGATCAGGCCCATGGCAATACCAGCCACAGGTGATTTCAAAGGCACACCAGCATCCATCAAAGCCAGCGAAGCGCCGCACACGGTGGCCATTGATGATGAGCCGTTTGACTCCGTCACTTCAGACACAACACGAACCGTGTAGGGGAACTCATCAGCCGATGGCAGCATCGGGTTAATCGCGCGCCAGGCCAATTTGCCATGACCGATTTCGCGGCGCCCGGCACCACCCATGCGGCCCACTTCACCTACCGAGAAGGGAGGGAAATTATAATGCAGCATGAATTTGGATTTGTAGGTGCCATCGAGCGAGTCAACATATTGCTCATCTTCGCCGGTGCCCAATGTCGTCACAACGAGGGCCTGGGTTTCACCACGGGTGAACAGAGCCGAACCGTGGGTGCGTGGAAGAACCGATGCTTCAGCAACAATGGCACGAACGGTTTTGGTGTCGCGGCCATCAATGCGCAGGCCGGTATCCAGAATGGCATTGCGCACAATATCTTTTTCGAGATGCTTGAAGGCTTCGCCAACTTTTTGCGCTGATGGGGCTTTTGCATCTTCAGCATCAACCATCTTCGCCAGCAGATCGTCTTTCACCTTGGAAACAGCTTCCTGGCGATCTTCTTTCTTGGGAATGGCATAAGCGGCGCGCAGGGGCTTTTCGCCCGACTTCTTCACAGCCTTGAACAGCTTTTCTTCATCGGGTGGATTGAACTCGCGGGGTTCGCGCGATGAACGCTCAGCCAAGCGGATGATGGCTTCGATCACTGGCTGAAAACCAGCATGACCAAACATCACAGCGCCCAACATCATTTCTTCTGAAAGTTCCTTGGCTTCGGATTCAACCATCAGAACCGCATCAGATGTGCCAGCCACAACCAGATCAAGATCAGAGGTTTTCATCTGCTCAATGGTGGGGTTCAAAACATATTCACCGTTGATCACGCCGACGCGCGCACCACCAACCGGGCCCATGAACGGGATGCCGGAAATGGTGAGGGCAGCGGAAGAAGCAACGAGTGCTA
This sequence comes from Aestuariivirga sp., assembly GCA_043784785.1. Classification (GTDB taxonomy): domain Bacteria; phylum Pseudomonadota; class Alphaproteobacteria; order Rhizobiales; family Aestuariivirgaceae; genus Aestuariivirga. Next base: position 4,534 of record JAYVXY010000240.1, on the reverse strand, counting down.
CGATATCGGAGTCATTTTCCATATCATATGAGTGAACAGTGGCCACAACTTGAGTTTCCACGCGGAAGCCAGCAGGGAACAATGGACGGATCGGACGGTCGATCAGACGCGAAACCAGAGTTTCTTTTTCTGACGGGCGGCCTTCACGCTTGAAATAACCACCAGGAATTTTGCCAGCAGCATAGGCCTTTTCTTGGTAATTTACGGTCAGTGGGAAAAAGTCAATTCCGGGTTTTTCGGTGCGGGCGGCAACGGCAGTGGCCAGCACTGTGGTTTCGCCGTAGGTTACGAGAACTGCGCCATCAGCTTGGCGGGCAATACGGCCGGTTTCAATACGAAGGGTGCGGCCACCCCATTGGATTTCTTCTACATCAATATTAAACATCATCTTTTCCTTGTACGGTTCGTGCTGCATCTTTCGCAGCCCCCAAGAACCGGGATGAATTCAGCCCTATTGCTGAATTCAATTTACGGGGTCGTGAAGCGTCGCCCCATGGACGACACCCCTCTTTATTTTTAGATACGTCACCCCAGCGCAGGCTGGGGTCCCGCTTTCTTGTTTACGCGTGTGCCTGTGGGAAGCTGGATGCCAGCTTGTCACTGGCATGACGGCAATAAATAAATCCAGCCCCAACCAAATTAACGGCGGATTTCGAGGCGCTTGATCAGCGTTTGATAGCGCGCATCATCTTTCGACTTCAAATAGTCGAGCAAGCTGCGGCGCGCCGCCACCATCTTCAAAAGACCACGGCGGGAATGATTATCCTTTTTGTGGGTCTTGAAATGTTCGGTGAGGTAGTTGATGCGCTCAGTCAGAATGGCCACCTGCACTTCAGGTGAACCGGTGTCTCCGGCCTTGGTCGCATAGTCTTTTACAAGAGCGAGTTTACGCTCAGCAGTCATCGTCATCGTGCATCTCCAATTGGAAATTAAAGGTTGAACAAACGTTTGGTTTTGAGTGATCCTTGAGCAATTTCGCAGATGCCTAAAGGCCTGCCCTCATGGGTCACCAGGACTGCCGCACAATTGATCGGTGCATTCGCTCCGCGCAGCAAAACCGATTGGCCTTGCCTCAATTGGGCGGCTTGCCCATCCACAACGGCCAGTGCCGGGATGCCGTCCAGCACGGTCGAAATGGAATGTAAAACGCCTTGTAAGGCGCTCTCACGATCGGGCTTATGGCTCAATTCCTCCAAGCTTTCCAGCGAAATCATGTGTTTTTCCGAAAAAGGCCCAACTTGAGTTCGCCTGAGCAGCGTAAGGTGGCCAAGGCAACCCAGCTTACGCCCCATATCCCGTGCCAGCGCCCGAATATAAGTGCCCTTGCCGCACACGACTTCGAAATCGGCCTGTTCAGGGTTACTCGCATCTATCAAACGCAACTCTTCGATCAGCACCTGACGCGGCTTCATCTCTGGTGCTTCGCCAGCGCGCGCCAAATCATAAGCCCGCTCGCCATCAATTTTCAAAGCAGAATAGATTGGTGGAATCTGGGTGATTTCACCTATAAATTGATCTAGTATTGATTCAATACTACTTTGGTTTGGACGCGATGCTGATTGTGCAGAAACCTTGCCTTCAAGATCATCTGTTTCAGTTTCAGCCCCCCATTTAATTCGAAATCGATACGTCTTGCGCCCATCCATAGCCCATTGCACAGTCTTGGTGGCTTCGCCTAAAGCAATGGGCAACAAACCGGTAGCGAGTGGATCCAATGTGCCACCATGGCCCGCCTTTTCAGCATTGAATAGCCAGCGAATTTTGCCAACCGCTTGCGTAGATGACATCCCCAAAGGCTTATCAAAAACCACCCAGCCATGAACAGGTTTGCCACGTTTTTTCATGTTCAACTCATTGAAATTATTATATTACCGTCATGCCAGCGCAGGCTGGCATCCCGCTTTCCTTTTTGACGAATCCAATCCTTTACAAGCGGGACCCCAGCCTTCGCTGGGGTGACGAATAGAGAGGAGAACATAAAACGGTCCTACTCCTTCTTTAAATCCTGCTGCACTTCCGGCTTGCGCAAGATATCATCAATCTTATTGGCATAATCCAAAGCCGTATCGATTCGAAACCGAACATCGGGGGTAAACTTCATGCCCAGTTTTGGCGACATCAGGCCACGAATATATTTGCGGTTCTTGTGCAGGGCTTCCATCATCGCTTCTTCCTTGCCTGCAAACAAGGTGCGCACATAGGCGGTAGCGATTTTCAAATCGGGTGAAAGCTGCACCTCCACCACTGTTGGTGCCAACTTATCCAAAGCCGGATTACCGGTTTCACCACGCAAAAATATCTCGGCCAGCGCATGGCGGATCAATTCGCCAGCACGCAGCATGCGTTGGGACGGGGCAGAACTGTGGGCCATAAGAAATCTCCCTTAAGCCAGCGTCCGTTGCACCTTTTCAACCCGGAAGCATTCGATCACATCGCCGACGCGCATGTCTTGATAGCCTTCAAACGCCATGCCGCATTCTTGGCCCGTCTGCACATCTTTCACTTCATCCTTGAAGCGCTTGAGCGTGCTCAGCGTGCCTTCATGCACCACCACGTTATCACGGATCAGGCGCACCTTCGCACCACGTTGAACCGTACCTTCGGTGACCATACAGCCCGAAACCTTGCCCACCTTGGTGATGTTGAACACTTCGAGGATCTTCGCGTTGCCCAGGAAGGTTTCGCGAATTTCTGGAGCCAGCTTGCCACCCATGGCGGCTTTGATATCGTCCACAAGATCATAGATGATGTTGTAATAACGAATTTCGATGCCTTGCTGTTGTGCTGCATCTCGCGCCTGGCCATTGGCGCGCACGTTAAAGCCTAGAACCACAGCACCCGATGCCGCGGCCAAATTGATATCACTCTCAGAAATACCGCCCACAGCATAATGAACCACGCGGGCGCGGATTTCATCATTGCCGATTTTTTCAATGGCTTGAACAATGGCTTCGGCAGAACCCTGCACGTCGGCTTTCACCAAGACTGGGAATTCAGCGCGGCCTGCTTGGTTGAGTTGGCTCATCATCTGTTCAAGCGATGAACGAACCGCACCAGTGCCACGGGTTTCGCGGCGCTTGCGTTCGCGGTAATCGGTAATTTCACGAGCCCGCGCTTCATTCTCAACCACGTCGAAACGGTCACCCGCTTCTGGCGCTGAGTTCAAACCGAGCACTTCAACCGGAGCCGATGGCCCAGCGGTTTTAACATGGGCACCCTTATCATCGATCAGCGCCCGAACCCGGCCCCATGCGGAACCAGCCACGAATAGATCACCCAGTTTCAAAGTGCCACGTTGCACAAGCACAGTGGCCACAGGGCCACGGCCTTTGTCGAGTTGCGCTTCAACCACGAGGCCTGAAGCTTCACGATTTGGATTGGCGCGGAGATTAAGAACTTCAGCTTGCAACAAAATCGCATCAAGCAACTTGTCCAGATTGGTGCCCTTGGCTGCGGAAACTTCCACGTCCATGGTATCACCACCCATGCTTTCAACCACGATTTCATGCTGCAGTAAATCCGTGCGAACCCGCGTTGGATTAGCGGTTTGCTTATCCATCTTGTTGATCGCAACAATAATCGGCACACCAGCAGCACGCGCATGACTAATGGCTTCAACCGTTTGCTGCATCACACCATCATCAGCCGCAACCACCAGAACAACAATATCCGTTGCCTGCGCACCACGGGCCCGCATCGAAGTAAAGGCTTCATGGCCAGGTGTGTCGATAAAGGTCACCAGACCATTGGCGGTCTTAACCTGATAAGCGCCGATATGTTGGGTAATGCCACCAGCTTCGCCGGTGACCACATTGGTTTTGCGGATCGCATCGAGCAGTGATGTCTTGCCATGGTCAACGTGACCCATGATGGTGACCACAGGTGGGCGCGGCAGGAGAAGCTCATCAGCATCATTATCTTGAGATAGGCCTTCAACCACATCTGATTCAGAAACGCGCTTGACCTTATGGCCCATTTCTTCAGCGATGATTTGGGCGGTATCAGCATCAATCAAATCATTGATCGTGTGCATCTGGCCTTGCTTCATCAGCAGCTTGATGATGTCGACAGCACGCTCGGCCATGCGGTTTGAAAGTTCTTGAATGGTGATCGCTTCTGGAATCACAATTTCGCGCATCATTTTTTCGGTAGGCTTGGTGAAGCCTTGAGCTTGCTTCTTCAGGCGCTCGGTACGACGACGGAACGCGGCTACCGAACGTGCGCGATCTTCATCGCCTTCCGCCATAGCGTTTGAAACAGTGAGGCGTCCACGGCGTTTGTCGGCATCAGCCTTGGTGCGCGTCGGCGCCGGTGGCGTTACAATGCGGCGGATAACACCGCCAGCAGGGCGCACCATGGCTTTAGCGCGCTTGCCGCCATCATCATCGCCATCATCATCGGCAATACGCGACGGAGCTTCAACTTTTGGAGCAAGCTTCTTGGCTGCTTCGTCAGCTTTGCGCTTACCGTCTTCTTCCATGCGGTGGCGGGCATCATCTTCAGCTTTACGCTTGGCCGCAGCTTCGCGTTCAAC
>JAYVXY010000239.1:0-3555 GCA_043784785.1 Aestuariivirga sp. | reverse complement strand
GCTTTTGGTTTCGGCTTATCCCTCCGCGCGGATTATCGGCATTGATAATTCTGAGGCGATGCTGGTTGCTGCGCGCCAAGAATTGCCAAAGGTAAAGTTTGAGAAGGCTGATCTTATGACTTGGCTTCCCGGCCAAAAGGCAGATTTGTTATTCTCAAACGCAACCTTTCAATGGGTGCCTGATCATTTGATGGTTTTGCAACGGTTGATGGCGCAGTTGAATCCGGGTGGCGTTTTGGCCGTTCAAATGCCGGATAATCTTGGCGAGCCCAGCCATCAAACAATGCGGGAGACTGCGGCTGAAGGGCCCTGGGCAGAAAAGCTCAAATCGGCGGCGGCGGCGCGTTCGGTTTTGCCGCAGCCTGAAGTTTATTATGAAGCGCTTAAGCCTTTATGCTCGCGCATTGAAATTTGGCACACGGTTTATAATCATCCACTGAATGGTGTTGAAGGGATCGTGCAGCTGATTTCTTCAACTGGCTTGCGGCCATTTGTTGAACCTCTTTCTGCGATCGAGAAAGAAGCGTTTGTGGTTGCTTATAAACAGCGCCTGAATAAGCATTATCCTGTTATGGCCGATGGCAAAGTGTTGTTGCGTTTTCCAAGGCTATTTATCGTTGCGCAAAAGGCCTAGCAACGCAGCCAGCACCTGAAGCAGGAATAACCAGCAGCGCACCTGATTTATAAAGATCAACAACGAAAAAAATATTGGAACTGTTCAATGTGATTGAACGGCTCGACCACTCTAAGATTGAGGTTTCTTTGGGAATGCGAGTCAAAAAAGTTTGACTTGGAGCAATGACCCTTACCGTTGCTGTAAATCCGGGGATTAAGGTAAGTAGCGGTGTTGCAACGAACCAAGCCAAAACAATTGCGATGATGTTGGACAGGTGTTTGATTGCTGCAATTGGCCGCTCAATAATCATAGATGTGTTCCAATTTTACTGGACCAGTCTCTAACTTTCTTATCAGATCGGCAAGTTTAATGATGGGCACGCTCAGCAACAAACGATGATCATCATATCCATCGCGGGCAATTTCACCGATGATTGACGTCTCGGGTGGTGGTGCGAAGTCACTTCCATTCAGCTTGATGGCTGTTACAAAAATGTTTTCATTGCCTGCAATCTCGACAATGTTGCCGCCCTTCGCTGCAATTTCTTTCAGGATGTTTGTATAGGCGCCATAGCGCGGTGTGTTGATGATTGTGCCTTGCGGCGTGGTTGAAAGAATTTGAACATCTTTGATTGTTGCCAGCGCTTCAGGTGAAATATCTTTCACAACCGATCTGATCTCCAAATCAGCATCGCCAGTCGTTGCGCCGACGAGACTTTTGATGCCGTTGGCATAGGCAATTTTCGCTTTCCATTCGCCACCTAATGCAAGGCGCCGTTCCCAACCGCGCAAGGGTGCGTCAAGGTGTGCGGCCCAGAGTTTGGTGACTTCATCGGCGAAGGGGTACTCATACCACGGTGTTTGCTGGAGGAATGCGGCATAGTTTTCGGCCATGTTGGCGGCCACCTGATCTTGGGGTGTTTTGTTGGGCCCGCGCAATGTGGCGAACAGGCGGCCTAATAGTTCTTCATAAAGCGCTTTCATTCCAAGCTCGAGGGTGAAGGATGCGCCGATCACATAATTGGTAGAGCGTGTATCAAAATCAGCGCCGCCATGTTGCCTTGCCATGCGGCTGAGCTTGCAGGTGGCAGACCAGAAGCCTTCAATGCTGGAGATATAATCAAACTGATATTCATCACCCCCACGCAATGTGTTGGCCATGCCCTCATAGGCATAAACAATGTGCCATTCGGGATAGGTGAGATAGGAATTGGCTTCGTGACGCTGAAACTTTACGTCAGTAATGATTGGTTTATATGTTGATGTGACGTCTGGGCCTTGGCAGGCGAGTTCGTTGTAAATGATGGGTGTCAATAGGCCCACGACCAACACAACAAAGCCAATGAGGCACCACTTCAAGGCTTTGAAAAAGCTGCGCATCAATCTTGTCTTTGATCGAGAAAGCGCGCCGCCAATAGGGCGCAGCCACCCAGAGTTATATGCGGCGTATTTGCGAAGATCTTGAACATCAATGGCAGGTCTTGCCAGCCATAATTAATGATGCCGAGATCAAGATAGCCGGAACCCGTGATCAAGCCCATCATGCCATCGACAAAATAAAGGAAGCCAAAATATTGTAGGAAGGTTTTTGAAGCGCGATGCGACCACCACGCAGCAATGGCGGCCCAGACGGCGGATGAGAGATGCAGCACGTCATTATAGATCGTCAATCTGAAGATCCCAAAGATGCGGCCTTGTGCATCAACGGTGCCGGGGATGTGGCCCACCACTGCAACGAAGACGAGAATGGCTGCATAGGTAACGGCAACCCAACGCAAGCGTGTCATGCAGCCCTCCTTAAACTTTGCTCAAATAATTTTCCCACAATCCATTGCGGAAAGCGAGGGTGGGATCGACACTCTTTTTCTTGGCGATGAATTCCGGGTGGCGCGGGTAAGCACGGCGGAATTGATCAACCGAGGCATGAGGGCGGTAGGGCAGATAATAAGTGCCACCAATGGCCAGCACACGTTCGATCAAAGCATTGGTCATGCGCGCCATATCAGCCTCGGCACGCCATGATTTTTCCTGGCTGAAAAGCATCACTGCTGCGATGCGTGGCTCGGTGGCGTAGGTCAGCACGCTGTCTTTATCAGTATCGACATAACGCAGGGTGATGTTCAGCAATTCCTGGAAAGAGGAGGGAATTACATCTTTGCAGACTGTTACGAATTCGCCAAAGCGAGCCGGGGATACAAAATATTCATGCAAAATATCTGTGCGCAATGGATCATTATCATCCAAGGTGATGACCGGTTCATTGATCAAACTGTTGCGCGTCGCAATACCTGAGTTGATGTTTGGGTTGACAGTTGCTTCGATGCCCCAGCGCAGGTTTTTCCAGCGATCGGAACCCACTTGCTGGCGAAAAATATCGCACGAAATCTTACTGACAAGACCGGAGCCTGCGGCAGGTGCGATACTGGATTGATCGCCCGAAGGCACATAGGTGATCAGCATGGCTTCATCGAAAAACTTATCGATTGCGATGTTCATGCGGCCATAGGCCATTTGGATTTTGGGGTCTTCTTGGAGCTTTTCAGCAAATGCTTGGCCGAGTAGTTCTCCGGGCATAACTTCAAAGCTGGGTTTGAGGTTGACGTTGGGAACCATATCAACCTCAAGCTCGGTGATTATGCCGAACAGGCCATAGCCACCCATGGCATGCGAAAAAAGATCGGCGTTTTCGGTGCGCGAACAGGTAACGTGATCGCCATTGGCCAGCAGCATTTTGATCGAACGCACCGTTGTTCCCGCACTGCTGAATGTAACCGGCCAGCCATGGGCATTGACACTGAATGTGGAGGCCACGCCAAAGTCATTATTGGATTGCATGACTGCGGGCGAAAATCCGATCTTGTCGAGCCCCGCAATTACCGTGCGCCAGCGTGTTCCGGCGGCAACGCGGTAGGTTTTGGCGGCGGTGTTTGGTTCGATCCA
>JAYVXY010000238.1:0-31149 GCA_043784785.1 Aestuariivirga sp. | reverse complement strand
AACTTTTGCAACGTCGGTTTCGATGGGGAGATGATTTGTTGGCAGATTTTGTGGGCGCAAATCAGCGATGGCGATATTGGCTCCGCTGGCTGCGAACTCTGCTGCAATGGCGCGGCCCATGCCGCCTGCACCACCGGTGATAAGAACGGTTTTGCCATGCCAATCATCGGGCTTGGTCATTGCGTTTTCAACACAACAGCTTGGGCTACGATGCAGTGTTCACCGTTGAAGGTTATGCTGGGAGAACCATAGAGTTCATAGCCCTCTTCGAGCGCTTTAGAGACTTTTTCGCAGAAGGCTTTATCGTCGGGGCCGGTGAGCAAGCGGTATTTGAGTTTGTCGGTCATCTTAAGCTCGCTGCGAGCGCGTTTCGAGGCTCGTGGTTTGCAACCACGCGCACCTCAGCGTGAGGGTTTAAAGGGATGGTCATTTTGCCTGATTTTGCCATTTTCCGGATTCGTCTTGACGCCAATAGCTTACACTATGGCCATCGGCTTTGTGGCGCTTCCACTCGGCACGGGCAGATTCGAGGGCTTGAGGATCGTTACCATCGAACATGAGCATGGCGCGGGAAAGCATTGATATATCAACAGGAATTGCGCCGTGCGAGTAGACCCGCATTTTGGCATCGTTGGGGTTATCGGAACTACAAGTGAGCCAGACGGGTTGGAGTTCGCCCTGCCCGTCGCCTTCGAAACCATGCGGCAGAAAGGCCACATCTTCAGCGGCCCAGAGCATGTCGGATATTTTGGTGATGTTTTCAGGTGATGTGGTTTCGATAACCATAGCGAGCCCGCGCTCGATGGCTTTGGCCACTATGCGTGGCAACACATGTTCCAAGGGTTGCTTTTCGAGGTGGTAGAACCAAACATCCGTCATGAGGGTCTTTCACCTCATGACGGATAACATTTCAAGCGTGATTATGCCGCGAGGGCGGGATAATCCGTGTAGCCCTTTTCATCGCCGCCGAAGAAAGTGGCGGCAACAAACTCGTTCAAAGGCGCATCGGCCTTGAGACGCGCAACGAGATCAGGATTGGCCAAGGCCATTTTGCCGACTGGAACCAAATCGGCTGTGCCGGTCTTCAAGTCATGATCCAGCTTGTCAGGTGTTGCGTTTGGACGGTTGACGAGCAGTGGATGCTTCCATTCCTTGCGAATATCCTGCAACAAGTTTTCATCGCCCGTATGCAGGATATGCAGATAAGCGAGGTTGAGCTTGTTCAATTCAGCCACCAGATAACGATAGAGCGCTGGCGCTTCTGGGCCTTCAACCAAGCCACCGGCGGTGTTGAGTGGCGACAGGCGAATGCCAGTGCGATCTGCACCAATCTCAACGGCGACAGCCTTGGCTACTTCAATGGCAAAGCGGGCGCGGTTTTCGATTGAGCCACCATATTCATCGGTGCGAGTGTTGGCATTGGGTGCGATAAATTGTTCGATCAGATAGCCATTGGCACCATGGATTTCCACACCATCAGCACCTGCTTCAACAGCGCGCTTGGCGGCATAGGCGAAGTCTTTGACGGTTTGTTTTACCTCAGCGTTGGTCAAGGCACGTGGGGTTGGGGTGTTCTGCATGCCGGTTGGGGTGAACATTGGCGCATCTGCCGAAATCGCCGATGGGCCAACGGGCTGACGGTGATGTGGGGTGTTATCAGGATGGGAAATGCGGCCTGCATGCATCAACTGGATATAAAGATGACCGCCTGCCTTGTGCACGGCGTCGGCGATTTTTTTCCAACCAGCAACATGAGCATCGGTATAGATGCCGGGTGTGGTGGTATAGCCTTGGCCGTCATCTGAAGGTTGGGTGCCTTCGGTGATCAAAAGACCGAGCGAAGCACGTTGGGCGTAGTATTCAGCGGCCAGATCACCAGGGGTGCCGTCATATTTGGCACGGCTGCGTGTCATGGGCGCGAGGCCCAAACGATGCTTTAAATTCATTTTGCCGATTTTAACGGGTTGCCAGATCGAGTTCATTTTCCTATCCTTTTTTTGAAACTTGGCGCGCGGATGGTTTTGCCGCGACACCTTAGAGGTGGACAGCTATAATCTGTAATTCAAGTGAGTACATATACTCATATCAAGTAGCAGCCATGCATAATTGTATACATGGTTGTTACGATTACTTCTCGCAGCAACCAACCACCTCGCCCAGCATTGGCGAGATGGCCAGATTTAATTAAGCGGCGAGCAGCTGAGGGATGCTTTCAAGAGCTGCATTCACTGACTTTTCGGCGGCTTCAGGGCCAAAAGCCAAGCCTTCGACGTGCACAAAGGTGACATCAGTGATGCCAATGAATGCTAGAATCTGTCACAAATATGGTTCTTGGAAATCAAAGGCCTTCATCGGGCCGTTTGAATAGATGCCGCCGCGAGCAACAACGACATAAGCCTTCTTACCTTTCAGCAGGCCTTCTGGACCTGTCTCGGCATATTTAAAGGTAACGCCAGCGCGCACGACATAGTCGAACCAAGCCTTCAATGTGGTTGCTAAACCAAAGTTGAACATTGGAGAAGCGATGACAAGGGTTTCTGCTTCGGCCAGTTCGGCGATCAACTTGTCTGAAAGGTCTACAGTGGTTTGTTGCGGTTTGTTGCGCTTTTCAGCTTCGATGCGGCTGCCAACGACGAAGTTTTCATCGATGTGAGGCAACACCTGCTTGGTTAAATCCCGTTCAACAAGGGTTGAACCTTTTGAATTTGCTTTGATTTTCCTGACGAGCTCGAGGGCGACCTTGGCTGAGGCTGAATCGCTGCGGGGGCTGGAATTGAGATAGAGAATTTTGGTCATTGTCGGCTTCCTTCATGTGGGTTGCAATCCCCGGTCACAGTTGTTATTTGTGACTGAGTAAATTATTGTTACCGACACTAGATATGTAACTTAAATATGTAACACAAGAAGGCACAATTATGAAACCGGGTATCAGTCATGAAACCACCCAATGCCGCGCTGTGGCCGATGTTTTGGCCCGGGTTGGCGACAAATGGACGGTTTATATTGTTGGAATACTGTCGAACGGCCCGATGCGGTTCAGCGAAATTCGCCGTGCTGTGAGTGCGATTTCGCAGCGGATGCTGTCGTTGACATTGCGCGGCTTGGAGCGCGATGGATTGGTGACGAGGACGGTGACACCGACAATTCCGCCGCGCGTCGATTATGAACTTACGGCGACTGGATTGACGCTGATTGAACCATTGAAATTGCTTGGGTCTTGGGCCCTGGAAAATCGCGACTATGTTGAAGATTCGCGCATCAAGTTCGATGTTATCAACGCGGGCAGTAAGACGGTTGAAGCGCTGGCGCGCAAGCGCACCAACGCTTTGGCCGGAACTTAGAGCAATATGCGTTTTAACAGACCCACCAAAACTTAAATTTCCCCAGATTTAGCAGGGGTCAAAATCAAGTGAGCCGATTTCGTCTCACTTGATTCTGGTCTTCGCGCCTTAAAGGTCAAAGGCAAACGCTCTGCGCATGCAAAGCTGGATTTCCGCTTTCGCGGGAATGACGGCGTTTGTGAGTTACTTTTCGTAGTGATCAGCCACCAGCTTGTTGAGCAAGCGCACGCCCCAGCCCGAACCCCAACTTTGGTTGATGGCGCTTTTTTCGGCGTCCATGGCTGTACCCGCCACGTCCAAATGCGCCCACGGCACTTTGTTGACGAAGCGCTGCAGAAACTGCGCGGCGGTGATGGAACCTGCGAAACGGCCGCCGATGTTTTTCATATCGGCGATATCACTGTCGATCATTTTATCGTAGCCGGGGGTGAGTGGCATGCGCCAAACTTTTTCGCCCGTGGCATAACCCGCTTCGCTAATGCGATTTGAAAGTTCATCATTGTTGGAGAACAAGCCAGCATGTTCTTTACCCAGTGCCACAAGGATTGCGCCCGTGAGGGTGGCGAGATTGATCATGAATTTTGGCTTGTATTTGTCTTGGATATACCACAGCACATCAGCCAAAACGAGACGGCCTTCAGCATCGGTATTGAGCACCGCAATGGTTTGGCCCGACATGGATTTGACTACATCACCCGGACGCTGGGCGTTTCCATCGACTGCGTTTTCGACAATGCCGATGGCGCCGATCACGTTAGCCTTTGCCTTGCGCTTGGCGAGAGCGAGCATGAGGCCGGTAACGCAAGCAGCACCGCCCATGTCACCCTTCATGTCTTCCATGCCTGCGGCGGGTTTAATCGATATGCCGCCGGTATCAAAGGTTACACCCTTGCCGATGAAGGCCACGGGTTGTTGACCCTTCTTACCACCATCCCAACGCATGACCACGAGGCGCGCTTCAAAAGGCGAACCTTGGGCCACGCCGAGCAATGCGCCCATGCCAAGTTTTTTCATTTGTGCCGGCGTTAAAATTTCAATTTTCACGCCGGCCTTGGCCAGTTGCTTGGCGCGGTTGGCAAATTCGGCGGGATATAAAATATTAGCCGGCTCATTCACCAGATCACGGGCGAAATGAACGCCCTCGCGCACGGCCGACAAAGGCGCAAAGGCCGATTTGGCTTTATCAGGCAACGAACAATGCACGGTTATAGCTTCAAGGGCTTTCGGCTGATCGGGCTTTTTCGATTTATACTGATCGAAGCTGTAAACGCGCAAAGCAGCGCCTGATGCCATCAGAGCCGCCGATTCGCCTTCGGTTAAATCCTTCAATCCTGGCATGGCAAAGGCAATTGCGGCTTCGGTTGCTTTGATGGATTGCAATGCCCCCGCAATGGCACCGCCCAGTAATTCAACTTCAACCGCCTTGATTGATTCGACTTTGCCAAGCCCCACAACCAACACACGCGAATGAGTGCCGCAGGCGATTAGATCCAGAATTTGATCGCGCTTGGCTTCAAAATTGGCGGCTTTGATGGCCTTGGAAATCTGACCTTTAGTGGTTTTATCCACATTTGCCGCCGGTGCCGTCAACTTGCCGCCCTCGGTTGCAAAAACCACGAGGGTGCCGGATTTGGGCAGAGAAGCGCTGGCAAATGTTATTTTCATGGGAGAATCCTTAAGTTGCACAAAAAATCTGCATAGCGGGCCAGGCAGAAGCCTTCAACAGGCATTCATAAGACGTTAACCCAAGTGGGTTGAAAGTGACGCATATCCTTATTTTCACCTGATTATTACGAAATATTTCTTCCCTTCACGGCGCAGCAGAAACCAGTTAAGGGTAGATTAAGTTCTGTTGTCTTTTAGGTGGTGGTGTTTGGGGAAGCTTAAGCAACGAAGCGGCGGTTTTGACCTCCTGCGGGGAAGTGTTTCCTGCGGTGCGCTGTTGCTTGCTTTGGCTGTTGCAGGTTTATCAACCCCGGCACTGGCGATTGAAGAAAAGCCTTTTACCGAACCAGATTTGACGTTGCCGCCCCAAGGCACAAAAGTTGATGTTGTTGCTGACCGGATAATCTATGATCCGCGTACTCAAAATGCTGTTGCCACAGGCACTGTGCGATTGGTCTATGGGCCCTTCACGCTGACCGCCACACGCGTTGAGTATAATTCAAAAACCGGTGCGTTTAAGGCCAATGGTTCGGTTGAAGTGCGTGAGCCCAATGGCAATATTCTCAAAGCCGAAACCATGGCGCTGGCCAACAAGTTCAAGACCGGTTTTGCCGAGCATGTGAAAGCCCTGCTCACCAACAATGTGACCATCACTGCGCAATATGCGCAGCGCTTTGATGGCGAAGTTACTGTCTATGAAAAAGCCACTTATACAGCGTGTGGAGAGTGCACCACGCGCAGCGGCCACCCGCTTTGGCAGATAGTGGCTGATTCAGCCACGCATGACAACAAGACCCACGACATCGCTTATGTGAATCCGAAGCTGCAGGTGAACGGCGTGACCATCGCAGCGGCACCCTATTTTGTTCATCCTGATCCAACGGTGAAGCGACGCTCCGGCTGGTTGACGCCCGATATCAAAATTGGCGGGACTTATGGCGTTGGGATTGCACCCACTTATTTTTGGGCGCTGGCGCCGGATTATGATTTGACGTTCCGCCCTTTGCTTACATCAAAACAAGGGCCTGTTGCCGATGTTGAATGGCGGCAAGCGCTGGCCAATGGCAATTATAATATTCGCGCCATGGGGGTTCATCAATTCTCCAGCCAGCCATCACCTGATGATCAGGAATGGCGTGGTGCCGTGCAAACCGAAGGCAAATTTGCGCTGAACCAGGATTGGAACTGGGGTTGGCAAGGAACCTTCGCCAGCGATCGCACATTCCTCGACCACTATAATTATGATTATCGTGAAATTGCGAATAATGATGTTTATGCCACCGGGCTGTGGGACCAAAATTATGTTTCGGCGCAGCTGTTAGATTTTCAATCGCTGACCACCGATGTAGATCAGAATAATATGCCAACAGTTATGCCCTTTGTTTCGGGCGAGCATATTTTCAAAGACACTGGGGTGGGTGGCGACATTACTCTGAATTGGAACGCATATTCACTGCACCGCACCGATAGCAGCACGCCCTATGCCACGGTGAACCACGGCACCGATCAAACGCGCGGCCTTGTTGAGTTGGGTTGGAAGACCCAAATGATCAGCGATAATGGCATTGTGGTTTCGCCCTTCGCCAAGTTGCGCAATGAAATTTATATTACCGATAATGTACCGGGCGCCGCCAGCACAAGCGAAACAACGGGCCAAATTCTGCCTTCTGCTGGTGTTGATGTGCGCATGCCGTTCATTGGGTCTTACGCTTATGGACAAAGCATTGTGTCGCCTGTGTTCCAGTTTATTTCTGCGTCCGACCAAAGCAATGTCAATCAGTTTGGTAACGAGGACGCAATCACGCTGAATTTTGACCATACCAGTTTGTTTTTAGCAGATCGCTTTACGGGCTCTGATCGATATGAAGGGGGCACGCGGGCCAATGTTGGTGTGACCTATTCATTCCTTGGTGCCAATGGTGGCTTTATGCGCGCCAGTGCGGGTGAATCAGTTCACCTTGCGGGACAGAATAGTTTTGTAGCGGGTTCGGGCCTCAGTGGCGAAAACTCAGATCTTGTTGGCAATGTCGTTTTCCAGCCTTGGGATAATCTGTCGCTTTCCTATGAAGCGCGGATGTTGAATGATTTTTCTGCTCTTGATCGGCAAGAAGCTTTGGCCAGCCTCACTTTTGACAGGTTTTCCACCAATCTGGGTTATCTGAACATTGCGGCCGAGCCTGCTTATGGCCGCACCGTTGCCGAGAACTGGGTTCAGGGTGATGTTAAAATCGGCCTGAATGACGGGTGGGATGTGTTTGGCGGGCTGACCTATGACGTTGCTTATAGTCAGTTGACGCGCAAAACAATTGGACTGGAATTTGACTGCGAATGCATGAACTTCAAACTGGCTTATACCGGAACCAACGACCCCTTTACCGGCCAAACGGAAGACAAGGTGATGATGTCGGTGGAATTTGCGACGCTGGGCAAAGCCGCAGTTTCAGCCAATTTCTGATGAAATTGAAGCCGCTATTTGCCATTTTCACAACTTGTCTGCTGCTAGCCTTGGGTTCACCTGGGTTTGCCCAAGAGTCAACTTTGATTGCCACTGTGAATGATCATCCTGTCACCACGTTTGATATTGATCAACGCATCAAGCTATTGGAAATTCTGGGACAAAAAGGTGGCTTTGATCGGCACGTAATCGGCAATAATTTGATTGATGATGTTGTCAAAATTGACGAGGCCCACCGCAGTCGCATCGACCCGACCGATAAAGATATTGATGAACGCTTGGCCGGCATGGCGAAAAACATGAAAACGGATATGACCGGGCTTCAAGAAAAGCTCAGCAAACAGGGTGTTACGCTCAGCTCATTCCGCCAGTATGTCGCGGCGCAAATGTCTTTTAACCACTTGCTTGGGGCAAAGTTCAAAGAGAAAGTTCAAGTTGATCCCGGTGAAGTTGACAAGAAGTTCAATGAGGTGACATCCGACATTAAAGGCAAAGTGGCCAAGATAATGGCTGATCCGCGACGTCAGGCCATTACGGTTTATCAGATTATGCAGATCGATTTTCCGGTTGAGGCACAAGACCCGCAGCTTTTGCAATCACGCGCAATTGAGGCTGGGCAATTTGCGCAAAAATTCAAGGGCTGTGCGTCGGCGCGGGCTGCTGCATCTGGCATATTCAACGTGAAAATTGGCAAACAAATCGAAGCTGATGCCAGGAAATTGCCGAAACCTCTGAAAGATGCGCTTGATGCAAAAGGAGTTGGCCACGCCATCGGCCCGATACGTGGGCCCAAAGGCATTCAGGCGATTGGTTTTTGCGGCACGCGCAGCATTACGCCTCCAAAACTCAACGTTCAAATGCCAACACGGCAACAAGTCGAGGCTTTGGCACTCAATGAAAAATATGACAAGGTTGAGAAGAAATATATTGCGATCATGCGCAAGAGTGCGGTGATCGAATATAAAGATCAATCTTACGCGCAATAGGGAATGGCACTCTTTCCTTCTCAGAAAAAACCGCTGGTTCTTACCATGGGGGAGCCTGCTGGCGTTGCACCTGAAATCACCGCACAGGCTTGGGTGGCGTTGCATGAGGACCCTGCTCTATGTTTTTGTTTACTGGGTGATGCCGCTGTCTTTGAAACGCGTGCAAGAGCTGCTGGCTTTGCCGTTTCATTTATTGCTGTTGATCGATTAGCAGATGCGGCAGACATTTTTGCGCGCGGTGTGCCGGTCATCAATCGGTCGCTTCCCGCGCCATCGGTTGCGGGCAAGCTTGATGTTCAAAATGCGGGGGCGGTTATTGCAGCCATTGATGAGGCCGTTCGCCTGTGTTTGAGGGGCGAAGCTTCGGGCATGGTGACCAATCCCATCCAAAAAGAAACGCTTTATGCTGTGGGGTTTAAGCACCAAGGCCATACGGATTATCTGGCCGCTCTGGCGCGCAACGCGGGTTATGAAGCACATGATGTGATGATGCTGGTGGGCAGCGGGCTTCGGGCTGTGCCCATCACCGTGCATATTCCTTTGGCCGATGTTCCAAAGGCTTTGACCAGTTCGGCCATTGTGACACAGGGCACAATTGTTGCGACAAGCTTGAAGCGCTGGTTTGGGATCGCGCATCCGCGCATTGCTGTGACGGGGCTTAACCCACATGCGGGTGAGAATGGCGCTATGGGCAAAGAGGATCAGACCATCGTTGCACCTGCGGTTGCCGCTTTAAAACAAGCCAGTATTGACGCATTTGGACCAATCTCAGCAGATACGGCTTTTCATGCTGAGGCGCGAGCCAGCTATGACGCGATACTTTGCATGTATCATGATCAGGCTTTGATCCCCGTCAAAACGCTGGATTTTCATGGTGGCGTGAATGTGACACTCGGCTTGCCGTTCATCCGCACATCGCCTGACCATGGCACGGCGCTGGGCATTGCGGGCACGGGCAAGGCCAATCCAACAAGTTTAATTGCGGCCATCAGGTTAGCGTCATCAATGGCAGCCAAGGCATGAGTGATGATGGCTTGCCGCCGCTGCGCGAGGTGATTGCGGCGCATGGATTGGCGGCAAAGAAATCTTTAGGCCAGAATTTTCTGTTCGATCTTAATCTCACGCGCCGCATTGCCCGCGCCGCCGGGCCGCTTGAAGGGTTTACAGTTGTTGAGATTGGGCCGGGCCCTGGTGGCTTGACCCGCGCGCTTCTGATGGAGGGGGCGACACGTGTGATTGCGGTGGAGCGCGATGAACGCACCCTGCCCGCTTTGGCCGAAATTTCGGCTGCTTATCCTGGGCGGTTACAAGTGATTTCGGCTGATGCATTGGAGGTCGATTGGCGCAAGCTGATCAATGGGCCAGCCAAGATTGTCGCCAACTTGCCCTATAATGTGGCCACGGCTTTGTTGCTTGGCTGGATCAGCGATGAGGTTTGGCCGCCTTGGTTTTCATCTCTCACTTTGATGTTTCAAAAAGAAGTTGCCGAGCGGATTGTGGCCAAGCCCGGCAGCGATGCTTATGGAAGGCTTTCGATTATCAGCCAATGGCGCTGCACGGCCACAAAACTATTTGATGTGAACCGCAGTGCGTTTACGCCGCCGCCTAAAATTACATCCAGCATTGTGCATTTGGTGCCGCGTGCCGTGTGCGAGCCCGCTTGTGAGCTGCGCAATCTGGAACGCGTGACGGCTGCCGGATTTGGCCAACGGCGCAAGATGCTGAGATCAAGTCTTAAGGCTGTATTTGAACATCCTGAAACGGTGTTGGAGAGTTTGGGGCTTGATCCACAAAAGCGGGCCGAGGAATTGTCAATTTCTGATTTTGCCCGGCTGGCGCAGGTTTTGGATCGTCGCTAGACTAGAGCTGCTTTGTCATCGACCTTACAAACTCCGTCAGGCCCACTTGCCTGCGGCGGCGCAGGCGTTCAGCCGTCAAGATCGCCATGATTTGGCGAAGGGCATTTTCGATTTCATCGTTCATCACAACATAATCATATTCTGGCCAGTGGCTGAGTTCACGCGGCGCTTCGGCCATGCGTTTGGCCACCACGGACGATGAATCCTGATTGCGACCAATCAGCCGGTCGCGCAAAATTTCGGCACTTGGTGGCAAGATGAAGATGCGCACCAGATCATCTTCCATGGCTTGGGCCAATTGTTGAGTGCCCTGCCAATCAATATCAAACAGAACATCACGGCCTTTTGCCAAAGCTTCTTCGACAGGCTTTCTTGGGGTTCCATAAGAATTGCCAAATACCGTGGCCCATTCCAACAATTCACCTGCCGCTATCATTTTCTCAAAGCGCGCTTGTGAAATGAAGTGATAGTCGCGGCCATCGACTTCACCGGGTCTGGGCTTTCTGGTGGTGACAGAAACCGACATGGCAATGTTGGCATCGGCTTCCAACAGCTTGCGCGACAAAGTCGTTTTACCTGCACCCGAAGGCGAGGACATGACCAGCAAGAGGCCACGACGCGGGATTGCTGTTGGGGGTGCCTTACTCAATGTTTTGCACCTGCTCACGCAATTGGTCGATTGTGGTTTTGAGTTCAAGACCGATGGCAGACATGGTTTTATCGCCCGCCTTGGAACACAAGGTGTTGGCCTCGCGGTTAAACTCTTGTGCCAAAAAATCAAGCTTGCGGCCAACGGGTTCTTTGCTCACCAACAACTCGCGCGCGGCAGACACATGGGCCGAGAGGCGGTCGATCTCTTCCTGGATGTCGGCCCGGGTTGCGATCATCACCGCTTCCTGATGCAGCCGTTCTGGATCAAAACTGGAATTGGCTTCGAGAAGTTTTGCGACTTGCTCTTTCAATCTTGCTTTGATTGCTTCAGCTGAACGCGCCGGGTTTTCGGCTGCAGCTTGGGTCAGCTCCGATATGCGGTTCACTTGGGCTTTCAGGGTTTCGTGAAGTCTGCCCCCCTCGTCCAGTCGGGCAATATCCAACGCCGCTACGGCTTCCGATAGAGAAGATTGGATAGCGGCATCACGGTCTGCTTGTTCTTTCTCACCGATTGTAACGGGAATGACTTCAAGCACGCCACGCATGGCCAGCAAATTATCGGCACGCGGGGCCTCGCCGCCGATCTTGTTGTGCAGGTCTTGCGCCAGAGCCAGATATTGATCCAACACTTCAGCGTTGATTGAAATTTTTTCCTGCGGCCGGCCATTGGTGATCGAAAGTGATGCTTGAATATTGCCGCGCTTAAAGCTTTGCAAAATAGCGTTGCGGCATTGAATTTCTAGATGATCGTAGCCTTGGGGAACCCGCAACCTCACATCCAAGGCCTTGCCATTCACGCTTTTGAGTTCCCACACCCATGAGAAATTATCCATGTGTCCGGCACTGCGCGCAAAGCCTGTCATACTCGCCAAAGTCATGTGTTCACTGTTGCCTTCGAATCAGAATTGACCAGAGTCTAATGCGCTTCGGTCTCGAAAAGAACTTTGGATTGCTTATTTCTTGGCTTTCTTCGGAATTGGGATAGGAACCAGCTTGCCATTCACCGTTACAGTTGAACCTGGCTTTATAACCGTGGGATCAGGTGGAGTATCAAGTGCTGGTTCGGGCGGAACGGGTTCTGTATCCATGGTGGGTTCAGGGGGAACTGGATCATCAACCATTGGTTCGGGCGGAACAGGGTCTTGGGCTGCCGGAGCATCGACCACGGTTGGCAATGTTGGAGAGACCAAGTTGTTTGGATCAGTTTGTGCTGGAGCGTTTGGATCCACTGGTTCTGTAGGTGCGGCTACATCAGTGCCGCCTTGCTGTGCACGCCATTTCTTCACATTGGCATTATGCTCATCCAATGTTGCCGCAAAAGCGTGGCCGCCTGTGCCATCTGCAACGAAATAGAGATATTTGGTATCGGCAGGATTAAGCACAGCTTCGAGTGCTGCCTTGCCCGGATTGGCAATTGGGCCCGGGGGCAAACCGTCAATCTGATAGGTGTTGTAGGGCGTGGCGGCATCAATATCAGCTTTGGAAAGCGGGCGATCAAGCTTGCCTTTGCCGCCCACAATTCCATAAATAATTGTTGGGTCTGATTGCAGGCGCATTTTTTGATCAAGGCGGTTGAGGAAAACTGATGCCACCATCGGTCGTTCTTCAGCGACACCAGTTTCTTTCTCGACGATTGAGGCGAGTGTGACCAATTCCTGAGCAGATTTTATTTTTGTGATGGCGGGTCGACCCTTCCACAACGTGTCGAGCAATTTTGCCTGGGCAGATTCCATATCTTCCAAAAGTTTCTGTCGGGCAAGACCACGGCGGAACACATAAGTGTCGGGCAGGATTGAGCCTTCAGGTGGAACGGTCTTTACATCGCCATCCAACTCTTTTTGTTCGGCCAAGCGCGCCACCACCATTTGCGATGTCCAACCTTCTGGGATCGTGACCTTGTAGGTCAGGTAACGGCCCGCTGTAATCATCGCCAGAACTTCATCCATGGTTGCACCAGCGGGAAATTCATATTCGCCGGGCTTCAACCTGCCGCCCCGAAACCCATTCACAGCCGCAGCCGCGCTGAAAACCCGAGCATCCGTGATAATGCCTTGATCTTGCAGGGCAGCAGCCACTTGGGTGCGATCCAAGTTCTTGGCAATTTCATAGACTTTTTTATCTTTTAGGGGCCCGGGAGCCGTAAAGGTCAGCCATGCCCAACTGCCAAGGGCTGCGAGCAAGCCACCGACAATAAACAGAATTACAAAGAGAGATCCGAACACGCGCGTGATGGCGCTGCGCCGTGCTTTCTGCAAAGCCGGCTCTGACACGCGCTCTGGGGGTTTTCCGTCGATCACAATGAGCCCTCCGTCTCAGCAGCTTTACGCCGCGAAACGGCGCAATAGCAAGGATGCGTTGGTACCACCAAAACCAAAAGAATTAGACAGAACTGTGTTGATCTCTTTTTTAATTGCGACCTTCGGTACAAGATTAATCTGCGTTTCTACCGAGGGGTTATCCAAATTCAACGTTGGCGGACAGATATTGTCACGAATGGCCAAGACCGAAAAAATCGCTTCCACCGCCCCTGCGGCACCCAACAAATGGCCAATTGCCGATTTGGTCGAGGACATATGAAGGCCTGCCGCATCATTGCCCAGCAAACGCTCCACAGCGCGCAGCTCGATTTCATCACCTAGTGGTGTGGATGTGCCATGGGCATTAATATAATCAATATCGCCGGGCATGGTTTGCGAGCGGCGCAGTGCCGCCCTCATGCAACGATAAGCACCATCGCCGTCTTCGGCCGGTGCGGTCACATGATATGCATCACCCGACATGCCATAGCCAATAATTTCAGCATAAATTTTTGCGCCGCGTGCTTGTGCGTGTTCGAGCGATTCGAGAACCACGATGCCAGCGCCCTCGCCCATTACGAAACCATCGCGGTCTTTGTCATAGGGTCTTGAAGCTTTGGTTGGTGTGTCGTTGAAGCTGGTTGAAAGTGCTCTACAAGCGATGAAGCCTGCAACACCGAGTGTAGATATGCATGACTCCGCACCGCCTGCGATCATCACGTCAGCATCGTCCATCATAATGATGCGTGCAGCGTCGCCAATGGCGTGCGCACCGGTGGAACAAGCCGTAACAACGGCCGAGTTAGGGCCTTTCAGGCCGCAATTAATTGAGATCAGGCCAGAGGCCAGATTGATCAACGAGCCTGGAATGAAGAATGGGCTGATTTTGCGATAGCCTTTTTCGGCCAACAGCAAGGCCGTATCATTGATGCTGGGCAAGCCGCCGATACCCGAGCCCACCAACACGCCAGCGCGATATTGTTCATCGGGTGTTTTAGGTGAATAATTGGCATCGGCCATAGCTTGCTTGGCAGCAACCAAAGCGAACTGGATGAAATCATCGAATCGGCGCTGGTCTTTGGAATCCACCCATTGATCGCGATTGAGGGTTCCGTTTGTGCCGTCCCCATTTTTAACTTCGAAGGCCACACGAACGGGATATGCAGATGCGTCGAACCTTGTGATGGGGCCTGCCCCTGATTGGCCTGCGATCAATTTTGACCAAGTGCCTTCAACATTGGCCGCCAGTGGCGACACCATTCCCAAACCAGTTATGACGACGCGGCGCATGGAATTACCTCACTAATCAAGGTGGAGTTGAACA
Organism: Aestuariivirga sp.; assembly: GCA_043784785.1. Taxonomy (GTDB): domain Bacteria; phylum Pseudomonadota; class Alphaproteobacteria; order Rhizobiales; family Aestuariivirgaceae; genus Aestuariivirga. Next base: position 16,571 of record JAYVXY010000238.1, on the reverse strand, counting down.
TGACGACGCGGGGCTACAGGATGCGCATAACGCCCTGCCCCCGCGCGGCCAAGTTTCAGAATTGCCCCCCAATATTTTGGGGCAAAATATTAAGCTGATGTTTTTTCAATAAATTTCACAGCATCGCCCACGGTCTGAATATGCTCAGCCGCGTCGTCTGGAATTTCGATGCCGAATTCTTCTTCGAAAGCCATCACGAGTTCAACCGTGTCCAAGCTGTCGGCACCGAGATCATCAATAAAGCTCGCTTCTTGTTTCACCTTATCGGCATCTACGCCCAGATGTTCAACTACGATCTTCTTCACTCGTTCAGCGATATCGCTCATGTGTTACTGTCCTTGTTAACTTTATATGCCACGGGTTGGACACCTGAAGAAGGCCCCCTCCACCACGCCGCGCTGCTTGTTAGCACAAAACCCAAGACGATCAAAAGAGGCATTTTTTTGATCCGCACAAAACATGAACTTAATGTTCAACCACGGTTTGCAAAACGCAAACCGTTTAAATCATTGCCATACCGCCATTGACGTGAAGGGTTTGGCCGGTGACGTATCCAGCTTCTTCAGAAGCCAAATAAATCACTGCTGCGGCAATATCTTCTGGCCCGCCCATGCGGCCTGCGGGGATTCGCCCCAAGATGGCTTCTTTTTGTTTGTCGTTCAGAACATCGGTCATCGGTGTGGCGATGAAACCGGGGGCCACACAATTAACAGTCACATTACGTGTGGCCAATTCCTGGGCCAGTGATTTGGTGAGGCCGATAACACCGGCTTTCGAGGCGACATAATTCACCTGACCGGGGTTTCCAGTCACACCCACAATCGATGTGATGTTGACAATGCGGCCCCAGCGCTTTTTCATCATGCCGCGCATGGCGGCACGGCAAAGCCTGAAATTTGATGTCAGGTTCACATCAATCACGCTCTGCCAATCTTCGTCTTTCATACGCATGGCCAAGCCGTCTTTGGTGATGCCTGCGTTGTTGACCAAAATATCCAGCCCGCCCATGGCCGCTTCAGCAGCAGGGATCAGTTTTTCAACATCTTCAGCGTTGGAAAGGTTACAGGGCAACACATAAACATTATCGCCGATTTGGGCTTTCAATTCCTCCAGCACAGCTTGGCGCGTTCCCGAAATTGCAATCGTGGCACCTGCTGCGTGAAGCGCTTTGGCAATGGCAGCACCAATGCCGCCACTGGCGCCAGTGATGAGGGCGGTTTTTCCGGTGAGATTAAACATTTGCTGATCCTTGCTTTAAATGCGCTGCCACGGCAGCAATGTCATCAGGGGTGCCGCAGGCCATGGCAACAGCGTCAGGCGCGTTCTTTTTAGCGAGTCCGGTCAATACTTTACCAGCGCCTATTTCAACAAAAACATTAACCCCTTGGGCTACCATAAAGCCGACACTTTCGCGCCAGCGCACTGTGCCAGTGACTTGTTCAACAAGCTTCTGGCGAATGATGGCGGGATCGGTGATGGGGCTGGCGAGAACGTTGGCAACAAGCGGCACGGCGGGTGCATTCATCTTCACCTCGGCCAAAGCCTTTGCCATGGCATCGGCAGCGGGTTGCATTAACGCGCAATGGAATGGCGCTGACACGGCCAAGAGAATGGCGCGCTTGGCCCCTTTTGCCTTGGCGATGTCAAGGGCACGTTCAACAGCGGCTTTGGAGCCTGAAACAACAACCTGCCCATCGGAGTTATCATTGGCGGCTTGGCACACCTCGCCTTGCGCTGCTTCGGCGGCGACCGCTGATGCGGTGGCAAAATCGAGGCCCAATAAAGCCGCCATTGCGCCGACACCAACGGGCGTTGCAGCCTGCATGGCGCGGCCGCGGATTTTCAATAATCGCGCCGTATCGGCAATTGAGAATGTTCCGGCGGCGGCGAGTGCTGCGTATTCGCCCAGTGAATGACCCGCCACGAATTTTGCGGTTTTGGCGAGATTGATGCCGTGTTCTGTTTCGAGTACGCGAAGGGCTGCCATGCTGACTGCCATCAAAGCGGGCTGGGCGTTTTCGGTCAGCGTCAAATCAGCTTCCGGGCCGTTCCACATCAAACCAGACAGATTTTGGCCAAGCGCTTCATCAACCTCGGCAAACACAGCGCGCGCCGAAGCATATTGATCAGCCAGAGCCTTGCCCATGCCTACGGCCTGGCTGCCTTGACCGGGAAATACAAACGCAATCGACATGACGTCACATCCAGTTCTTCAAAAAATTAACGGGTAAAGCTTGCAACAATTTCCACATGCGCAGAAAATTTGAATTGGTCAACGGGGGTTATTTTGCCTAGCTTATAGCCTCCACGCACAAGTATGGCAGCATCACGCGCAAAACTCTGCGTGTCACAAGCCACAGCAACAATGCGTTTTACTTTTGATTTCGCCAAGTTTTTGGCCTGCGCTTCGGCTCCCGCCCGCGGCGGATCGAACACAACTGAATCATAAGCATTCAGCTCTTCGGGAACCAAGGGGTTATCGAATAAGTCTCGCGCTTCGGCCGTGATGGGTTTCAGCCCTTGGACGAACCTTGTCGCCTGCAGCAATGCCGCAATCGCGGATTTGTCGGAATCGATCCCATGAACCTTCGTCGTTTCCGCCAAGCGAAATGTGAATGGGCCAACACCGCAAAATAAGTCGAGGATGTTTTTGGCTTTGCGCAGCGGTTCTTTTATCAACCGCACCAACTCCTCTTCACCAGCTGACGTTGCTTGCAAGAAGGAATGCACCGGCAATTGCAAATGCGCCGGCCCCATGACTATTGCGGGCACGCTAAGCTGCGCCACCACTTCATCATTCAAAGTCAGTCGCAAGATTTTATGTTTTTCCATAATCGCACGAAACTGGGCAATATGTTTATTGGTGGCCTGGCGTTCGGCTTTGATAGCCACATCCAAGCCATTATCCGCAACGGTGATCATCACATCGCTTGATCCAAGCAATGGGCCAAAGCTTGCAGCAATGGCTGGCGCATGAATGAGTTGTGGAACAAGGATGGGACAAGACTCGATTGCCACCAAATCATGGGTTTTGGCTTCCATAAAACCAGAAACCCAAACGCCATCAATCTGCCTGACATGAAGCGCCACGCGCCTGCGCCCTTCGCCGTGCGCGTCAACCAAAGACGAAACTTCGGCATCTATGCCTTGAGCTTTAAGTGCCGCACTCACTTGGTTTTGTTTCCAAACGGCATAAGGGGCGTGTTGCCAATGCTGGAATTTGCAGCCGCCGCAGGTTTCATAATATTTACAAAAAGCGGGTTGTCTTTCGGGCGATGGCTCAATGATGCGCTTTAGCTTGCCCTGAACAAGTTCAACCACTTCTCCGGCCAAGACTTTGGTCACAAACATATTGGCATCATTCACACGGCCAATGCCGTCGCCCTTGCTGCCAAGGCGATCAATTTTAAAAATGGTCATGTTAGTCCGATTCAGTTGGATAGGTGAGAACAAGGGCGGCACCGCCAAGCACATTCATGCGCACTGTGCCGGTTATGATGTTTGAAAGCGTGAGTGCCGAGCCCAATGGCACATCACGTTTGGTCAGGGGCCATTTCACACCCGAGAGCGTGAGGCCGCGCAAATCAGCAAAAGGTGCAATGCTCAGCCGCGTGCCAAAGGCAAGATCATCCAATTCAAGTTGACCGACCAACGCATGGGCTTCTTCATGGCCAGATGTCATGACAATATTCATGCCGCGCTTGGCAAGCGCCAATAAAAATCCAGCATGGGCCAAAGTGTGATCAAATTGCCCGCCAAAGCCACCGACCAAAACCAGTTGCGAGGCCCCGCGGCGCAATGCTTCGGCAATTGCAAGCTCGCCATCGGTTGCGTCTTTTTCAACATCAAAGGACTGGCGGGGGATATTCTCATATTTGCGCTGCAGTTGGGCATTCGATGAATCAAAATCACCCACCCACAGCTCAGGGGTTAATCCTAAAATTTCCGCATGTTGCATGCCGCTATCAGCCGCTATGATGCGCGCATCTTGCAGAGTTTTTTTGAGCCGTTTGGTGGGCGTAACTGAACCACCCAACAGGATCGCGAATTTTGAGGTCGTTAATTCAGACATGGCCACCATGTAGCAGATGCATCTTGCCAGCGCACCTGTTCAAGTTTAAGAGTCAACCTGCTCTCAACGGGGTGCCTTTAATGGCTGAGAGGGGCAAAGTCGCCTCAACCCGCTGAACCTGATCTGGATTATGCCAGCGGAGGGATTGCGAGCGGGTTCGTTTTTGCGCGCCCACTCCTCTTCATTTCTGGCCATTGGAGGAATGATGAAGAAATTACTTGCTACAGCTGCCATTTTATTTGCCTTCGGCGCAAGCGCCCAAGCCAAAGATACTCTCACAATTTATACCTATGAAAGCTTTGTTGGCGATTATGGCCCGGGTGCCAAGATCAAAGCAAAATTTGAAGAAACATGCGATTGCACAGTGAACTGGGTTTCATTGGGTGATGGTGTTGCTGTGCTCAACCGCCTCAAACTTGAGGGCAAAGACACCAAGGCTGATATGGTTCTTGGGTTGGATACCAACCTGACGGCGGAAGCCCATGACCTTGGCGTGTTTGGCAAGCATGGAGTGGATGTTGCCCGCGCAAAGGTGCCGGGCGGTTGGACGGATACAGAATTCCTGCCCTTTGATTACGGCCATTTCGCTTTTGTTTATAACACCGAGCAAGTGAAGAACCCGCCGAAGAGCTTAGACGATTTGGTGAACGGCGACCCTGCCCAGAAGATCGCATTAGAAGATCCGCGATCCTCAACGCCGGGCCTTGGTTTCCTCCTATGGATGAAAACGATTTATGGCGATAAGGCCGCTGAAAAATGGAAGAAATTAAAGCCGCGCATCTTGATCACCGCTCCGGGTTGGAATGAAGCCTATGCGCTTTTTACCAAGGGCGAAGTGTCGATGGTGTTTTCCTATGTAACGTCGCCTGCCTATCACGAGATTGAAGAGAAGACCGAAAAATATCAAGCGGCCGAGTTTTCTGAAGGCCATTATCTGCAAATTGAAGTGGCAGGCTTGATCGAGGCATCGCCACACAAAGCGTTGGCACAAAAGTTTATGGATTTCATTTTAACTCCGGGCTTTCAAGATAACATCCCCACAATCAATTGGATGATGCCGGCCAGTGCCACAACTTCGCCTTTGCCGCCTGAATTCGACAAATTGGTGAAGCCCGCCAAAACCCTGCTCTATAGCCCGCAGGATGTGGCCACGCACCGCCGCGACTGGATCAATGAATGGTTCAAGGCGGTGAATGGCTAAGCCTTTCACATCAACACAACTTGCCGCCCAATTTCTCGTATTGGGCGGCATTTTGCTGGGGCTTGTGCCGCTGATCTGGTTTGCATTGTCGCGCGGCGGCCTTGCCGTCTTTAAGCTCGATGTCGGGGTTTTCGACGTTCTGATGTTCACGCTAAAGCAAGCCTTTCTATCGACGTTGCTTTCGGTGGTGCCAGGCCTGTTCATTGCGCGGGCCATGGCGCGGCGCGATTTTTGGGGCCATGCTTGGCTGTTGCGAATATTTGCAGTGCCGACAGCCCTGCCCGCCATTGTCGTGGTGCTCGCACTTTCGCAAATCTATGGCAACCAACAAGCGCTTGGCGGCTGGATCAATTTCTATGGTTTGGGCGGCATATTGCTGGCCCATGTGTTTTTCAATCTGCCACTGGCCGTGCGCTTGTTCTATGAGGCGAGCGAAAATATATCGTCTGAAAATTTTAGACTTGGCGCGCAGCTTTCATTTTCCGATTTTGAGGTTTTTCGCCATGTTGAGTGGCCGGTTTTTAGAAACGCTCTGCCACGGGTTTGTTCATTGATATTTCTTCTGTGTGCGGCAAGTTTTGTTATTGTTCTCACCCTCGGCGGGCCATCGGCCACCACGCTTGAAGTGGCAATTTATCAATCGTTGCGGCTTGATTTTGATGTGGGTCGCGCCCTCACATTGGCAATCGTTCAAGTGGTGTTGTGTGTGGTGCTTGTGACTGTCTCTGGACAAGTCATGCTGCAAAATATGACACATGCCGGAACATTGCGCGTTCAAAAACGGTTCGATGGCCAAGGCCAAATTGTTCGGCTTGGCGATGGGCTGTTGATCTTCTGCGCCGCGCTTTTGGTGATCCCGCCGCTTGTTGCACTGTTCATGAGTGGTGTTGGGCAGTTTGCATTTCATGCCCAAGTTTTCAATGCATTGGCCTATAGTGTATCCATCGGATCGATCTCGGCTATTTTGACTTTGCTACTGGCATGGAACATTGCCCAACGTAATGATTGGCTTTCGCAAACCAGTTCAATGGCGGCCCTCATTGTGCCGCCCGCTGTTCTGGCGACGGGTTGGTTTTTGGCATTGCGCAGTGTGAACGAAAGCCTTTTCGTGGTAATGGGCACGATCATTGCGCTCAATGCGTTAATGGCGCTGCCTTTTGCTGTTTCAATTCTGGCCCCCGCCTTTGATCGCAATACCAAATGGCATGACCGCCTCTGCGCGCAACTGGGCTTAAAGGGATGGCAAAGATTATTGCGTATTGATTTGCCATTGATGAGTAGGCCTTTGCTTCAAGCTGCCCTTCTTGCATTCGTTCTGTCTTTGGGTGATTTGACGGCCATCACCCTTCTCGGCAATCAAAACATTGTCACTTTGCCTTCCCTCATTCAAAGCCAGATGGGGCATTATCGCGGCAATGATGCAGCGGGCACGGCGTTGCTTTTGGCGTTGCTAAGTTTGGGTTTTGCAGCGCTGGCGCAAAAACTGGGGACTGAGAATGATCCTGATTGATAAGGCGCAGTACAAAAACAAGAAGTTTTCGTTAGGCATTGATCTTCACGTCAAACCACAATCTTTTTCTGCTGTTTTAGGGGCAAGTGGCGCAGGCAAATCAACGTTGCTTTCAATCATTGCCGGGTTTGAAAAGCTTAGCGCAGGAAAGCTTTGCTTGGATGGAACGGACATGCAAGACATATTGCCCGCTGATCGCCCCGTCAGCATGGTGTTTCAAGACCACAATGTGTTTGGCCATTTAAGCGTTTGGGACAATGTGGCACTTGGGATTTCACCGTCGCTCAAATTGAACGCCGATCAAAGTGAACAGGTGGATGCAGCACTTGCCCGCGTCGGCCTTTCCCAATATGCGAAGCGAAAGCCCGGCAGCATTTCCGGCGGTGAAAGGCAACGCGTTGCCTTGGCGCGCGTGCTGGTACGCAAACGCAAAATTCTGCTGCTTGATGAACCATTCGCTGCCCTTGATCCTGGTCTTCGCCACGACATGCTTGATCTTGTTTCATCGTTGAAGCGCGAACATGGCTTGACGGTACTGATGGTCACGCATCAACCTGAAGAAGCCCAGCGCGCCGCCGACCAGATTATATTTGTTGCTGAAGGCCGCGTGCGGGAGCCTGTTTCAGTTTTGGATTTCTTTACGATAAAAACCGATGCAGCAATTGAAACCTATCTCGGCAAATCACGCTGAGGAACCGTCCTCAGGAAAGCCTGCATCAAACGCAGGTCACTACGCGATTTCAAATATAATAACCACTCGCTCATCTTGTCATCATAATCGGCCAAATTGATCGCGACAACCCGTTGGTCAAAGTTCAGTTCCCCTTTCGACACTAATGCTATCCCAAGCCCTTGAGCTACGATCTCTTGGGTAGTTTCGCGCCCTTCGGCCTCGATTATATTTTCGAGCACAAGCCCACGCGCTTGAAATGCACTCACCGTGATCTTGCGGGTTGCCGATCCGGTTTCTCGCAAGACCAGTGTTTGCTTCGAAAGTTCTTTTAGGGAAATCGATTTTCGCTTGGCCAACGGCGATGCATGATTGACAATAGCAACCATGCGATCTGAACCAATACGAATGGCAGCAACCGTATCTTCCTCAGGCGCTATGGCTGCTACCGCAAAGTCGATTGAAAAATCCTTCAATCTGGCAACCAAATCCAAGGAATTGCCCGATTGTAGTTTAACCTTGATTTTTGGGTGGTTTTTTCGAAATTGTTTTAGATGTGGCATGATGTGAACTGCGGCATCAGCGCCAATCGTCAATTCACCTTCCTCCAGATTCTGGGCCTGTGAGAGTAACGTGAGTGCCTCGGCCTCGGCTTCGGTGTGGCGCTCGGCAATTGCGAAAAGCTTTGAACCAATTTGCGTCAGTTTTGCGCCCTTGGCCACACGCACAAAAAGTTCGGTTCCATAAGCCTCTTCCAACTTTTTTATGTGATCAGATATGGCTGGTTGCGAAAGCGACAGACGCCGGGCTGCGGCTGTGAAACTCCCGTATTTGGCCACCGCATAGAATGCTTTCAGTTGCGCACTTGTCATATAAGTTTAACTTATGTTGTCTATCAGAGCATACGATTTGACTGATATAATGCAAGCGCTTAAATGAACCTAACGAAATTGGAGATTTGTGATGAACGTTCAAGCGGCAAGGAGTTTAAGTTTCAAAGGGCCCGATGGCCAGGAGGATATGCCTTACCTTCTCACCCCCGGCCCGCTCACAACGTCGCAAACCGTAAAACTGGCGCTGCTCGCCGATTGGGGATCGCGCGATACCGAATTTCGCCAGGTTGTGAAAGAAATCCGTGCGGAGTTGCTGCGATTGGCTGGCTGCGATGACAGTTATGAATGCGTAATCATGCAGGGTTCTGGCACATTCGCCATTGAAGCCGCATTAGGCTGCTTTGCTCCTGCCAAACGGAATAAAACCTTGGTGGTCGCCAATGGTGCCTATGGGGAACGCGCCGCGCAAATCTTAACCCGCATTGGGCGCAATCATGTTCTCGTCAGCAAGAGTGATACAACACAATTGGTCGTGCCCCACATTACCGAAGCTTTGGATGCTGATCGCAATATCAGCCATATTTGGCTCATCCATTGCGAAACCACCTCCGGCATTGTGAACCCTTTGGGCGACTTGGCGCGGGCCGCCAAACAAAATGACAAGATTCTTATGGTGGATGCAATGTCGAGCCTCGGCGGTATCCACATCAATATGGTGCGTGACGGCATTGATGTTCTGGTGTCATCGTCCAATAAATGTATCGAGGGCATTCCTGGCTTTTCATATGTGTTGGTGAAGCGCGATTTACTCGTGGCCTCCAAAGACCAATGCCATTCGGTTGTGCTTGATCTTTTTGAACAGTGGAAAGGCCTGGAAGCCAACGGCCAGTTTCGGTTTACGCCCCCCACCCACGCGCTTGTCGCCTTCCGGCAGGCGCTGCGTGAACTTGAAAGCGAGGGCGGCGTGGGCGCACGTTCAGCACGCTATCAACGCAATGCCGCAACTTTGATCAAGGGACTTGGCGAGATTGGTATCCTGCCATTGCTCGGCAACAATGAAGCGGGGCCGATTATTCAAACTTTCCTTTGCCCAGCTGATCCCAATTTCAAGTTTGAGACTTTTTATGACGCGCTGCGGGCGCGCGGCTTTGCCATCTATCCCGGTAAGCTTACCAAGCGCGATAGTTTCCGCATTGGTACCATTGGAAAGCTTGACAGCGAAGTGATGGAGCGTGTGGTTATCGCAATCAAGGATGTTCTCAAAGACATGAATGTAAAAGATATGGCACCGGTGGCTTAAGATGAAAAAAACAGTTGAAGTGAACGGCCGCCTCTATCATTGGCCCAAGGCGCCACTTGTGGTGATTTGCTGTGATGGCAGCGAGCCTGCCTATATGGAAATCGCCATGAGCCAAGGCTTGATGCCCAACCTCAAAATGATGATTGCCAAGGGCGAAAACCGCCGCGGACTTTCGGTTATCCCAAGCTTTACCAATCCGAACAACATGTCGATTGTTACTGGTGCGCCGCCCGCCGTGCACGGCATTTGCGGCAATTATCTCATTGATCCCGCCACGGGCCTTGAGACGATGATGAATGACCCCAAATGGCTGCGCGCGCCGACGATCTTTGCCGCGTTTCAAAAGACGGGCGCAAAGCTATGCGTGGTGACGGCCAAGGACAAGCTGCGGCTATTGCTGGGGCATGGATTAGTGTTTGACGGCAGCGCCATTTGTTTTTCATCCGAAAAGGCCGACAAGGCCACGATGAAAGACAACGGCATTGTTGATCCCTGCTCGCTTGTCGGTTTGCCTGTGCCGGAGGTTTATTCGTCCGCACTTTCGGAGTTTGTGTTTGCCGCAGGTGTCAAACTGCTGGCGCGCGACAAGCCCGATCTGATGTATCTTTCAACCACGGACTATGTGCAGCACAAATATGCGCCGGGTTCGAAGGGTGCGAATGATTTCTACAAGATGATGGATGGGTATTTGGGCCAGCTTGATGCACTTGGTGCCACCGTTGTGATTATTGCTGACCACGGCATGAAGGATAAGCATTTGGCTGATGGCTCGCCAGACGTTGTGTATTTGCAGGATGTGCTGGATGGAAAATTCGGTGCAGGCACGACGAAAGTTATTTTGCCGATCACCGATCCCTATGTCGTGCATCATGGAGCGCTTGGTTCCTATGCGACAGTTTATCTGAAGGGTGTTGATGCCGGTCAAGTCGCTACCGAGATCAGGAAAATATCTGGCATTGATGTTGTTTACGCGAAGGCCGAAGGCTGTGCCAGGTTTGGCTTGCCACCTGATCGCACCGGCGATTTAATAGTTCTATCGGGCGGCCCAAGCCACAGCAAAGTGATCGGCACGAGTGCTGCAAAGCATGATCTGTCGGGGCTTGACGCGCCACTGCGTTCGCATGGTGGACTATCGGAACAGGAAGTACCGATTATCATCAATCGCAAAGCTCACAATCTACCAAAAGACTTGCGCAACTTCGATGCATTTTTTATCGGCTGCAATCACGTTTCAGGACTTTAATGATGCAACATAAGATCATCCATGAGGCGATGCGTATTGGCGGTAAAAAAGTCGATACTGAAAAACGCATAGAAGTGCGCTATCCCTATACCAATGAAGTGATCGGCACGGTGCCCGCAGGCACGGCGGCTCACGCGGCGCAGGCTTTCGCGATTGCAGCGGCCTATAAGCCAAAACTCACGCGCTATGAACGTCAGCAAATTCTGTTTCGCACAGCCGAGCTGATCCGCACCAAGAAGGATCAACTCTCACGTTTGATCACGCTCGAACTTGGTCTTTCCATGAAGGACTCTGCCTATGAATGTGGGCGTGCTTATGACGTGTTCTCACTGGCGGGGCAATTGGCGATCAATGATGATGGCCAGATCTTTTCGTGCGATCTCACACCGCAAGGCAAATCGCGCAAAATCTTCACCAAGCGCGAGCCCGTGGGCGTGATCTCGGCCATCACGCCTTTCAACCATCCGCTGAATATGGTGTCGCACAAAATCGCACCGGCAATTGCGACCAATAATTGTGTGGTGTGCAAGCCAACTGAGCTCACGCCGCTCACCGCCATCATGCTGGCCGATATACTTTACGAAGCAGGCTTGCCGCCTGAAATGTTCCAGATCGTCACCGGCACTCCGCAAGACATCGGCGATGAGATGGTGACTAACAGGGACATCAATGTCATCACCTTCACGGGCGGCGTTCGAGTGGGGAAAATCATTGCGGCAAAGGCAGGATACACGCGCGCCGCTTTGGAACTTGGCGGCAATGATCCACTGATTGTGCTTGATGATTTGAGCGATGCTGAATTGGATAAAGCAGCGGAACTGGCCGTTGCTGGGGCCACCAAAAATTCGGGTCAACGTTGCACTGCCGTTAAGCGCATTTTGGTTCAGCCGAAAGTGGCTGATGCCTTTGTTGAAATGGTTTTGGCCAAAGCGAAGAAGTTGAAATTCGGTGACCCAATGGATCCCGATACCGATCTCGGTTGCGTGGTGAACGAAGCATCTGCCAAGATGTTTGAAGACCGCGTGATCAAAGCTGCCGCAGACGGTGCAAAGATTTTGTATCATCCCGAACGCAAAGGTGCGGTGTTGCCGCCGATCACGGTTGATTTTGTCGATCCGAAATCGGAACTGGTTTATGAGGAAACCTTCGGGCCGGTCATTCCCATCATCCGCGTTCCCGCCGATGACAATGAAGTCATCCGTATTTCCAATTCCACACCCTTCGGATTGTCATCTGGCGTGTGCACCAACAATCTTGGCCGCATCACCAAATACATTGAAGGCCTCAATGTTGGCACCGTGAATATCTGGGAAGTGCCGGGTTACCGGATAGAAATGTCGCCTTTCGGCGGCATTAAAGACTCAGGCAATGGCATCAAAGAAGGTGTGGCAGAAGCCATGAAATTCTATACCAACGTGAAAACCTGGTCCCTGCCTTGGCCGTAAAATGATGCAAATGAATCCCGGTACTGCCGTCATCCTCAATCTTTTGGGGGGTGTTGCCTTGTTGCTATGGGGTATGCGTATGGTGCGCACGGGGGTGATGCGGGCCTGGGGTGAAAAGCTCAAATTCTTTATCGAACATCGGCTGGGATCGCGCATTTCGGCTTTCATCGCAGGTGTTCTGGCCACGCTGATTGTTGGTAGCGGTACAGCGACCAGCATCATCGTGACCAACATCGCGACCACAAGTAATTTGCCGATTGCACTTGGGCTTGCGGTGTTATTGGGTGCTGATGTTGGGTCAGCGGCCTTCTCCTCAGTGGTTGCCTCGGGAACCAGTTTGGCCCTGTGGACTTCACCAATATTTCTGTTTGTCGGTTATGTACTGTTTCAATGGTCGAAAGAATTTCGGCCCCATAATGTTGGCCGGATTCTGATTGGTCTTGGCCTCATGTTGTTATCGCTGCGGCTCGTCTCACAAGCGACCACGCCGATCAGCAGTAGCAGTCTCTTCCATGATGTCCTTGGTGCTGTCGGCCACGAGCCTGTGCTGGCATTTGTCGTTGGCGCGGCGCTGGCCTGGAGTTTTCATTCCACACTGGCTGCCATCCTGTTGATCGGGTCATTGATCACCAATGGCAGTCTGGAAATGGCCGGAGCTATCGGATTTATGTTGGGCATCAATTGTGGCGGCGGCATGCCTGCCATGGTCGCCTCATTGGGATTGCCCGCAATTTCACGCAGGCTTCCGCTGGCAAATTTGTTGTGCCGCATGATCATCGCCATTTTGCTATTGGCCTTCGCATCACGTTTCCTGCCTTTGCTTACGGCACTTCCCTATTCTGCTTTGCCAGTGGTTCTGGGGTTGCACGTTGCCTTCAATTTTCTGGTCGCCCTTGTGTTCTTGCCAATCACTTCTCTGATGGGTGATCTCGCCAAGAAAATCATTCCGGACGAACAAGCCGCTGCCGACAATTTGAGTGCGCCTCGCTATCTTGATGCCACGGCTCTCTCGTCTCCCGCTATCGCATTGGCCAATGCCACAATGGAGACAATGCGGATGAGCGAAGTTCTCGACCACATGTTTTCAACAGCTCTCAAGGCGATGGCCAATGATAGTATTGAAACGCTTAAAACGCTCAAGGACCTAGACTTGCGCTTGAACAGCTATCAGATAGCTGTGCAAAGCTATGTGAACGATATTTCGCAAGGCACCCTTGATCCGCAACAGGCGCGCCGCGCCTTGGAGATTTCGCTTTATGTCAGCAATCTGGAACACGCTGGTGATGTAATTCAACTCAACCTGTCAGATCGGATCAAGGCAAAAGTCAAAGAGGGATTGAAGTTTTCACTTGAGGAAAAAGCTTCGCTCGATGATTTGTGCTTGATCATTCACCAAAATCTTCGCCTCGCCACTGCCGTGCATAGTTCTGGCGATGTTGATGGAGCCAAGCGGTTGATCTCGCAGAAAGATGCGTTCCGGCAATTGGAACACAATGTCATTGCTGATCATTTCAAATCAGGTGCCGGCAGTAAAGCTGCCGCTCTTCGCCGTAGCGCCTTATTCATCGACATTATTCGCGATTTGCACCGCATCAATTCACATATCGTTTCGGCGGGTTATCCGATTGTTGACGCTGCAGGCCTATTGCGGAAAACCCGATTGCGCCATAATTGAACGGTTCAACTTCTAATCCTTGAGGCATCAAAATTGGCAGGCCCACTAACTGGCATCCGTGTTCTTGATCTCACCCGCGTGCTTGCTGGCCCATGGGCCACACAAATGCTGGCCGATTTTGGCGCCGAAGTTATCAAAATCGAAAAGCCCGGCGAAGGTGATGACACGCGTGGCTGGGGGCCACCCTTCGTCAAGAATGCCGATGGTTCAACAGGAGATGCGGCTTATTTTCAATCCGCCAATCGCGGCAAGCAATCGGTTTGCATTGATATGGCCAAGCCTGAGGGCCAAGATATCATTCGCCAATTGGCTGCCAAGAGCGATGTTGTGGTCGAGAATTTCAAAGTGGGTGGCTTGAAGAAATATGGACTCGATTATGAAAACCTGAAGCCGGGGAACCCGCGCCTTATCTATTGTTCGATCACGGGCTTTGGCCAAAATGGGCCATATGCAAATCGCGCCGGTTATGACTTCATGATCCAGGGCATGGCCGGTGTCATGTCAATCACTGGTGCGCCTGATGGCGAGCCGATGAAAATGGGTGTGGCATTTTCGGATGTTTTCGCGGGTCTGCATGCGATGATCGGCATTCAAGCCGCACTCTTCCACCGCGAGCGAACAGGCCAAGGGCAATACATCGATATCTCACTGCTAGATTCCCAGGTTTCGGTGTTGGCCAATCAGGCGCTCAACTATCTGGTGGGTGGCAAGGTTCCGCAGCGGTTGGGCAATGCGCACCCTAACATCGTGCCCTATCAAACTTTTGAAACGGCGGATGGCCACATCATTATGGCGGTGGGCAATGATCGTCAGTATGCGGAATATTGTAAGATCATTGGTGCGCTGGAACTGTCAGGCGAGCCATATAATACAAATCGCGGCCGTGTCGAAAATCGCGCCAGACTCATTCCCCTGCTCCAACCTTTGATGAAAAAACGCAGCACGGCCGAATGGGTGGAAGCCTTTGAAGCCGCCGCCGTGCCTTGTGGCCCGATCAACACGATTGATCAGGTTTTCGTCAATGAACAAGTCCTGGCCCGCGGCTTGCGGATCGACCTTATCCGCGACGATGGCATAAAAGTGCCGGGTGTGGCCAACCCGATCGTTTTTTCGGAAACATCGCTTGAATATCAAAAACCCTCCCCGGTCTTGGGTGGTGCTACTGATCTTGTTTTGCGCAATGCTCTGGGAATAACTGCTGAAGAAATCAAGCGCCTGCATGATTTGGGCGCAATTGGTTAATTGGCTGGGTTTGCCAAATTAACTTTGGCTGTTAAACATCACTGAAGTTTGTTACTCTGGTCAAAGCGTAATTAGGCCTTTTTAAATGCTGCGATCTGCATAGACTGCCAACTGAAATCGATTTGATTCTGAGGAGTGTTCGTCATGAAGGCAAATTATCTTTTTCTGACTTCGTTGATTTTAGCAGTGCCGGGCGTAGCAATAGCCGCAGATACCGTGAGTTTTACGCTTAAGGCATCACAACCATCGCTCTCAGATAAAAGCCAGCCCGATAGTTTCATTGTCGGCGTGGCTGACAAGCAGGTTGAAACCAATCTGAAAATAACTTGCAAAAGTGCAAGCGCTGGCTTGATTACAAGACAAGATCAATCCTGCGCCGTAACGGGAACCGGAGCATTGATCAATCCCGCCAATGGCCAAAAGCTGCAACGCACTCAATATGCGGGCGGTTGGGTTGAGAAGCAAAACGGGTTTGCAGATGGGGCTACAATGTCCACTAATTATTTGGCCTTGGGAAAAGTGCCAGCATCCAGTGCTGCATTCTCAGGCAGTTTGATGTTGAAACCTGAAAAGATCAGCACAGGCGCCAGCTTGCTGAAAGACTCGATCATGAAAAATTTTGCCACCACGCAATCAGGCATGATCGACCAGCGTGTTGACACGGTGCAGTTCAATAATTTCACAATCCCTTCTGCTGGCCTGCCTTCTGACAAGGGCTGCATTTGGAACGGCGACATGGTTTATGCCTATCAGACAGAATCTTGGTTCATGAACCTCAGTGCGAAGTGCGATAGCAAGGCCTATGCTTTGAAAGGCAACATGCCTTTTACCGCGACACCCAATGTAGGCAGTCAACATCAATATGATCTCACGCTGACTTTACCTTCGGCCGAGGCCTCTTCTGACGAAGGTCTGTTTGCAAAGCCCACTGGCGATACTGATTTGTTTGCGGCCGCTGATGGCATTTCAGGCCAGATCATTATGAAAGAAAGCAATTTTGTTGACACAGAAGTGGACGGGAAGGTCGATAAAGTTGCAAGTGAGATCAATGCCACCGGCACCCTAAACGGTCAAAATGTGCCTCTTGAAACGGTGCGGTCATTTGCCGAAATTATTGCCATTCTTTCACGCACATTCTTTGGTGCTTAACTCTTAGACTGGGAGGTTCAGGCGATGAGTTTGCTATCTACTTTGGTGATTGGATTTGTGATCGGCATCATCGCCCGCATTTGGACGCATGGTAAAAACAATCCGAAAGGCTTTATCGTAACCGCTCTGTTGGGCTTTCAATTACCCACAAATTCGGCGGCGGCGATGGCTCCGGTTTTGATGTCGATGAGGCGTGAAAGACCTTTCCACATGGTCATGTTTCCGGGCGGC
>JAYVXY010000237.1:0-11466 GCA_043784785.1 Aestuariivirga sp. | reverse complement strand
ATGAACATGGACAAGATGGTGGGCAAAGATTTTGAGGCGGGCCTTGCTAACCTAAAGGCCATTGTGGAAAAATAATATGGCATTGAAAGACATGGGCGTACTTACCGCCTCTTTCGGTTTCACCGAGAGGGATGATCCCTTCAATCTGTTCGCTGAATGGTTGAAGGAGGCGCAAGCCAAAGAACCTAATGACCCGAATGCCATGGCTTTGGCCACGGTAGACGAGGAAGGCCTGCCCAATGTGCGCATGGTGCTACTCAAAGATTTTGATGAACGCGGTTTTGTTTTCTACACCAATTTCGAAAGCCAGAAAGGCCAGGAAATTTTGAGTGCTGGAAAGGCCGCTGTGGTATTTCACTGGAAATCACTGCGCCGCCAAATTCGCGTGCGTGGTGTTATCGTAAAAGTCAGCGATGCCGAGGCTGACACCTATTTCAGTTCCAGACCGCGCGACAGCCGCATAGGCGCATGGGCCTCGCAACAATCGCGACCCCTCGAAGGCCGTTTTGCTTTGGAAACCGCCGTGGCCATGTACGCCGCTAAATACGCCATTGGCAATGTGCCGCGCCCGCCCCATTGGAGCGGCTTTCGCATTCAGCCCTTGAGCATTGAATTCTGGCATGACAGGCCGTTTCGCCTGCACGACCGGGTGGTGTTCCGGCGCGTCGATCAAAACGCCGCGTGGACAAAGGCCAAGCTTTACCCTTAAGTGACTCGTCTTCGCCCGCGACAGCGGGAGAAGAAAGGGGCCCATGTCGCGGGACGCGGCATGGGATAGATGAGGGGCCTTTGACAGCGCACTTACCCTCACCTATCCCATCCGCCTGCGCTAAAGCTTCGGCGGACAGGCCCCTTTCCTCTCCCGCTTTGCGGTAGAGGACAATTTATCGAGGCCCCACTACTATCGAGAACCACATGTCCAACCAAAAACTCCGCCCCGAAACCATTGCCGCCCATGCCCTGCGCGCCATTGACCCGGCAACAGGTGCCGTGGTTCCACCGCTTTATCTTTCAACCACCTATGCGCGCGATGAAAATTATGCACCGCTGCTCAAGGAAAACTATGTACGCAGCGGCAGCCCAAATGTGTGGCAAGCCGAAGATACGATTGCTGAACTGGAAAAAGGTGTGAGCGCCCTTCTCTTCGTTTCAGGCATGTCGGCCATAACCATTCTGCTGGAAACCGTTCCTCAAGGCGGCCATGTGGTGGCGTGTAACTCCATGTATTACGGCACGCGCAATTGGCTGGAACGGCTGCGCGACAAAGGCCGCATTAGACTCACTCTATTTGATGCCAAAGATCGCAAGGCGCTTGAGCAATCGTTAAAGCCCAGCACTGATCTGGTGTGGATCGAAACACCAGCCAACCCGACTTGGGACGTGATTGATATTGAAGCAGCGGCAAAGGCCGCTCACAAAGTTGGTGCCACGCTCGCCGTCGATGCGACCGCACTTGCCGCCGTATCATGTCAGCCGCTATCACTGGGTGCCGATATCGTGTTCCATTCGGTCACTAAATATCTCAACGGCCATTCCGATGTTTTGGGTGGCGTGCTGGTCACACGCGAAGCGAATGCGCGCTGGACAGAAATTGCATCGCTGCGCAGCAAAACCTCATCACCCTTGCCGCCATTCGAATGTTTTTTATTGATGCGTGGAATGCGAACCCTCTTTGTGCGCTATGCCCAAGCCTCGGCAAACGCCTTGGCCATCGCCCGGCATTTCTCCAATCACCCAAAAATTGAGTGTGTCCTTTATCCGGGGCTTTCAACACATGAGGGCCATGACATCGCCAAGCGGCAAATGACCAATGGTTATGGTGGCATGATGTCTTTGCTTATTAAGGGTGATTTCAACGCCGCACAAAAATTCTGCACCAGATTGAAGGTCGTCACGGCTGCTACATCATTAGGCGGCGTTGAAAGCCTGGCAGAACACCGCAAAACAGTGGAGGGACCTGCCAGCCCCGTGCCCGACAATCTCGTGCGCTTTTCAATCGGCATTGAAAATGTCAATGATCTGGTAGCCGACATCGATCAGGCATTGAGTGTGGTGTAGTGTTCAAAAAAATGTACCTTCATAGAATTGAACAATTGTCGCCCTATCGCAACAAGGATGAATATGAATTTTGACACATCACAGCTAGATTCCTTGGTCACCGCATTGCCCGATCCGGCCATGATCGTTGCCGAGATTGGTGAGGTTATTTGCGCCAATCAACCAGCTTGCAGTTTACTTGAAGTCTCACCCGTTGGAAAACATCTCACTCTGGCGTTGCGTGCACCAATCGTTTTGCAAGCGGTGAATGATGCGATCATCAAACAGACAGCATCACAAGTTCAGCATGTTGTGCGTGCTGCAATTCCCCGCACGCTTGATGTCTACGTTGCACCGCTGGGTCAACATGACGGCACGACCCGCATTGCACTGATCATCTTGCGTGATCTCACCTACGAGCAACAGCTCGAACGCATGCGTGCTGATTTTGTCGCCAATGCCAGCCATGAACTGCGCACACCCTTGGCCTCAATCTCAGGCTTCATTGAAACCATGCAAGGGGCCGCCAAGAGTGACCCCAAAGCCCAACAACAATTTTTGAATGTGATGAAGGCCCAAGCCGACCGCATGTCACGCCTGATCGATGACCTCTTATCTCTCAGTCGCATCGAAATTAATGAACATCTCGCGCCCTCAGGCAATGTCAATCTGGCCGACATTGTACAAAGAGCAAAAGACCTTCTCGCCACCAATTCAAAAGATGTGGGTTGCGCCATTCGTGTCAACATGCCGCAAAGATTGGATGTGGTTGGTGATGAGGGCCAGCTTTCCCAAGTCGTTTTCAACCTCATCGAAAACGCCTTGAAATACGCCGCATCTGGCAAGTTCATCGACATCGAAGGAATTGAACAAAACGGCACCGTTCAACTGAAGGTCATCGACCATGGTCCAGGCATTGCCCCGCAACATGTGCCGCGCCTCACTGAGCGATTTTACCGTGTTAGTGTACAAGACAGCCGTATGCGCGGCGGAACTGGCTTGGGGCTGGCCATCGCCAAACATATTATCAATCGGCACCGCGGCAAATTATTAATAGAATCCGTAGTTGGACAAGGCAGCCAATTCTCGATTTATTTGCCGCATGCATAATACCGATATTTTTCAATGTCTTGAATTGTCATATAAGTGACATTTAACTGTCGCAAAACTGTCAAGGGTTAAATCTAGACGAAGCCTCGTCAAACCGACAGGAGAACGACAATTATGAACCGCATTCTTATGACCGCCAGCGTTTTGGCGATGATTGCAAGCCCAGCCTTTGCTGCACGCGACCAAGTTCACATCGCCGGCTCATCCACAGTTTTGCCTTATGCGCAAATCGTGGCTGAAGCTTTTGCCAAGTCCAACACCAAGCTCAAGGCTCCAGTTGTTGAATCTGGCGGCTCGGGCGCTGGCATCAAGCAGTTTTGCCAGGGCGTTGGCGAAGACACCATCGACATTGCCAACTCATCACGCCCCATCAAGCCTGAGGAAATTGCCACCTGTGCCACTAATGGCGTGAAGGATATCATCAAGGTTCAGTTTGGCTATGATGGCATCGTGTTCGCCGTAAACAAAGCAATCGGCAATTTGGCCCTCACACCAGCTGACATTTACCTCGCGCTTGCTGCCCAGGTTCCAGGCAAAGACGGCAAGATGGTCGACAACCCGAACAAGAGCTGGAAACAGGTCAATGACAAGCTTCCAGATATGCCAATCATGGCTTTCGTGCCAGGTGAGAAGCATGGTACACGCGAAGTCTTCGAACAGAAAGTGCTCGCTGCTGGTTGCGCAGCTGTCAAGGCTGATGCCGCTCTCATGGCAGGTGGCATGTCTAAGGATGATGCTGCCAAGGCTTGCGTCAAGATGCGCAAGGATGGCGCTTCGGTTGATATCGATGGCGACTACACCGAAACCCTCGCCCGCCTTGCAACCAACAAGCAAGCCGTCGGCGTGTTCGGCCTTTCTTTCTATGAAAACAACAGTGACAAGCTGAAGGTTGCCACCGTCTCTGGTGTTGCGCCGTCGGTTGAAACTGTTGCCAATGGCAAGTATCCGGTTTCACGCCCGCTGTTCTTCTACATCAAGAAGGCCCATGTTGGCGTTGTTCCCGGCATCATGGAATACGCAGCTTTCTTTGTGTCAAACAAAATGGCTGGTGCCAAGGGTGCGCTGGCTGACGCTGGTCTCGTTCCGGCTCCCGCTGCTGAGTTGAAGGCCGTTCAGGAAATTGTCAAGAACGGAACTGTGATGAGCAAGTAATTGCTCTTAAGGTTGCGGGATACAGGGTCTGTGTTTGCCCTGGTCCCGCAATTCGCACCCGCTGCAAGTCGCGACGACTCGAGGATAAAATGAATCCGGCAAAATTGACCCTAGTATTAATCGCCTTGGGCATTGTCGCCTTCCTGATTGGTCGGTGGCGCGCCTTGCAATTGCGCGAGTCGGGTCAAAATTTGCACTCCCTACCAAACTACCATGGTCTGTATTCTGCTCTTTGTACGGCATTGTTGCCGTGCTTGGCGTTGGTAGCTTGGATGATGGCCGCCCCCAGTGTCATTGATCACCGCATGGCCGCGAGCCTGCCAACAGAGATCCAGCAACTTGCGCCAGGAGATCAATCTCTGGCCTTCAGCCTGATCAACAGGCTGGTCCCCGTCATTGACAGTCTCTCAACCTCTGAAATTCAAACGCTGCGTGATGGCGGCGATTCTGCAACAGCGTTGATGACCAAACAACAGCTGCAATTGGTTGAACCGCCGCAAGGCTATATGATCGATGCCGCGCTAAACAAGGCGCGCATGCTCTCAACAAGTGCCTGGGCGGTAACGTTTCTTGCCCTCGCGCTTGCCGCCATTGGCTTTGCTGTGGCCTGGCTGAAGCAGACTGCGCCGTTTCGCGCACGCAACCGTGTTGAGACAGTAATCCGCTATGCATTGATGTTCGCTTCAAGCGTTGCGGTGCTTACAACAGTGGGCATTGTGCTCTCGGTGCTGTCGGAAAGCATCAGTTTCTTCAAGTCTGTTCCGATCACTGATTTCCTGTTTGGCACTGTCTGGGACCCGAGATTTTCTGCGGCCGGTTCCGCAGGGACATCAGGCCAATTCGGACTTTTGCCACTTTTGTGGGGAACGTTTTTCATCACGATTGTGGCCCTTCTTGTCGCCATTCCAGTTGGATTGATCGCGGCGATCTACATGTCCGAATATGCAACTCTCAGAAGCCGCGCAATCATTAAGCCAGCGCTTGAAATTCTGGCTGGCATTCCCAGCATTGTCTATGGGTTCTTCGCGCTGTCGACTTTCGGCCCTTTGCTCAATCAGCTTGGTAACGGCGTTGGCCTCAACATTTCTCCAAATTCAGTTCTCTGCGCCGGCTTCGTGATGGGTGTGATGATCATTCCCTTCGTATCATCCCTGTCAGATGACATTTTGAGCGCGGTTCCAAATTCGCTTCGTGAAGGCTCCTATGGCCTCGGGGCAACACAGTCCGAAACAATCAAGAGGGTTGTCCTGCCCGCAGCACTTCCTGGCATTGTTGGTGCTTCGCTGCTCGCGGTCTCTCGCGCCGTTGGTGAAACCATGATCGTTGTGCTCGCAGCAGGCATTGCCGCCAATCTCACAGCCAATCCCTTCAAGCCGGTCACAACCATCACGGTAAAGATTGTAAGCCAATTGACGGGTGATCTTGAATTCAACTCACCGCAGACCCTGGTGGCTTTTGCGCTTGGACTGACGCTGTTTATCTTCACTTTGGGCCTTAACATCATCGCGCTCTCAATCGTGCGCAAATATCGTGAGCAATACGAATGAGCCAGACAATTGTAAGAGAACCAAGTGTGGTCGCGGCCCTTATTGCGCGCCGCCGCAGGGCTGAATGGCGTTTCCGTGCCTATGGCATTGCTGCCATTGCCTTTTGTTTCCTCGCCATCTTGGTGCTGTTCACCTCAATCATCAGCAAGGGCTATTCAGCCTTCTGGCAGAGCCATATTTCTATCCCGGTCACCTTTGACCCAAGCGTCATTGATCCAGCGGGCAAAAAGGAAAATGACAGCCTGATGGCTGCAGACTACGAGGCATTGGTCAAGCAAAGCGTATATGCCGCCTTGGCCGTACCAGAAGACGACATGCCTGCCCGCAAACATGCATTGGATCTGATCTCAGATTCAGCTGATACCCAATTGCGCGACATGGTTCTGGCGCAACCGGACATCATCGGAAAAACGCTGGATGTTGGTTTGATCGCATCTGACAATGTTGATGCCGTACTGAAAGGCAGCATTGACCGCAAGGTTCCCGAAGCAGACCGCCAGGTCAGCGACCAGCAACTGGCTTGGATCGATGGTTTGCAGAGGGCGGGAAAGGTCACCCAGGATTTCAATAGCGGACTCTTCACCAACGGTGCTTCCAGCAAGCCGGAAAGTGCCGGGCTTTGGGTTGCTATCGTCGGCTCATTCTACATGATGCTGATTGTCATTCTTGTAGCCGTGCCACTTGGGGTCGCCAGTGCCATCTACCTTGAAGAGTTTGCACCCAAGAACCGCTGGACAGACTTGATCGAAGTCAACGTCAACAATCTTGCAGCAGTGCCCTCAATTGTGTTCGGTCTTCTGGGGCTTGCAGTCTTCATCAACGGCTTCGGCTTGCCGCGATCAGCGTCGTTGGTTGGCGGCCTCGTCCTTTCGCTGATGACATTGCCGACAATCATCATCGCCACGCGCGCTGCAATTGGCTCCATTCCACCGTCGATAAAAGAGGCCGCTCTAGGTGTTGGGGCCTCAAAGATGCAAACCATCTTCCACCATGTTCTGCCGCTTGCCGTTCCCGGCATCTTGACCGGCACGATTATCGGGCTGGTTCGTGCACTTGGTGAAACTGCACCCCTGCTTATGATCGGCATGGTCGCCTTCATCATTGATCCGCCCAAATCCATTCTTGAACCCGCAACAGCTTTGCCCATCCAGATCTACATGTGGGCGACATCAGCTGAGCGCGGCTTTGTCGCACGCACTGGCGCTGCCACGATTGTCTTGCTGTTGTTCTCTTTTGTGATGAATGCAGGCGCAATTTATCTTCGCCGTAAATTTGAGCGACGCTGGTGATGAAGGAAAAACCAATGGACCAGAAAATAAATCCGCAAGTGGATAAGCCAAAACCAAGCATCATGCAGGAAAGGCCAACGCGCATTTCGGCCCGCCATGTCGATATTTATTATGGCGAAAAACACGCGATCAAAGATCTATCGATCGAAATTCCTGACCGTGCGGTCTCAGCCTTTATCGGCCCATCAGGCTGCGGCAAATCTACATTTTTGCGCGCCATAAACCGCATAAATGATACGATTGCCGGATGCCGCATGACGGGCGAAGTGCGCCTTGATGACAAGAATATTTACGCCCCCGATGTTGATGTGGTGCAGCTGCGCTCACATGTCGGCATGGTGTTCCAAAAACCAAATCCATTTCCAAAATCGATTTTTGAAAACGTGGCCTATGGCCCACGCATTCACGGCCTGGCCAAGAACAAGACCGACCTTGAAGAAATGGTCGTCGCCAGCTTGAAGAAAGCAAGTCTGTTCGAAGAAGTGAAAGACCGTTTGCACCAATCAGGCACAGGCCTTTCAGGCGGGCAGCAACAACGCTTGTGCATTGCGCGCGCCATCGCTGTGAACCCTGAAGTGATCTTGATGGACGAGCCCTGCTCGGCCCTTGACCCGATCGCCACGGCCCGCATTGAAGAATTGATTGATGAGTTGCGCCAGCATTATTGCATCATTATTGTCACCCACTCGATGCAGCAGGCAGCGCGCGTATCTCAACTCACCGCATTTTTCCATTTGGGAACGCTTGTTGAATTTGGTGATACAAACCGCATGTTCACCGCACCAACAGACAAGCGCACGCAAGACTACATCACGGGCCGTTTCGGCTAAACTGAAATTTGGAGGCCAAAATGACCGATCATATCGTCAAGTCCTACGATCAGGATATCAACTCGCTTAAAACCATGCTGGCCGAAATGGGTGGCTTGGCCGAGGAGCAACTTCACAATGCCATCACAGCTTTGACCAAGCGTGATGTGATACTGGCTGATCAGGTGATTGCCCGTGACGACAAGCTGGATGAACTTGAACGTCAAATCGAGGAAAAAGCAATCCTCACCATCGCCAAGCGCCAACCCATGGCCCTTGATCTGCGCGAAATCATGGTGGCCATCCGTGTGGCTGCCGATATTGAACGCATTGGCGATTTGGCCAAAAACACCGCCAAGCGCACCCACGCCATCTCAGAACCATTGCCACGCAGGCTTTCCCCCGGCCTCACCCGCATGGGACAAATGGCGCAAGCCCAGTTGAAAGACATTCTCGACGCCTATAGCCATATGGATGATGTGAAAGCATTGAGTGTTTGGCGCGCTGACGAAGATCTGGACGCGCTTTATAACTCGATATTCCGCGAACTTCTCACCTATATGATGGAAGATCCGCGCAACATCGGCCTTTGCACCCACTTGCTGTTCGGTGCCAAAAATCTTGAGCGGATCGGCGATCACACCACCAACATCGCTGAAAACACCTATTACCTTGTTCATGGCAAAACCATCGGTGAAGATCGCCCAAAGAAGGATATAACCAGCATGATGAATCCGACGGTCGGTTAAGATGAGCGCATCGATCCTTGTTATTGAAGACGAAGAGCCGCTGCAGGTTTTGCTGCGCTACAATTTAGAGGCCGAAGGCTACAAAGTGCGCCACTCAGCCCAAGGCGAAGACGCGCTTTACCTGATCGGCGAAGAACGACCAGATTTGGTTCTGCTTGATTGGATGTTGCCTGGCATATCGGGCATTGAAGTCTGCCGCCTCATGCGTGCCAAGCCCGAAGCCCGCGATATTCCCATCATCATGCTCACAGCACGCAGCGAAGAAGCCGAGCGGGTGCGGGGCCTCGCCACGGGTGCTGATGATTATCTGGTAAAGCCGTTCTCGGTTCCTGAATTGCTGGCGCGCATCAAAACCATTTTGCGCCGCGTCAACCCCGATGCGGTTGCCGAACAGCTCAAAGCCGGTGATCTGGTGCTGGATCGCAAAACCCGCCGGGTGAACCGCGGGCTTCGCGACATCAATCTCTCGCCCACTGAATTTCGTCTTCTCGAACAGCTGATGAAAAATCCGGGCCGGGTTTACTCGCGCAGCCAGTTGCTGGATACAGTGTGGGGCCGTGATGCCTTTGTCGATGAACGCACGGTCGACGTGCATGTCGGTCGTTTGCGCAAATCGCTTTCGCGCGGGCGGGAAGCAGATCCTGTGCGCACCATCCGCGCCATGGGCTATGCCTTTGATGAACGGTTTGGTCGAACCAACTGATTAACAACCAGCCTTGCCAATTTTCACACTCTCAGCTTAACTAACACCATTGCCCGAAACGCCAGACACATGGTGGCGGGCATTGGAAACGCTTGGGAGGTCGAATTGAAATATCTTTTATTGCTCATACCCTGTGTGCTGGCTTTGCTGGTGCCGTTTTATAACAGCATTGAACCCCGCCTTCTGGGCTTTCCATTTTTCTATTGGTTTAATTTGTTGCTGGTTCCGGTTTCCGTGGGCTTCATTTATGCCGCAGACAAGATGGGGTCAGGCAAATGAGCAATATCAATGTTGTCGCCACAACCGTATTTGTCTTCTTCTTTGCACTTGTCACCATCATGGGCTTCATGGCTTCGCGCTGGAAGGCTGGCGATCTTTCGCAGTTGAATGAATGGGGTTTGGGTGGCCGCCAATTCGGACCATGGATCACCTGGTTCCTTCTGGGGGGCGACCTCTACACGGCTTACACCGTGATCGCTGTTCCGGCCTTGGTTTATGCCATCGGCGCCTATGGCTTCTTCGCGGTGCCCTACACCGTGATCGTCTACCCTTTGGTTTTCTTGATCATGCCACGCTTGTGGAATGTGTCGGCACGCAAGGGCTATGTAACGGCGGGTGACTTTGCCATGGGTCGTTATGGCAATAAAGGCTTGGAACTGGCCATCGCTATCACCGGCATCTTGGCAACCATGCCCTATATCGCTTTGCAGCTCGTAGGCATGGAAAAAGTCATCCAAGCGCTGGGCTTTCAGGGCGAAGGCCTCTTGGCGCATCTGCCGCTCTCGATCGCCTTTGTCATTCTCGCACTCTACACTTATAAAAGCGGCTTGCGCGCGCCTGCGTTAATCGCATTTGTCAAAGACATCATGATTTATATTTTCGTGATCGCAGCAGTTATCTTCATCCCCTATCAATTGGGTGGTTTCGGCGCAATCTTTGACGCAGCAGGCACCTCTTTCACGGCGAAGATTGCGGCAGGTGCCGCAGCCACCCCGCCTGTAAAAATCGCGGCAGGCCTTACACTGCTTCCGCAGCAAGTTATGCCCTTCATGACTTTGGCCCTAGGGTCAGCGCTTGCCCTGTTCATGTATCCTCATGCGCTGACGGGTGTGCTCTCGGCCTCATCGGCCCGAACCATTCGCCACAATGCCATGACCCTTCCAGCTTACTCGCTGGTGCTGGGCCTTATCGCCTTGCTGGGCTTGATGGGGCGTGCTGCTGGGCTTGATCTTAAAAACCCGCAAGACGTAGTGCCGCAACTGTTCCTTAAAATGTTCCCCGATTGGTTTGTGGGCTTCAGCTTCGCGGCCATCGCCATTGGCGCTTTGGTGCCAGCGGCGGTGATGTCGATTGGTGCCGCCAACACATTCACGCGCAACATTTGGCGACCCTTTGTGAACCCTGACCTGAGCGATGCACAAGAATCAAGCATGGCAAAGCTGATCTCGCTGATCGTGAAGCTGGGCGCACTTGCCTTCATCTTCTTCATCCCCACCAAGTTTGCAATTGATTTTCAATTGCTGGGCGGCGTGGTGATGATCCAGATTTTCCCTGCCATGGTGTTTGGCCTCTACACAAGGCGCATTCATGGCACCCCATTGTTGATTGGCTGGCTCGCGGGCCTCGCCACGGGCATTTATCTCGCTTGGGGGCCAACCGCCTGGTCACCCACCTGGGCCACGCCTGCGGGCTTCTCAGTCTATATCGGCCTGTTCTCAGTGCTGGTGAACTTCATCGTCTCAATCGTGCTGTCTTTCATCTTGCCCAACACGGCACCTGATGAAACCAAAGCTTCGGACTATGAGGACGGGGCCAAGGGAACCCACCACTTCCACGAACCTGAACCCATCCTCTAATAAAGAGCCGGACAGCAATGTCCCGCTTATTTTCTTGGCTGGCCCACCATGCGAAGCTCGATGAGCGAAGAATGGTGGTGGACACAGTCAGTGGCGAACCTGTCTCTGCCTAAAATTCCCTGCTTTCAGGGAAATTTACAGGGATCTTTGGCGATTTTGGCTATGGGTTTCCAAAGTAATGGGAAATTTCTGCGCAGTTACGCGAGGTTAGATG
>JAYVXY010000236.1:0-11516 GCA_043784785.1 Aestuariivirga sp. | reverse complement strand
GGATTGCATCTGCCATCGAGGCATGGCCTTCGGCGCTGGGATGCATGGCCCCCGTGGTTTCGGAAAAATTGGCCTGGGAGGTTGGCTCATCAATCGAGCCATATTTATCAACCACTTTTTGGTTGATCACCATCACGGCATCATTGAAACTGCGCACCCAGCGCTGGCGCAACGCATAGGGATAGTTTTGGGTTGCAGGATCATAGGGCCGCCAGCCTGTGCCTTGGCCAAAAATGCCGGATTGACAAGACAGCGTCGGCCTTGATGCCTTGCCCCAGCACGGGATCATCAACATTTCGGCTGGATCATCAGCCCGGTCCTTGCGCTGTGCGCAAAAGCCGTGGCCTCTGAAGGGTTGGTCATTATAGGCGCGGCCCGCATAGGTCCAGCCATTGGCCTCGGCCAGCTCCCCCATACGCCGGTGCAAAACATCAAGCTGGGCGTGGGCGGCATCAAGCTTGTCTTTTGCCACCACGAGCCAAGACGAAAATCGGTCGAGTGATTGATTGGCAGGATAGGCATCTTCGGGCTGATCAGACCCCCCAACGCCATCACAGGTCTTGCCGTTTTCATCGACCAAAATATCAGGATAGGCCGTTAAAATAATGCGCGATGGATCATAGGCCATTTCGCCATTGCTCAAGGGGATGGATCGTTCCAGCGCATGAGCCAACCGGCCATAGGCCGCGCCCAAATCATTTTTGACATTGGCGGCAAACTGATCGGCAGGCACCGTTGCACCGAAAAATTTAGCAAGCACTGATGATGCACCGTCACGCAGTGTTGACCACGCCACAAGATTGGCAAAGCCCACATCATTGCCGCCAATGGACAGGAACACAAAATCAACCTTGCGGCGGAATTGCTGATCCGGGCAAACCCAAATGCCATTATCCTTTGCTAAATCAACCTTGCACAGCTCGCGCAAAGCCCAATAAAGCTGCGAATCTTTTTTGCCACCATAACTGGCCTGCACTCTTGAATCTGCGTTGCGATTATTTGGGTCACTGACAAATTCAACATAAGACTGCGGGCCCAGAATGCCCTTGTCGACCGAGGCGCCGGAACAGGAATAACCCATAAAAGTTACGGCTCCATGCGGGTTTTCAATACCAATCTGCAAGGCCGCGCGCAGCTGGTGGCTATAGAGCGATCGGTGGCAAAGCTGATCAAGCCAAATGGCTGAGCCTGAAACATCGCCATTGGTGCGCGCAGGATAAAGATTTTGGCTGCGATGGTTTTCATCCAGCGCCACCGGAATATCGGGGTTGCCTTCACCAGAAGCAAAGCTATCGCCCAACCCCAAAATCAAAATGTCCTTCACCTTGGCATCAATGCTGATCGGTCGCTCGCCCTCCACATTCACTGAAATTGCCGCCCCTTCTGGATAAGGCAAATAGGCTTTTACGGTTTCATCGCAGGGTGCTTGGATTTCTTTGGCCGTGCCCACATGCCAAATACAGTTATACTCAGAAACAATGTTCTTACCGCTCAGTGGTTTCAGCTGCATTTCGATTTCATGGAACTTCGGGTTCACATAAGTTTCAATATCGCTGCAAGCCGTATGGCGGCGCTGTTTTTCATTCCAACAGGTCTGGTTCACCACTGAAGCCGCCCAACCACGCCAATCAAATTTTGTACGCAAAATATTGGTGAAAGGAATGCGCCGATCATTGAGCACATGTTCCGTGCCCAAAACCGAGCTGTTATAATAAAACATGGCGCTGTCTTCGGTTGATCCAGAGCGCTGATTTACATGCTGGCCATATTGCCGCCAGGCCAGCTCCTGTTGTTTGAACAAATCAGGATTGCGAAACAGCCGAAAGCGATTGGACACTTTCCAGGTGATCTGGACATTTGAGGATGTCAAGGTTTCAGCCTTGGCCTCAACCGAGGCCAAAACCAACATCACCAGCAAAACCAAACGTCCCAACAAGATCATTCTCTATCGTTCCTATTCAAGGAATATAAACCAGAGAATAAAGGCGAGATTATGACGAAATAAAAAAGAACGCATAAATTATGCGTTCTGAAAACTATTATTTTGCTGATTTAGGCGCCAGGATCATAATAATCTGGCGGCCTTCAAAGCGCGGCTCCATTTCAACCTTGGCAATCTCCACGGTATCGACCTTGACGCGCGCCAAAAGCTTGTGGCCCAATTCCTGGTGATCCATTTCGCGGCCCTTAAAGCGCAGCGTCACCTTCACCTTATCGCCCTCTTCAAAGAAGCGTTTGGCGGCGCGCAGCTTCACATCATAATCATGATCATCGATCATGGGGCGCAGCTTCAATTCCTTGATTTCAATCACGCGCTGTTTCTTGCGCGCTTCATTGGCTTTCTTTTGTTCCTGGAATTTGAATTTGCCGAAGTCGAGAATCTTTGCCACTGGCGGCTTGGCATCTGGGGAAATTTCAACCAGATCCAATTCGGCCTCTTCGGCCATGATTAAAGCTTGTCGGGTGGGAACGACGCCCACATTATTGCCCTCGGCATCAATCAAGCGCACTTCGCGGCTTTCAATTCGGTTATTGATGCGGTGGGTTTCTTCTTTAGGGGCCGGGGTTGCGCTGCGCACAGGTGCCGGTTTGCGTGGAGGTATGCTCAAGGGTGGTTTGTCTCCTAATGTTGATCGGGGCCGGAACCAATCATATTGCGAATCCGGCGGCCACCTCTTAGCAGATCAAAGGGCATGGCGTATAGACACTGATTGAAAGAGGATTTGAGAACGTGGCCACTGTGGAATTCGATGATGCCTTGGGTGGTTTGCGGCTTGCCTATCTGCGCGACGGCGGGCGTGATGAATGGGGGCCGACCGGATTTTTCTGGCTCGGCGGTTTTAAATCCGACATGCGCGGTTCAAAGGCCGAAGCCTTGGCTAATCTGGCGCGCAGTACAAGGCGGCAATATACAAGATTTGATTATTCCGGCCATGGCGAATCTGCTGGCCTGTTCACGGATGGCACGATCAGCAAATGGCTCGAACAATCGGTACACATGTTTTTGCAATATGCACATGGCAAGCGCATTATCATCGGTTCCAGCATGGGCGGCTGGCTGGCCTTGCTCCTCGCCAGGCGTTTGCGCGATGAAGACCCCGCAGCGTTTCGGCGCATTGTGGGCATGGTGCTTCTGGCCCCTGCCGCTGACATGACTCAAGATCTGATGTGGGATGCATTTGGTGATGCCGAACGGAAAGAGTTGAGAGAAACTGGGGTTCATATGCGCCCCTCGGCCTATGGCGAGCCTTATCCAATCACGGTCAAACTCTTGGCCGACGGCGAACAGCATTTGCTATTACGTGATAGATTACAACTTCCCTTTCCAATTCGCATTTTGCAAGGTTCAGAAGATGTTGACGTCCCGCCCGCCCATGCGATTAAAACCTTCGAAGCCTTAAGCGGGCCTGACATCACGCTGACTTTTATCAAAGGCGGTGATCACCGCTTATCGACGCCCGGGCATTTGCGACTGTTGCAAGAAACGGTTTTGGATTTGGCCAAACATGCTGACGGGGAAACGCTTTAAATATTTATGGTTTCCATTATCGAGTTGTCATCCCCGCACTTGTTGCGGGGATCCATCGCTCAACTAGTTGGATCAAAAATCGCGTTTTCGGAGAAAACGCTCAGGTGAGTTTCCATAACGCTGACAAATGGATTCCCGCAACAAGTGCGGGAATGACAGATAGAGGGTGGTTTAGAGTAACGACTGCAGACCAATGCGATAGTTGGGAAACCGAAGCTCATATCCCAACTCAGACTTGATCCGCGCATTGGAGACGCGTTTTGAATCGGCATAGAAGCTCTTGGCCATGGCCGAAAGCTTGGCATCCTCAAAGGCGATTTCTGGAGGTGGTTCAACACCCAATAATTCAGCGGCATAGGCAATCACATCCTGCGGCGGACAAGCTTCATTATCGGCAAGATTGTAGATCCGACCGGGATTTGGATTTTTGATTGAAGCCAAAAGCACGCCCGCAATATCTTCAACATGAATGCGGCTGAAAATCTGTCTGGCCTTGATCACACGCTGAGCTTTTCCTGACTTGACACTCTCAAGCGCATTACGCCCCGGCCCATAGATTCCGGCAAGGCGAAAAATATGAAGCGGCAAATTCGGAATGGCGACCCAAGCTGCTTCTGCTGAAACACGTCGGTGCCCACGGTCTGTATTGGGTTGCAGATCACTATCTTCATCGACCATGGCTCCACCGCGATCACCATAAACGCCTGTGGTTGAAAGATAGCCGACCCAATCAAGATATTTCGCGCGCTTTGCCAGTTCGCCACCAAAACGCAACAAGATCGGATCACCTTGATCACTTGGCGGAACCGAAGACACAATATGGGTCACGGATTCGGGGATCGATTTCAACTCATCAAATATTATGCCATCAAAACCAAGCGCCTGAATGACTTCGGCGCCTTCGGCACTGCGACTGGTTCCGGTGATGCGCCATTCCTTTGCGCCAAGTCTTTGCGAAAGCGCCTTGGCTGAAAACCCAAAGCCAAAACAGAGTAGATGTTTCATGCCGCATCCCATTCCGTCAAAACATTGTCGTCGAATTCAATTACACTGCTGCGTGCTTTAATAAACTCATCCTTTGAAAGCTGCCCCAACGCCCAAACCGCCATGGCCCGCACCAGCGGTGACGCATCGTTCAACAGATTTTTGACTTTCGGAACCAAACTTAATTCATCACTATTGCCAGCGGCAATCAACACATTGCGGATAAACCGATCACGACCAATGCGCTTGACGGGCGAGCCCGAAAATAATTTGCGAAATGCAACATCATCGAGTTTCAATAATTCAGAAAGCTGCGGCTCAATCAATTCTTCGCGCGCTTTCAACTTGATCTCGCGCGCTTCAGATGCAAATTTATTCCATGGGCAAATCGCCAGGCAATCATCACAACCATAAATGCGGTTGCCCATCATTTCACGAAACTCAGTCGCGATATGGCCTTTGTGTTCAATGGTCAAATAGGAAATGCAGCGCCGGGCATCAATTTGGTGTGGTGCTGTAAAAGCTTTGGTCGGGCAAATATCCAGACAAGCTTGGCAAGAACCACAATGATCAATCTCTGTCTCATCACTTGGCAATTGGGCCGTGGTCAAAATGCTGCCAATAAAAAGCCATGACCCCAATTGGCGCGAAACCAAATTCGTGTGCTTGCCCTGCCAGCCCAATCCCGCTTGTGCGGCCAAAGGCTTTTCCATCAGTGGAGCGGTATCGACAAACACTTTCACGTCATGGCCGCTGACTGTTGCAAACCAACTGGCCAGAATTTTCAATTTCGATTTGATGATGTCGTGATAATCGCGGTTTAGGGCATAGGTTGAAATCACGCCGGTGGATTTTTGCTCCAACCGCGCAAAGGCATCCAAGCCTTGATCATAATTCATTGCCAACATGATTGCGGACTTTGCTTCCGGCCACATGGCATCTGGGGCTTTGCGCCGCTCCAGGGTTTCATCCATCCAGCCCATGTCGCCGTGATGGCCAGCGCCCACATAGGCCTCTAATTCATCACCAATTGTAGCAGCCAAAGAAGCCTTGGTAATCCGCACTTCATCAAAGCCTATTTCGCGGGCCTTGGCTTTAAGCGCGGTGACCAGATCAGAAGTCAAGATCAGCGTAAGTGGCGGACGGCGGCATGGCGGGAAGCAAGTCGGGCAGCAACGCGCGGAAAGACGGCCTGGATTTGATGCGCTGATACCAGCTTTTAGCAACTGGATATTCAGCCCAATCAATATCACCCAGATAGTCGATTGCTGAAATATGCGCGGCGGCGGCCAAATCGGCAATCGACAACTCTTCGCCAGCCAACCAAGAGCGTTCTTCGGCCAAAAATGCAACATAATCGAGATGTGGCTTCAGCATTGATTTAGCGTGGCGCACGCGGGCCATATCAGGCGCACCACCGCCCTTATTGTAATCGAGAAAGCGCTTGATCACTTTTTCGGTCAGCAATGGCTCAGACACTTCGGTATAAAATTTCACATCAAACCAGGCGACCAATCTTCTGATCTCGGCGCGGGCATAGGCATTGCCCGGCAAAAGCCTGAGTTTTCCCATGCGGGTTTCTTCGAGATATTCGCTCAAGGCCTCAATGCCCGAAATGGCCAGGCCTGAATCCTCCACCAACACCGGTAACAGGCCTGATGGATTTAAGTCAACCACCGTCTGGCTCGGCATCCATGGCCGTTCATCGGCCAACTGGCATTGCTCACCATATTCGGCCAAGCTCAGGCGCACGCGCCGCGAATAGGGATCAAGTACAAAATGATAGAGTTTCGGCATCAATATTGTGACCAATCTGAAAAATAATTAAAGCGATATGCCGTTCTTGTGTCAGGGAATTTCTGGCATATAAGCCCAGTCTGCTATAGCAGCAAGAGATTCGACAATCTTAAGGTCAATTCGAAAAGTCGGGGATATTCATGTCAATTGAGCAAATTATCGTACTGGCTTTAATTCAGGGCATCACCGAATATCTGCCAATTTCTTCGTCGGGACATTTGATTTGGGTGCCACAAATAATGGGCTGGCAAGATCAAGGTGTGCTCACCGATGCGATCACCAATCTTGGAACGCTGCTGGCCACCACCTTGTATTTTTGGCGCGATGTTGTTTCGATGTTCCATGGATTGATTGATCTTATCAAGCGCCAGCAAACCGCGTCGTCGAGACTTTTGATCAATGTGTGCGTTGGCACGATTCCAATCATCGTTCTGGGCCTGATATTCCAAGTGACAGGTTTTGACCAAGCCCTGCGCTTGCCTATCGTGGTAGCGATTAACTCGATTGTGTTCGGCGTTCTTCTCTATGCGGCAGATGCCTATGGCATGAGCCGCAACAAGGTTTCAGATATTACACCCAAGACAGCGTTGTTTTATGGCCTCGCGCAAATGTTAGCCTTGAACCCCGGCACAAGCCGTTCGGGTGTAACCATAACAGCGGGCCGTGCCTTGGGTTTCACGCGTTGGGATGCTGCGCGATTCTCATTTCTGTTGTCGATCCCGGCCAATGCTTTGGGCTCCATCGCCAAGATCGGCCATGCCCTCAAGGCGCATGAGCCCATTACCGGCGACATGGTTTTGTGCGGCGTTCTCACATTCTTTATCGGGCTTCTAACCGTGGCTTTCCTGATGCGATTGATCCGCACCAATAGCTTCTTGCCCTTCGTGATCTACCGCGTGATGTTGGGTGGTGCTTTGATTGGGCTGATTTATTCGGGCTTTGTGTTTGGCAAGCTGAACTGACCAGCTTTGCGGAAACGATAGAGATAGCTCGGCACAATCGCTTCGACATTACGGGCGGTTATGCCAAGGCCAGATAGATTGCGGCCCTCGTTTTCGGCTTTGGCATCAACCATATTATCAGTCTTCAAAAGTTCAACTTGATCCATGGTCAGGGGCGGCTTGGGCAACAGGCTGGCCACTACCCCCATCAACTTCGCCAAGCCAAAGGGAATGGGCAGCAGCAAACGATGACGCTGGGTGGTCTCCAGAATGAATTGTAAAACCTGTTTGAAGCTCATCACCTCTGGCCCGCCCAATTCATAGGTCTTGCCATCGGCCTGCCCACGATCAACCAAAGTTGCTACCGCTTCGGCCACATCGCCCACAAACACAGGCTGAAATTTGGTTTTGCCTCCACCGATCAAAGGAAGCACTGGCGAGAAGCGGGCCATTTGAGCAAATTGGTTGAAGAAATGATCTTCAGGGCCAAACACAATACTGGGCCGCAGAATAATTGCGCCTTGAAAGGCAGCCGCAGCGCCCTTTTCACCCAAAGCTTTTGACCTTGCATAGGCA
Source organism: Aestuariivirga sp. (assembly GCA_043784785.1). Lineage (GTDB taxonomy): Bacteria > Pseudomonadota > Alphaproteobacteria > Rhizobiales > Aestuariivirgaceae > Aestuariivirga. Next base: position 3,689 of record JAYVXY010000236.1, on the reverse strand, counting down.
CTGGCACTGTTTTCATTGGCGCCAATGGCGGAAAGTTGAATAAGCATATGCGCCTTGGCGGATTTAGCCGCCTTGGCCACGGCTGATGCACCAAAGACATGCACCGCATCAAAACTCTGCGCAGCTGAGCTGAACAACACACCGGTCAGATTGATCACGGCATAGGCACCATCACACACGGCGGCCAGCGATGCCGGAAAACGGATATTGGCTTGCACCGGAACAATCTGGCCCGGAACACCCAGCGGCACCACATGGCCGGCCAAATCGGGCCTTCGACAAGCAACCCTGATGCGGTAACCACGTTTGGCCAGGCTTTGCACCACATGGCGGCCCACAAAGCCTGAACCGCCAATCACCGTGATCAATTTATCGGAATTTGTCGCTGCCAATTTATATGCCCCTGATTTGAAAATATCGTGTGAGCCGCCTTTTAACGGGCTTGGACGGTGGATGCAAAGACTCTCTAATCTCCAACTCTGTGGCGGAGTTTGGTTGACAATCACAAGGTGCTCCGACTATGGACACGCCGTTGCCCTGATGGCGGAATTGGTAGACGCACTAGTTTCAGGTACTAGCGATGAAAGTCGTGGAGGTTCGAGTCCTCTTCAGGGCACCAAATCAAAATCCATAGTCGTCCGATAAGATCTCAAAAATCCCGCAAAAGCGGGCTTTTTTATGCTTTCTGTTGAATCTTAATCCTGCAACATCCAAAGAAGTGTGTTGGTATCCGATGAATTTGTTGGTATAAAAGTTGGTAGTTGAACGGAATATGAGCGTTTTAAGCACATTGGATACCAACAAATGCCGCTTAATGACAGACAAATCAATAGCTTAAAGGCTGCTGAGAAGGCGTTAAAACTTAGCGACGGTGGCGGTCTATATATTCACCTGACACCGCAAGGGACCAAGCTTTGGCGAATGGCTTACCGCTTTAACGGCTCGCAGAAGCTCTTGTCTTTTGGCGCATATCCGGCGATTGGTTTGTCGGCGGCCCGACAAAAGCGCGATGCGGCCAAGAAATTACTGGCGTCCCACGTCGATCCCGCTTTTCAGTCGAAGCAAGATAAGATTGCTCGGCAAGCAGCGGTGCAAAATAACTTTGCGACAGTCTCGGACAATTTTCTGACCAAGAATGAGCGGGAAGGAAAGGCCGATGCGACCATTACCAAAAAGCGGTGGCTGATAAGCCTTGCGTTGCCGGATTTAGGACGGCGACCGATTGGCGAAATTTCAGCTTCTGAAATTCTCGTTCCGCTCAAAAAAGTTGAATCCCTGGGTAACTATGAAACGGCCAAACGATTGCGCGCTGTCATTGGCCAAGTCTTTCGCTTTGCGATTTCAACCGCAATGGCGACTAATGATCCAACCTTTGGCCTAAGGGGCGCGTTGGTATCGCCAAAGGTAACGCATAGGGCGGCATTAACGAACTGGGAAGCCTTTGCTGGCCTGCTTTGCGCGATCTGGCACTATGAGGGGACAATAGAAACCCGCGCTGCATTGAAGCTTATGGCGTTGCTGTATCCTCGGCCAAGTGAATTGCGCCAAGCAGAATGGTCTGAGTTTGATTTAGAAAATGCCGTTTGGGTGATCCCCGAAATGCGCACAAAAATGCGCCGGGTTCACAAAAAGCCGCTTGCACCATTAGCCGTACGTATTCTGCGCGACCTACAAAACCACACCGGCAATCGGCGCTTAGTGTTCCCTTCCACCCAATATGCTGAACGACCGCTGAGTGAAAACACAATGAACGCCGCATTGAGGCGTTTGGGCTATTCGAGCTCAGAAATGACTTCGCACGGATTCCGCGCCAGCGCGTCCACCCTACTAAACGAAAGCGGCTTATGGAGTGCTGATGCAATAGAAGTTGAATTAGGCCATGTAGGCGCCGATCAAGTGCGCCAAGCCTATCATAGGGCGCTCTATTGGGAGGAACGCGCAAAAATGACAGATTGGTGGGCTTCCAAGATTGGTATTATAACAAGTTAAACTTATTTTCCGCTTCAAGCGACTTCCTTGGCGCTGCAAACATCGGTTTCAGACTACGATTTCAATCAGCCTACCAGATGGGCAAATTGCAGTAAGTTTGGCTTTGAAATCCAATGATACAATTAGATCAAGAAGATAACCGATAACAGCAGATTCCCATTGGAAAGCCGTTGTTGCAGTTCTGCAACAAACCACTTGTTTATATAAGTTTTTAAGGATTGTGGCTTTACTTAGTTTTTCTTTAGGCTTTAATTTGCCTTGAGCGGGATGGAAAGATTCGAATTGCGCTCCTTAAACAGAATTGGGAGTTGGAAATGAAAAAATTAATCATGCTTGGAGTCGCGGTGGGTGCGATGGTGGTGGGCGTTAATTCTGCTTCAGCTGCCGATCCGACACTTCCCCCTACTTGGTCAGGTTTTTACGGCGGAATCAATTTGGGCTATGCTAGTGTTGGCGGCCAGATTGCCGATTATAACAATAATTACCAAAATAGCACCTCACCGCTTGATGCATCGCGGGGAAGTAATATGTTGATTGGCGGAAAATTGGGTTACGATTTCGACACGGGTAGCAATTTTATTGTTGGCGTCTCAGCTGACGTTAATGCGCTTCTTGGCGAAGACGCAAACTGCACAAGTTCTAATGGCTGCAATGTCAATGCGAGTGGCCAGCCAAAACTGTCCTATGGGGTGAAGGGTTTGGGTGCTTTAGATGCTCGGGCCGGTTTCTTGATGAGTCCTGAAACTTTATTCTATGTCGAGGGCGGTTTAGCGCTCGGGGACGTGGTCACCCACCACCATGATAATAATGAGAGGGATGGCTCCTCACACATGATGACTGGGTGGAATGTGGGCCTTGGTGTTGAACATAAGGTATCGGAAAATGTTTCGCTGGTCCTTGACGCTAGATATTATGACTTGGGTTCTATTGATGTGACCAGTAGTAACGAAACATTTGGCTTCAAACCTAAAGTGTTTGAAACTTCGATAGGATTTAATGTTCATTTCTAACACTTGAAAGTTTGGTCTGGGATACTACTAAGAGAGCGCTTAAAGCGCTCTCTTTTTTTGAACAATCCTACTTAAGCAACTTGATTTCTATGGATTACCATTTCGAAATGTTAACACTATGTTGCCTTTTAAATATTCTGGCAGCGCGAAACAATGTGGAAGCTTATGGCTGACTCTGCTCTAACAGGATTAAAATCTCTTTCACTTTGTTCACAAGGGTTGCCTGTCTATTACCAATTCCTTCTGCAAAGCGAAGATGAAGTCTTGCGAGTAGCGGCAATGGCTGCGCTACTGGAATTGGATGCGGTGGGGTATCGACTTTGGCCTCAAATAATCCCGTTAGCCCAACATTCTGCTGTTCGAGATCGTGCTGTTGCATTTTTTTTAAATGCCAACGAGTTTGAGTGGGCAGAAAAAATTCTGGCCCAGTTGCCATCCGAAAATCGACAAATCCTTTTTGACAAGTTCAATCAAGCGCAGCTCAGCGGCCATGACCACGATTGCGCTAAACTGGCTCGAGCCCTGTTCCTCTCGGAAGGAAAATTTGAGTGGTTAGTTAAAGCACAGAAATATCAAGAAGCAGTTGGAGGATGGCGACTAGCGTTGGGAAGTCTGGTTCAATCAATTATGGCGTTACCGAGCGACCCAATCGGCCCTCTTATGCTCTTGGACACTCTGGCAAATGCCAAT
>JAYVXY010000235.1:0-3596 GCA_043784785.1 Aestuariivirga sp. | reverse complement strand
ATTCAAGATCTTCGACCGGAAAAAGGCTAACGAGATTGCGGTTAAATCCGTGCAAAGCTTTGGCATCACCCGCATTGATGATGGTGACCGGCTGGTGGGTGGGCTTTCAGGTGGCGAACGCCAGTCTCTGGCGATTGCGCGCGCGGTACATTTCGGCGCGCGCGTATTGATCCTTGATGAACCAACGGCGGCCCTGGGTGTCAAGCAGGCCAGCCACGTGCTGCGCATCGTCAACCAGGCCAAGAAGCGCGGTCTGGCAGTGGTGTTCATCACCCATCAAGTCACACATGCTATGGCAGTTGGTGATCACTTTGCAGTTCTGATCCGCGGCGCCATCGCGGCTGACTTCAAGAAGGGCGAGAAAACCCGCGAAGAAATAACCGATCTCATGGCCGGTGGCGAAGCCATGGCCGAACTTGAAGCGGAAATCGAAACTCACGCGGCGCACTGAAGGTGCCGGGCCACCCGGCACAGCACTGCGTATCCTGCAAATCACCTTCTGAGGAACACCAAAATGCCCGCACAATTTTCCCTGGCCGCCTGTGCCGAAATGCTGTGGCGGGACAAGCCCATCGAATGGCGCGCCAGCCGCCTGAAGGAAATGGGATTTGGCGTCGGCCTGTGGAACTGGCCCGCGCACGATCTTTCAAAGTTGGAAAAGACAGGCGCCAATTTTACCATCATGAATGGTTACCTGAAGGGTCGCCTGGCCGACGATGAAGGTGCTGACCTGCTGCTGAAATCAGCGCGCGAGACGGCGCAAGTTGGAAAGCGCCTCGGAGTGACCAGACTCAATCTCCATGGAACAGGACTTGGTGATGGTGGAATCCCAATCGTAAGAACAGAGTTGGTGAGCGGTCCAATGTGGCTCAAAGCCCGCGATACGCTGAACCGGATCTGTGATCTGGCAGAGCAGGAGGGCCTGACCTATACGCTCGAAAACCTCAACCCGCTGGACCATCCCGGCTGCCCGTTTGGTTCAACAGCCGATGTTCTGGCTCTGGTGTCCTCGGTCAACCGGCCCCAATTGCGGATCAATCTTGATCTCTATCACACGCAGATCGGCGAAGGTGATCTCATCCGGTGGTGTGAGAAATGCCTGCCATGGATCGGTGAAGTTCAGGTGGCTGATAATCCAGGACGATGTGAGCCAGGCACGGGAGAAATCAACTTCAAGAACGTGGTGCAAGCCCTGAGGAAGCTGGGATACCAGGGCCCGATCGGTCTTGAGGCGTTTGCGTTGGGAAAAGAAGAGGACGCTTTGCAAGCCTTCAGGGCGGCCTTCGCTGTCTCGTAGCGATCAATGTATTGGCGCCCCTTCAAGATCAATGAGAGGAATTTGGAATGACTATTCGGGTTGGGTTGATTGGCGCAGGCATCATGGGTGCGGATCACGCACGTCTCTTTGCTGAGGAAGTGCCCGGAACATCTCTCCAGTTCATCTGCGATGCCGATGCCACGCGCGCTAAGAAAGTCGCCGACGCAACAAGTGCGCAAAATATTGCGTCCGATCCTTTGGCCGTGATCAACGATAAAAATGTTGATGCGGTGGTGATCGCCGCGCCCGATCAGTTTCATGCCTCGCTCACCATTGCATGCATTGAAGCAGGAAAGCCAGTTCTTTGCGAGAAGCCATTGTCGCAAGATTTGAATGAATGTCTGACAGTTTTGGCCGCAGAAGAAAAGCGCGGCAAACACTTGGTTCAGCTCGGTTTCATGCGCCGCTTTGATCCTTCTTATTCCGAGATCAAATCACTGCTCACGCGTGGTGACTTAGGCAAGGCGCTAATGTTCCATTGCCTTCACCGCAATGTGGCGCCAGCCTATGGATTCCAGGCCTCAATGGCGATCTGCAATTCAGCACCTCATGAATTTGATGTGGCGCGCTGGATGCTGGATTCCGACTTCAAATCGATCAACATTTTCCGCCCGCCTGCAGGTGGGGAAACTGCGCCGGTATTTATGGTGCTGGAAACCGTTGCGGGCCAATTGGTGAATATCGAAGTCAATATCAGTGCCACCTACGGCTATGATGTGCGTGGCGAACTGGTGGGTGAAAAGGGCACGGCACTCCTGCGCGCGCCGGTCAATGCCGATATCAATCTCGATCTCAAACAGATCAACACATATCCTGCTGATTGGCGTCCGCGCTTTGTCGAGGCTTACCGTCGCCAGAATATTGCTTGGGTTAAGACGCTGAACACGGGCAAGCCCAACATCGGTGCAAACGCCTGGGATGGATATTGCTCCACCGCTGTGGCGATGGCAGGCGTTGAAGCCCTGAACTCCCGCACCACAGTAGCTGTGAAACAAATCACCAAACCAAAATTCTACGCGTGAGGAAACCATGAAGATCGGAATGGTATCGGACTCACTAGGCCATTTGTCGCGGGGCGAGATGCTTGATACGGCCGCGCGACTCGGCATCAAGGGGGTTGAATTCAATGCTGCAAACTGGACTTCAGCGCCACATCTGAATTTGGATGAGATGTTGTCGAGTTCAGCGGAGCGCAAGAGCTTACTGACAGCCGTCAAGTCGCGCGGCATTGATATCATCGCGCTCAATGCCAATGGCAATCAACTCCACCCCACTGAAGGTGACAAGCAATCGGGAGCGCTTTACGACACGATCAAACTGGCCGGTGCCTTGGGTGTTGAAACCGTGGTGTGCATGTCTGGACTGCCGGAGGGTGCCCAGGGTGACAAAATGCCCAATTGGGTTGTCTCCTCCTGGCCGCCTGAGACGCAGACCATGCTGAAATACCAATGGGAAGAACGTGCACTGCCATATTGGGCCAAACTCGCCGCCTTCGCAAAATCAAACGGCGTTAGACTCGCTGTGGAGCTTCATGGCAATCAACTCGTTTACAATGTGGCCACGCTGAAGCGCTTACGCCGGGAGATTGGCAATGTGGTAGGCGCAAATTTTGATCCTTCGCATCTGATGTGGATGGGGGCTGATCCTATCGCCGCCATTGATGCGCTGGGAGATGCCATCTATCACACGCATGCCAAGGACACGTTCATCAACAAGCCGGTGTGCGATGTGAATTCGCGCCTCGAAAACGGCTCACTCATGAGGATCGCCGAGCGTTCCTGGAGCTACATCACTCTGGGCTTCGGTAATGGCGAGAGCTTCTGGCGCGATCTCTGCTACCGCCTGCGCATGAATGGCTATGACGGCTGGCTTTCGATTGAACATGAAGACGTGATGCTGGGTCGCGAAGAGGGTGTAGAGAAATCAGTTGAACTGCTCAAGACCATCATGCCGGGAGAAGCCGCAGATTACCAGCCGCAGGAATTTTGAGGATTGGCCATGGGCATGTATAACAATCGTCCTCACGCTGAAGACATATGCAAAATGAAGAAACGTGGCGAGAAGATCACCATACTTTTTGTCAGCACGCATGATGCAGCGGCAGCGACCGCTTTTGGCCCGATTGAGACCTCATGTGTAGACCGCAATTTGTCTGCTGATAGGGTGATTGCCGACGAGCCCTGCCCCATAAAGGTGCTGAAATTCGACAGTCTTGAATAAATAGTTTAACTTCATTGTCGGTCAGAAGTGCCATCTATCCCCGCCAGTGGCAATGGGG
>JAYVXY010000234.1:0-31391 GCA_043784785.1 Aestuariivirga sp. | reverse complement strand
GCTTTGCACCCACTTCGCGCTAAACCCCGTCGCAACATGATGAACAACACCGCTGCCAAATTGCCAGCGGCGAACGGGAAGCTGTTCGCCGTTGCGCCGATGATGGATTGGACTGATCGGCATTGCCGATTTTTTCATCGCCAGCTCTCCAGTCATGCCTTGCTCTATACTGAGATGGTGACCGATATGGCGGTGCGCCATGGCGATCGGCAGAAGCTGCTGGGCTTTGATGCGGGAGAGCAACCCGTAGCGCTTCAACTTGGTGGCAGCAATCCAAAGGGCTTGGCCGAAGCTGCAAAAATCGGCGAAGATTTTGGCCATGTTGAAATCAATCTCAATGTCGGCTGCCCATCTGACAAAGTTCAAGAAGGTCGCTTTGGCGCGTGTTTGATGGCCGAGCCGCAGTTGGTTGCTGATTGTGTTGCGGCGATGCGGGCTTCGGTCAAAGTTCCGGTGACAGTGAAATGCCGCATCGGCATTGATGATCAAGATGAAGAGCAAGGGCTGCAAGATTTTGTCAAGCAAGTGGCGGGTGCAGGCTGCGAAACCTTTGTCGTACATGCGCGCAAAGCTTGGCTTCAGGGCCTCAGCCCCAAAGAAAATCGTGAAATACCACCATTGAATTATGACCGTGTTCACCGCCTTAAAACATCCTTTCCGCAATTGAATATAATCCTAAATGGAGGAATGTCAAGCCCTAAAAAGGAAATTATTCATCTTTCGGATTTGGATGGTTTGATGTTTGGCCGCGAAGCCTATCATAACCCATGGATATTGGCTGAAGTCGATCCGCTTTTTATGGGTCGTATTGCGCCAGTCACCTCGCGCCGCGAAGTGGTGGAAACCATGCTGCCCTACATCGCAAATCACCTCAGCGAAGGCTTGGCCCTTCACAAAATTACACGGCACATGCTGGGCCTCTATCACGCCCAACCCGGCGGCCGCATGTGGCGGCAGGTGCTTTCTACAGAGGGCTGCAAACCAAATGCCGGACTTGAAGTTCTGAACCATGCTTTGAATGTGGTTGAGGAGCAAGCCGCGCGTCAGGCAGCTTAGGCAATTGACGCCAGCCGCCCCTGCCTGCCACCCTTGCGGCGCTTGCGCAAGGTCAGGGTCTCCATACGCTCCGGCAGTGCTCCGATAATCTGATGACGTGTGACAGGTGTCATGCCAATCCAGCCAGAAATCTCGTCGCGCGTGCGCCCGCAGCCAATGCAAAATTGGGTTTCAGGATCGACCACGCACACCTTCACACAAGGTGTTTCAATATCGGGAAAACGAAAATCATCCATACTGCTAAATTGAACCTGATTGCCGGTGTTCGGCACTGCGCAAACGCCGCCTTATGGCCAGCGCGCGTCAGTTTTTCAAGGTCAAAACCCCATTTTCGGATTTGAAGCTGGAAAGCTTGGAAAGAAAACTCATGCCTAACAATGTGCCATTCAAAGCCCCTGCAGGCAGCACCAGCGCATCCACATTATCAACATGCACAGTGTCAATTTCCACCCGGTCAAGTGTGGCGCGCGCGGCCTTCACAACACCATTGGCTGTCGAAACCGGAACCATATAATCCAATGTGTTGGGCCGAAGTCCGGCGCGCTGCGCATCTTCATAGCTTAGTGCTACCACGCTGGCACCAGTATCGATCATAACATCAATATCGGTTTTGTTGATTGTTGCCCGTGCTGTGTAATGATCCAAGCTTCCCGCTTTCAGCTCGGTCAATGCCATCAATCGAAGGGCGGGTTGAACTGGGGCATTGGCTGAAAAGCCAGGCAAGCCAGCACTGCCAATCAACAATACGGATAAAACCAAACTCGGCAACGGGCCCGAAACACGCATCACAAACTCCACCACTGTGAAGCAAGCTTAGCGTGGGCTCCAATCAGGAAAGGTTCACAAGACCTTTAAATTTAAAACCAAGGTTAACCGATCGTTGCCACAATCCCGATCAGCATCCCAAGCTCGGCGATCACTTGCACTGCGCCACAAATATCGCCTGTCTGCCCACCAATCATTGCAATTGCAGTGCGTCTTGCCAATGCCGTCAAAACCCCAGCCATTGCTAAGGCGATGATACCTGTGTCCGGTCTCACGAAAGCCCCGGCATAAAGTGTGAAGGCGCCCGCCGTTAGAATCGCAAACAGCGCACTTTTGCGCCCGGGCCGCCCCGCCAGAACCGAAAGACCGTCACTTCGCGCGGGCCTAGTGGCCCACATCATATCAACCACCATGGCCCGCGAAAAAGCCCCGACTGCCGCAACGACAAGGATGATCACAACATCAGGCAATTGCAAAAGCACATCATAGGCCGATATGCGCAAGAGCAACGCCACCACCAGTGCACAGGCTCCAAATGTTCCAATGCGGCTGTCTTTCATAATCAAGAGGCGTTGCTGTTGGTCACGCCCACCAAAAATTCCGTCAGCGCTGTCTGACAAGCCATCCTCATGCAATGCACCCGTTACGATCAGTCCGCTTGCGCAGGCTAAGATGGCGGTCATCATATGAGGTACATGCAGCCAATCGAGCCCAACCAGAACCAAACCATTCAATGCGCCAATTATTCCACCCGCGATGCCGAAGAATCGCATGGATTGCGCCAGCGGTGGGGGATCAATCGTGCGCAGAAAGGGAATAGGAAATCGCGTCAAAAATCCTAAACTGACGAGGATTTCTGCAAAAGGTCGAAACCGCCCGCTATTTTCGGGGTCGCTAGATAAAGTGTCGTTCATGACCAAATTTCGATGTGACTTGCCATTATGAAGTGTTAGAGACGCGGCGTCGGTCCCGTCGGTTACAACCACTAGCAGGCCCAGTTAAAACTGTGGAAAAAATATCGCAAGAAAAGCGATGATAAGGAAAATCACTGAAATGACCACCGGACTTCCCTTTGACGATATTCGCGCCCTGATCAAGAACATGCCTAAACCGGATATGGAGCAAGCCGCACTGGCCAAAGCCCATGAAGCCCAGCTGACCAAGCCGCCAGGTGCCTTGGGCAAGTTGGAGGGTATTTCCGAATGGGTGGCAACATGGCAAGGCCGCTATCCACCCCGCGTTGAGCGAACAGTGGTTGCGGTTTTTGCCGGCAATCATGGCGTGGTAGCCCAAGGTGTGGCCGCCTATCCGCAAGCCGTAACCGCGCAAATGGTGGCCAACTTTCAACATGGCGGAGCTGCGGTAAACCAGATTTGCAAGACCTTTGATTTGGGCTTGAAAGTATTTGAACTGGCCTTGGAGCAACCAACCGCCGACATCACCCAGGAAGCCGCTTTGAGTGAAAAAGACTGTGCCGCCACTTTTGCCTATGGCATGGAAGCAATTGCTGGTGGCTGTGACCTGCTCTGCATCGGCGAAATGGGCATTGGCAACACAACAATTGCCGCAGCCTTGGCCTATGGCCTGTTTGGCGGCACACCAGAAGAATGGGTGGGGCCGGGCACAGGTGTCGATGCCGAAGGTTTAAAGCGCAAGGCTGATGCCATTCGCCGCGCAATAGCTCTGCATAAAGATCATCTGCATGATCCATTGGAAGTGCTCCGTCGTTTGGGCGGGCGCGAGTTGAGTGCAATGGCCGGTGCAATCTTGGCCGCCAGAATGGAACGTGTGCCGGTTTTGATTGATGGCTATGTGGCAACCGCAGCGGCAGCCGTTTTATTCAAGCTTGATCCAACTGCTCTTGATCACTGTATGGCCGCTCATCGTTCTGCTGAACCTGCACATCGCAAACTGCTCGCCAAAATCGGCAAGGAGCCCTTGCTTGATTTGGGGATGCGTCTGGGTGAAGGCTCAGGCGCTGCATTGGCTGCGGGCATTGTTAAGGCCGCTGTCAATTGCCACAATGACATGGCAACTTTTGCCAGCGCTGGCGTTACCAATAAGGAATAATCTAGGCTGTCAATGAGATGAGCTTGCGCTGGGTGTCTGATTGGATCGAAGGTCCGGCGATGATCTCCCCGCGCGGGCCGGAAAGCACACGCTTAGCTGGGAAGGTGCAAATCACTTCGGTGCCCATGCCAAGCACGCTTCTGATCTCAACGCTGCCACCATGAAGTTCCATGATACCTTTGACAATGGAGAGGCCTAAGCCTGCGCCATCAATAGCCTTTTTAGTAGCCAAGCTGCCGCGCGAAAATGCCGCCAATGAAAGTGTCAGTTCATCAGCAGGAATGCCCGGCCCATCATCTTTCACATGAAACTCAACCGTGCCCATCGCAGTATGATTGGCAAACATGGTGACCGTTCCACCCTTGGGTGTAAACTTGACGCCATTGGTCAAAAGATTGATGGCAATTTGATTGATCGCGCGAACATCGCACAATATTTTAGGGGTTCCATGTTGCGCATCATAAGCAACATTAATGCCCTTCTCGGCCGCAGCAATCTCCATCAAATGGCTGGCGTGATCCATAGCTTCCAGCAAATGAAAAGGTTCATCGCGAATCTCGCGGCGGCCCGCCTCAATACGCGAAATATCGAGAATATCATTGATCAAACCAAGCAGATATTGCCCTGAATTATGAATGTCGCCCGCATAATCTTTATAAGTTGAGTTTGCTATTGGCCCAAACAATTCACGTTCCAAAATCTCTGAGAAACCAAGGATGGCATTCAATGGCGTGCGCAGTTCATGACTCATATTGGCGAGAAATGATGATTTGGCACGGTTTGCAGCTTCGGCTTTTTTCTTTTCCGTTTCAGCGCGGTCACGCTCTTGTTTGAGTTCGCCAATCAAAACATCTTTTTGGTTTCGGTAGATGATCATATCACGCGCTGTACCCTGCAATTGCCGCGCGATGAACAGGAAGAATACTTCAAGTGTGATGATCAAACCAGCCAACGCCAAATAGATCGGGCCAAATTCAAATGCGCAGCGATAGGCAACACCGATTGTCATCACGCAAGTGCCGGCAATCAACACGGGCATGAAATTATTGACGAGCAAAAACCGTGCGGCACTCACTACCATAATAGCCGATATGATAAAGGCACCTTGCAGCGTGTTTGAATGTGGCCAAAATAGAAACAGTGGCATCACCCAGCAGGCCCCTTGCAAAAGCTCGGAAGCGGAAATCATGCCAACCCAATCGCGCTGCTCGTGAACATCGCGCGGTTGTTTGAAATAGAGTTGGCACAGGGCCAATTGGATAGAGCTGCAACCAAGCGCCGCAATAAGCCACGATACGGCCGTGACCATCGGCACCCAGCTCATCGCCGTTAGGCCAAACATGAGCGCCAATAGCGGCATGACAGGCGCTAATAGCAACTGATTGCGCAGAAAAGATTCCAATAGGTCGCGCTGCCAGGGGATAGAGGCTTCGCGTGGCAATGAATCTTCAAACTGAGATGGAGCTAAATTCTTAAAGGATTCGGGTTGCTCGTCAAAATGAAAATTTTGCCGATTTTCTGGATTATCTAAAGCCGCTTCAACCAGCATGGCTAAATGTCCCGATTAAAATGAAGCCTTTTCCTAACAAGAAATCGCTAATGGGCGATGTGGAGAAAAGGTAAAGATTGAGACAATTGCAGGTCACTAGCGAGCAGTGCTGAAAGCAACTATAGCACAAGGCACACTCTATTTATAAATCGGAAACCATAATGCCTGATGTGACAAAAGAACAAGTGCTCGCCGAACTTAAACGCATTGCAGCCCCAGATGGGCGCGGCAATATTGTGGGTGCGGGATTGGTTTCAGAAATTGTTGTGCAAGGCGGGCAGGTGATGTTTGCCCTCAACGCCGATCCACAACACATGAAAAGCATGGAGCAGCTTCAGGCCTTTGTTCAGAAGGCGGTGAGCGCCATGCCAGGAGTCACCAAAGCTATTGTTGCCCTCACAGCGGAAAGGCAACCAAGCCGCGAACCCGGCCCCAAAGTAAGTTCAGCTCAAACCCTGCGCAATGGCGTGCCCGGTGTGAAACATTTAATCGCGGTGGCATCGGGCAAGGGTGGTGTGGGCAAATCAACAACAGCGATTAATTTGGCATTGGCGTTAAAATCCATTGGCTTGAAAGTGGCGGTGCTTGATGCTGATGTTTATGGCCCCTCCATGCCAAAATTGTTTGGCATCACCGGAAAGCCCCAAGCCAGCGATACTGAGGGCAAGCGCATGAAACCCATGGAGCGCTTTGGCGTGGAAGTGGCTTCAATCGGCTTTTTGATCGAAGAAGACACACCGATGATTTGGCGCGGGCCCATGGTTATGTCGGCACTCACCCAGCTGTTGCGTGAGGTTGCCTGGTCGCAAACCGATGTGATGGTGATTGATATGCCCCCCGGCACCGGCGACTCGCAATTGACCATCGCCCAGAACACTCCATTATCTGGTGCCGTGATTGTATCAACACCACAGGATTTGGCGCTGCTTGATGCGCGCAAGGGCATCAACATGTTTAAAAAGGTGAATGTGCCGCTGCTCGGCATCATCGAAAACATGAGCTATTTCATTTGCGATGGCTGCGGCAAGCGCCACGAAATTTTCTCGCATGGCGGAGCCAAGGCAGAAGCCATCAAATTGGGTGTGCCTTTTCTTGGCGAAATTCCGCTGGATTTGGAACTGCGTGTGGGGTCTGATTCAGGTGAGCCGATCGTCGTGAGCCAGCCAAATTCACCCCACACCGCCACCTATGTCGCCATTGCCAAGCAGATTTGGGCAGCAATTGAGGGTGGTTCCGGTGTAAAACCCGCCCCAAAAATCATATTCGAAGCTTGAAACATTCGGGATTATGCTTCACAAAATGTTAACGAGAGTCTGGCTTCAATCAAAAATTGAGCAATGGGCGGATTGATTCGTCCAGAAGGGGAGAAGTGATGTCAAAATTAATGTGGGTTCTTGGCATATTATTGGCGGCGGCAGGCATTGCCCTGGCACTATTTACGACGATATCACCGGGCCGCATGCAGGCCTATGGCTTGATGCCTGATACTGCAGCAATCCTCTTTGTAGGCGGTGTGCTCAGTTTGGGCCTTGGCGGTGTAATTAATGCTTTGAGTTCGCCCCGGGAAAGTGCAGGCCCCGTTGAAGCCCCCGTTTCAATGATTGCCAAGCCCGCTTTCGAAGAAGCCTCAACAGCAGCACAAATCCCCGTTCGCTTTGGCCGCACCGCCGCTGAAGCCACTGCCGCTGTTGCCGTGGCAGGTGCTGCTATGGCCTCAAGTGCTGCAGCCAAAGAAGCGCCAAAGAACAGTGTTGCTGATACGCTTGCTGCACTCGATGAAGCCAAAGCCGATATCAAAAAGGCACTTGGTGGCATAGACAGCATGACTGGCCATGAGGAACATGCCGAACCGGTTCACGCTGTCGCTGCAGCCACCGCCGGTGCACCGCCTGCCGCAGAAATTGACGCTGCGGAAGCGGAGGGCGTTGATCCTCATCTCTATGTGGTTGAAGAAAAAATCATCCGTGGCAGGCCCGCGCGCATTTTGTCAGATGATACGGTCGAAGCCGAAACCGATGAAGGCTGGATGCGTTTTGAAAACCTTGATCACTTGAACGAATATCTCGATTCAACGGAAGAGCCGGAAGCTTAGGCCTTCCGCGGCATCAGATCATAGGGATGTTTCCAGCCGGGGATGTTCTTGATCCGGTCCAGCCAGTTTTCGACCTTGGGAAAATCTGAAAGCGCGAACGGCAACTCGTCGTCATAATAGAGATAGCCGCACATTGATAAGTCTGCGATTGTTGGGCGCTTGCCGATCATGAAATCATGGTTGGTCAAGTGGCCATTCACAAGCTTCAAACTGTTCAAAACGCGCCCACGCAGAAATTCCGTCACCGGTGTTTCACCGGTTTTTGCCAAAGCAATCATATAGCGCAGGGTTGCGATATAGCTTGTCAATTTATGATTATCAAAAAGCGTCCAACGCAGAATCTCGCGACGCTCATCTTCGCTCTTGGGGCCAAATTTCCGCGTCTGTTCGGCCAGATAATTAAGGATTACCCCGGATTGCGAAATTTTTTTGTCGCCATGAACCAGAACCGGGGCTTCCCCCATTTCATTCACCTGAGAACGATATTCGGGTGTGCGCGTTTCTCCATTGAAGAAATCAACAAAGATTGGTTCCCATTTCTGCCCTGCAAGCTCCAGCATCAAGGCTGCTTTGTAGGAGTTGCCGGACTCACCAAAACAATAAAGTTGATAATCGCTCATCATCTCACATCCAAAACACTGGTTCGCGCTTGCCGCACAACATCAGAGGCAATTGAGCCTTTGATAAGACGCTGCAGACGGCTACGCCCTTCGTCTGACACGACGATGACATTGTAGTGAGATCCGACATCGACAATTTCGGCAGCTGCTTTCCCCACAGATATCTTGGTTTCAGCAACCTGAATTTTCATGGCTTTGAGCAAGGCCTTGGCATTGGCCACGGCTTCCTCTGCCGCTCCTTTGCCGCTTTCATCCTGTGCCACTGAAAACAACGTGATCGGTTCGCCCATAATATGCGCCAAAACCGCAGCGCGGCGCACCGCCTGCATCGAGCGCGAAGACCCATCGGTGCAGATAAAAAAGCCTTTGCGATCTGTCGTTGTCGTTGGCCGTGCGACCAGAACCGAACAGGGGGCCATGGTGGTCACCGTCTGCACGACGCCCGCATCAAGGAAAGCCTTAAACTCGCCGCGCCAGCGTGATGGCTCACCCAATATCATAAGATTATAGGGCCCAAGCTCATACTGATCAAGAATGCCCACCGCCACATCAGGTGCTGTCTTTAACTTCACGACAACGCTGCGCCCTTCCGGGCTGCGATATTCGGCCTTATTGTCGCCCGCGGGGTCGCCCCAAGCGTCTTGGTGTTCAACAAGGCGCGGCCAGCTTTCAGCGTCCACACCCTCTTCTTTCAAAACCTCAAGCGCGTGCTTGAGATAGGAAACGCCGGGCAATTCAAAGCCCGCATCCATCATGTTCTGGCGCGCCAGCCGCACTTGAAGCCCGCCAGAATGCAGGCCTTGATCGATCGGCCGCACATAAAGAATGATGATATCGCTATCATCTGTCGCTGCGATCCTTGCAGCTTGCCTGACTGTTACAAATGATTCATCGCTGCCATCAATGCAGGCCAAGATGCGAAAGCGATTGCGCCTTTGGCTGCGCAAATTCGACAAGGTTTTTTTAACCGCCGCCTCTTGGCGATCAGAAAGTTGGGTGCGTTTGAACAAACTTAATGCCACATCAAGTCTCCGTTCGTTCAGCCCTTGATCAGCGGCCAATAGAAAGTCGCCGTCAACAGCAACACGACGATAGAAATAATCATCATGCGAATGCCAATCTTAAAGAAATCCGAGCCTTTGAGATAGCCAGAAGCATAGATAATTGTGAAGGCCGGTTGCGCTGCTGGCGTGAGATAACCAAAGGCTGATGAGATGGCGGTGATGAAACCAGCCCGCAACGGATCCTCGCCAGCAGCCACAGCCGTTTTGAGAACAATCGGGGCCAGCACGGCAACGGCTGCACCTGCGGTCATGGTGTTTGAAACCCCAATGGTCAAAAGCGCTATTGCTGTGTTGAAACCAAAATCACTGCCAGCCCCAACTGCGGCCAAGGCATGGATCACACTGCCTGCCACCCATTCAGCCGCCCCCGTGGCCTTCATCTCAACACCCAATGAAATGGCAGCGGCATAGAGCAGAACCACGCCCCAGTTGACGCCGGCATTAATATCCTCCCAGCGCACCAGCCCAAAAATCAGAAACGCGGCTGTGCCCGCAATCGCAATAACACCCAAGCCCAATTGGGCAGAGAACAGAACCCAGCACGCGATTGTTACGGCAAAGATGATGATGGTCATCCATTCTGAGCCGCGCATCGGGCCTTGCATGGAAACCTGCGTACGCAAACGGCTGATGGCGCGCGACATATCCACCGTTTCGGGTTTGAAAGTGAAGACGAGAAGCGCTGCAACAATCGGCAAACGCACAACAAACATTGGAAATGAATATATCGCCCAATGCACATAATCCATCAGATAGCGATTGGTCGCCGGATCGGAAGGATTGTAGAAGAAGTCCTTCCAATAACTGATCATGATGGCGTTGCGCGCACCACCAGAAGGTGTGGCCACACCGGCAATCGAACAGCCGTAAGAAATTGAAAACAAAATTACTGCCGCCAGATTATGAACCTTTTTGGGATCATTGGATGTCAGTGTGATCAAGGTAACACCCACCGGCAACATCATCGCCGCCACCGTATGTTCACCAATCAACGCCGCCAACAATCCGCACACTGTGGTGATGCCAAAGCTGATCCAGTAAACATTGGTGCCAGTCATGCGCACAATCCACCACGCAATGCGCTTATCCAATCGTTGCTTCACCACGGCCACGGCCAGCATCAGCGAGCCCATGATGAACAGCACAGAATCCGTCATCAAGCTTTGCGCCACTTTCGTGGGGTCAACTTTCAGCAAGATCACTTCACCGACAATGATCAGCAACGGCACCGTGGGCAGCGGCACCGCCTCGCTGATAAACAGCATCGTGGCCATAACCGACATGGCAAGAACAACCAGGCCATTATGGGTCAGCCCCGCCGGTGCCGGCAAAGACATCAGCGAAAACCCCACCATCATTGTAATGATAAACCAGCGCCGCTTCCACAATAGCGAAAGGTCGATATTGGAACGCAGCAACCTGTAACGCTGATAGCCGCGCCTGCGGAAACGCCGCAAACCGGAAGAGGGCGCATGGGCCAACAGGCTATCACGGGCCAAAACAAAGCCGTGCGGAGGGGGCGGTGCTGGTGTTTCTATCATCATCTCACGCCGATTTTGATGTTACGCTCGTAATGGGTTAGAGTGCCGGGAACTCTGGGGGATTCGCAATTATCATGCAACAACTTCAACCTGTCCTGAACCTGATTGATGGCAACTTCAAGCACAGTTGCGACACTTTGTTTGCGCTCATGCGTTTTGCCAGCGTGGGCACCGATCCGGCCTATCATGGCGAATGCCGAAAGGCCGCAAATTGGCTGGTTTCCTATCTGCAAGACTGGGGGCTTGAGGCCAAAACCCATGAAACCACGGGCCAACCGGTAGTCATCGGAAAAACCAAATCGGCTGGCCCTGAACATCTGCCCCACATTCTTTTTTATGGCCATTATGATGTGCAGCCCGCCGAACCCTTTGATCTTTGGACGAGCCCGCCGTTTGAGCCTCGGATTGGCAAAGGCGAGCGCGGCCAGGAGGCCATTTTTGGGCGTGGCTCTGCCGATGATAAGGGCCAACTCCTGACCTTTTTGGAAGCCAGCCGCGCCTGGATTGCCACCCACGGTGAACTGCCGTTCCGCCTCACTGTCTTGCTCGAGGGCGATGAAGAAGGAGATACCAGCCATCTTGATCGCTTTCTGGCCAAAAATCCTGATCTGTTAAAAGCCGACATTGTTTTTATCTGCGACACGGATATGTGGGACGAGAAAACCCCGGCCATCACCACGTCGCTGCGGGGCTGCATTGCTGAAGAGATCGTCATCCAGGGCCCTCTCATTGATCTGCATTCGGGCTATTATGGTGGCCCGGCAGTGAACCCAATCAAGGTTCTCGCCTCGATCTTGGCCAGCCTACATGACAAAAACGGTCGTGTGAAAATCCCCGGATTTTATGATGGGGTGAAAGCCATTTCCGCCCACCAGAAAAAGCAGTGGCAAAAGTTGAAATTGAAGACCGCTGAGTTTTTGGGCGATGTGGGCCTCAAGCATCTTTCAGGTGAGAAGGGGTTCACCCTGCTGGAACAACTCTGGGCCAGACCGACAGCTGAGGTAAATGGCATTTATGGCGGCTATCGTGGCGTTGGTTCTAAGACAGTTTTGCCTGCCACAGCCACCGCAAAACTCACCTTTCGTTTGGTTGAAGGCCAAAGCCCAAAAAAGATTCACGCTGCCTTCCGCAAATTTGTTCGCGCTCAGCTGCCTTCAAACTGCAAAGTTACATTTGTGACTCAAGGCGGCGACAGCACTGGCATCAAAGTGTCTGAAAATAGCAGATGGGTGAAAGCTGCTGATGCTGCCTTGAAAGCAGAATGGGGCAAACCCGCGGCATTAATTGGAGCAGGTGGCTCGATCCCTGTTGTGCAAGGGTTCAAAGAACATTTGGGGTTAGATAGTTTAATGATCGGCTTTGGCCGCAAGGATGACCGCGTACACAGCCCCAACGAAAAATATGATGTTGAATCTTATCACAAGGGCATTCGCAGCTGGGCGCGCTTGATTAATGAAATTGTAAATGGAGATTCGAAATGAGTGTTGATCAAGCATTAGCGGCAGCAGAACAGGGCTTTCAGGCCAGCATGGATCGGCTCTTCACATTGCTGCGCATTCCCTCAATCTCGACCGATCCGGCCTATAAACAAAACTGCCAACAGGCCGCAGATGCGCTGGTCGCAGAATTAAAGGCATTGGGCTTCGATGCCAGTGCCCGCCCCACAGGCGGCCACCCGATGATCGTGGCGCATTATAAATCCAAAACATCATCAGCAAAAACACCGCATGTCTTGTTCTATGGCCATTATGATGTGCAACCCGTCGATCCCGTAGAACTCTGGCACACCAAGCCATTCGAGCCAACCTTAAAGAAAGACAAAGACGGCGTAGAGCGCATTTACGGTCGGGGCACGGCAGACGATAAGGGCCAGCTCATGACATTTGTCGAAGCAGCCCGCGCGTGGATTTCGACATCGGGTTCTCTGCCGATCAACGCCACATTCCTAATTGAGGGGGAAGAGGAAAGCGGCTCGCCCTCGCTCATTCCATTTCTGAAAGCCAACAAGGCTGAATTGTCCTGTGATGTTGCCTTTGTCTGCGACACCAATATGTGGGATGAAAAAACCCCGGCCATCACCACGCGCCTGCGTGGGTTGGTGCATGAAGAAGTCACCATCACCTCGCCTTCCATTGATCTCCACTCCGGCATGTATGGTGGTGCAGCGATGAACCCCATTCGCGCGCTTTCAAAAATGATAGCAGCATTGCATGACAAGAAAGGCCGTGTGGCCATCCCCGGTTTTTATGATGGCGTGGACGAATTACCCAAGCCTGTAAAAAAGCAATGGGCCTCGTTGAAATTTTCGGAGAAGAAATTTCTGGGTGCCGTCGGACTTAAATCGGCGGCTGGCGAAAAAGGCCGCAGCGTGATTGAGCTGATCTGGTCGCGCCCCACCGCAGAAGTAAACGGCATTTGGGGCGGTTATACGGGGGCAGGTGGCAAAACCGTGATCCCCTCCAAAGCTCATGCCAAACTCACCTTCCGTTTGGTGGGCCAGCAGAATCCGAAGAAGATTTTGGCGGCGTTTCAAAGCTTCGCCAAAAAGCAAATGCCAAAGGATGCAATCATCACCTTCTCCGGCAAAGGCGGCGGCAGTCCGGCTTCTGAAATCAGCGAGAGCAATCGCTTCATTCAAAAATCAGCTGCGGCGTTAAAGGCCGAGTTCAAAAAAGAAGCCGTGTTGATGGGTTCGGGTGGCTCCATCCCCATTGTGCGCAGCTTCAAAGATATTCTGGGCATGGATTCAGTGTTGGTGGGCTTCGGCCTAAATGACGATGCCATCCACAGCCCAAATGAAAAATACAATGTCTCCAGTTTCCAGCGCGGTATAAAAAGTTGGGTACGCATCATGGGTGCCCTTGGCGAATAATGGTCAATGTAGAAGAAAGATTAAAGCTATATTTCAACGCTTTAAATGCGTTTGATCTCAAACAGGTTGAAGCCATGTTTGCGCCTGATGCGGTTTATGTGTCAGCGGGTTTAAACGCCATGAAGATCGGCCGCGCCGAGATCATGAAATCGTTCCATGAATATTTTTCTGAATATTCTGATCAAGTCTCGCTAGACGACCGCATCATACAAACCGGCCCCAATGTTTTTCAGTCTCACTGGCAGCTCTCGGCCACCAGCAGCAAAACTGAAAAATCGCTCCATCGCAAAGGAACCCAGATCACCACTTTCAATGACGATGGCTTGATCGCGCACGTCGAAGTGCACGATCAAACCTGATTATCCGATTTTGAAATCCGTCACGTGTGCTGGCGGCACCATCCCTGCCATCAAGCGCGGATCATCCACTGGCTTCAGCATCGTGGTCAGCGTAGGAATAACCCCCGCCCAAATCGGCAAAGCATAATCTTCCTCATCATCGCCGGGCGGCCCATTGCGCACTTTCGCTGAAACTTCTTTCAGCTCCAGCCCCAAAATCGTAGTCGCCTTAAGCTCCTTCTCGCTCATCGGCCGCAGAATATCCCAACGGTCGGGAAAAAGCTGATTGACAAAATTCTTGAGGCGCAATTCCTTCTCGTCACGATCAGTCACCTTATGGGCCGTGCCAAAAGCCATAACCGAGCGATAGTTGCAGGAATGATTAAACGCCGAACGCGCCATTACCATGCCATCCAGAATGGAAACGCTCACGCACACATCGGTTGATTCACAAGCCTCCAACATGCGGCTGGCGGCAGATCCATGCCAATAGATGTGGTTGCCTTCGCGCCATTGCAGCGTTGGCGTCACATAGGGCATCCCCTTGAAACTATAGCCCACCCAGCATTGTGGCTGTGCATCCAATATGGGATGGATCGTCGCCTCGTCATAATGGGCGCGCTTATTCATGCGCTTCACGCGGGTTCTTTCACTGGGAGCTTGGGTCATGATCGTCCTTTCTAAACCACCCAATTGCGACAAGACGCGCGCGAAGAAAAGTGCCAAGTCGTGATAAAAATAATATGTCTGGATACATAAAATAGAATTTGTGTTGGGGCTGTGGAGAAGAAAATATGAAAAAACTTTATTCAGGAATTGTAGCAATTGTATTGCTCATGTTTTCCTCCAGCGCATTTGCCGGCGATATTCTGGTCATGGATGCTGTTGCTGCTGCTTCACCAACGCCTCAAACTACAAACGGCGCTGCCTATCTCTCGATCATGAACAAGGGCAAACAAGCTGATGCTTTATTAGGTGTTTCAACCCCTTCGGCAGGCAGTGCCATGCTTCATGAATCCAAAGACGAGAATGGCGTGATGAAAATGATCATGATGGATCAGCTTGATATTCCCGCAGGTGCCACAGTTGATATTCGCCCCGGCCATTTGCACATTATGCTTGAAGGCTTGAAACAACCGCTCAAGGTAGGAGACCTTGTGCTGCTTGATTTGCAGTTCCAAAAGGCAGGCCATATTTTGGTTGATGCCATGGTCAAAAATGCTGACGACTTGGCGAAAATGAAATAATGATTATTTGCGGGCCTCGGCCAGCGCTGCGTTCTCAACCGAGATGCGCCAAGCCAGAATGCAAACATTAATCAGTCCACTGATCATCGCAAACGCCACCAGCCCAAACGCCAGCGGCAAAACAAAAATCTCGAGAGTCACCACCGCATAGTTGGGGTGGTTGAGAAATCGAAACGGCCCCCGCGCCGCAAGAACCTCGTTGGGCACGCGAATAATCCGCGTGGTCCAGCGTGCCCCAAGCGTCGCAATCACCCAAATCCGCAGCGCTTGCAGCACGGCAAATATGCCAATCAAAATCCAATTCACGCTCTGGCTCGGGGCCAACCACCAAAGCCCCAACAGCCAAGCCGCATGGAACACCACGATAATCGGATAATGTGCTGCACCAACTTCATACCCACCCGCGGCTAAAAGCCTGGCCGTATTGCGCCGTGCCAAAACCAATTCGCCCAAGCGCTGCAAAGTGACAAAGGCCAGAACGACAACCGGCCAATTCATTACTGCACCATGGTCATGAAGCTAGCGGTGAAGCCCGGGCCCAAAGCCCCCAGAAAGCGCCTGCCGGAGGATGGCTTCTTCAAGGCTTCTTTCAAAACAAACAAAACTGTAGGTGCCGACATATTGCCAAACCCGCCGAGTATTTTCCGTTCATCAGCAAGCTGGCCTGTCTCCAATCCAAAAGCCGGTTCCAAAGCCGCAATCACTTTGGCACCGCCGGGATGAAAGCTGAAATGATCCATATCGTTCATGGTCAAATCATGCCGCACCAAAAATAAATCTGCGGCTGGTCGCAAGTCCTTGGAAGCCAGATCAGGAATATCGCGTGAGAAGATGGCGCCAAAGCCTTCGGGGTCAACGCGCCAGCCCATCACATCAATCGTGCCAGGCCAAGTGTGCTCACCCGCAAATTCAATCGCACCATAGCCCTTTTCATCACCGCAACAGAGAATTGCCGCTGCCGCACCATCACCAAAAATCGCCGTAGCCACGATATTGGCTTTGCTCATTTCATCCAACCTGAAGGCCAGCGTGCAAAGCTCAATCACCACAATCAAGATCTTCTTGCCCGGATTGGCGACAGCCAAACGCGCGGCAAGTGACAATCCGGAAATCCCGCCAGCACAACCAAGACCAAACACCGGCACGCGCTGCACATCCGTGCGAAATCCCATCTCCACCATCACATGGGCTTCAATTGAGGGAGTGGAAATGCCCGTGGAAGAAACAGTCACAATCGCGTCAATGTCGCTGGCTTTAAGATTGGCTTCAGCCAATGCCTCGCCTGCCGCCTGTTTGAAAAGTGTGGTGGCGCCTTCCATAAATTTCGCAGTGCGGTCTGGCCAACCACGGGGCTGCAAGAACCACTCCATCGGGCAGACTGAATAACGCCGATCAATCTCACTATTGGTATAGATCGGTAGCAGGCGAGAAAGTGCTGAGCCCAAACCTTTGAAGGTTTCCGCCGCCTGCTTTGCAATGGCCGTTGTTTCCAAAATAAAAGGAGGAACTGCCGTTGCCAGACTCAAAAGTTGCGCGCGTGAGTGATGTGCCATGAAAACCTTCAAAGAAATTACGCAAAATAGAGCTGCGATATTCCCTGATACGCATAATTGTTCCGGTTGTATTGCCTAATCGAAACTCGGCCCTTAGCCGCCCGTCACACTCATGTGGCGTGAAAGCGCTGGCTTGTTATGCGTGCGGTCGATGATGAAATCATGGCCCTTGGGCTTGCGCGAAATGGCCTCTGAGATCGCTTGGTTCAACAACTCGTCGCCTTCCGAAGCACGCAAGGGTTTGCGCAAATCAGCGGCATCTTCCTGGCCCAAACACATGAACAATGTGCCCGTACAAGTCAGGCGCACACGGTTACAGCTTTCGCAAAAATTATGCGTAAGCGGTGTTATGAAACCCAATCTGCCACCAGTTTCCTTCACCCGAACATAGCGCGCTGGGCCGCCAGTTTTGTATGGAATGTCTTCAAGCGTAAATTGGTCCATCAATTGCGCACGCACGACCGAGAGCGGCAAATATTGATCGGTTCGGTCGCCATCAATGTCACCCAGAGGCATTGTCTCGATCAAAGTCAGATCGGTGTTTTGTTCATGGCACCAGCGGATCATCGCAGGAATTTCTTGTTCATTCACGCCCTTCAAAGCCACGGCATTAATCTTCACATGAATGCCAGCATCTTGGGCAGCTTTGATGCCGTCGAGCACTTTGGATAATTCGCCCCAGCGCGTAATCTCGCGGAACTTTTTAGCATCAAGCGTATCAACAGAAACATTAATCCGTTTCACGCCATGTTGCGCCAATTCTTTGGCATATTTGGTGAGCTGGCTGCCATTAGTGGTTAAAGTCAATTCCTCAAGCGCGCCCGATTTTAAATGGCGCGAAAGGCTTTCCACCAAAGTCATAATGCCCTTGCGCACCAAAGGCTCGCCACCCGTGAGCCGCAGCTTTTTCACGCCTTGCGCAATGAACGCCGAGCATACGCGGTCTAGTTCTTCCAAAGTGAGGAGATCTTGCCGTGGCAAAAATGTCATGTTTTCTGCCATGCAATAAACACAGCGAAAATCACAGCGATCCGTCACCGAAACACGGAGATAGCTAATATGGCGGCCAAATGGATCAATCAGGGAAACAGTCATGCCCTATATTTGGGCGGGTATAGCGCACAGGTCAAGTGCAGGCAGAATCACATATTCGGCAAATGGTTGGCTGCGCCTCTTCTAAAATTTTCTCACATCTTGTTCTTCGAATAGGTGTATTAGAGATTTGTCATGGGGAAGAACATCCGTGGATAGCCAAATATTTGAAAACGCAAGAAAATTACTAAGCCAAATCGCCTCGCGCCTGGCTCGATGTTCGGGTGAAGGTGTATCAGAAACTTTGGCTCGGTTGGCTGAGCAGGATATTTCCAAACAGAGCTTTCGGTTGCCCGAGCCACAGATGCATGCAGTTTCGCGCTACCTTCCAGATGTCATTGCTGAGACCAGGCTGTTTGACACTGCAATTTCGGAGGGGATCGCAGCGACATCACAACATCTGCGCTGGATGCAAACCAAATCCTATACTGATGCTCTGTTAGGCGAAGGCTTCAGCGATAATTATGCTTGGTGCGATCTCGTCGGGCCAGCGGGTTTCTTTCCCGGGGATGACTTTATTGTCGGCCTGTTGATGCTCGGGCCTAACCGCCACTACAAGGATCATTACCATCCCGCACCCGAACTCTATTGGCCAATGACGGCGCCAAGCCTTTGGCGCAAAGCTGACAGCGATTTTATCCCCAGAGCCGCTGGCGAAATCATATGGCATCCATCAATGACAACACATGCAACTAAAACCCGCGATAAACCGCTGCTGGCCATTTGGGCCTGGACGCAAGATGTAAAGACCCCGGCAAAGCTGGTTTAATGCGCCATCGCCAAAGCAGGCAGGTCATTTTTTATGTCGCCAAGTTAAAATGATCAGTAAACTTACAATTTAGACATTTGACTTTATCCCCTCCAGGGGGATAGGTTATGGCATGACAATTCATCAATCCCACCCCGCCATCATTTCCCGTCTTAAAAAAGCAGAAGGCCATCTCAAATCCGTGATCACCATGATGGATGCAGGCAAGCCCTGCCTTGATTTGGCCCAGCAGCTTCATGCCGTAGAGGCCGCAATCTCGAAAGCCAAACGCGAACTGATCCACGATCATATGGAACATTGCTTGGAAGATGGCCGTGGCGCTGAAACCAAAGCCGCTTTGCAAGAACTCAAAGAACTGGCGAAATATTTGTAAACGCCATGCCAGATATTACCTCCCTCATCCAATCAAGCAGCCATAATCCTTGGTTCTATTTGCCTTTGGCCGTGGTGCTCGGTGCATTGCACGCATTGGAACCCGGGCATTCAAAATCATTGATGGCAGCTTTCATCGTGGCCATTCGCGGCACCAAAGCGCAGGCCACCTTGTTGGGCCTGTCAGCCGCCATTGGCCACAGTATCGTGGTGTGGGCATTGGCGTTGGCCGCGCTCTATTTTGGTGACAAATTATTGGTCGATCGCGCCGAACCCTGGTTAGTTCTGATTTCAGGATTGCTGATTGTTGTTTTGGCCTTGCGATTGTTGCTTTCGCTGCGGCCTACCGCCGATCTTCACGATCACGATCACGATCACGATCACGACCATGACCACCCGCATGACCACGATCATCCAAGTGGTTTAGATGCACACGCCGCCGCTCATGCTAAATCAATTTCCAAACAATTTGGCAGCTCACGCACCGTAACAAATTCAGAAATCGCGTGGTTTGGGTTTACCGGCGGTTTAATTCCTTGCCCGTCAGCCATAGCGGTTTTGCTGATTTGTCTTCAGTTGAGAGCATGGGGCCTTGGCGTTGCCATGGTTTTTGCCTTCAGCATCGGCTTGGCCATTACGATGGTTACGATTGGCATCCTCGCCGCCGCTGGAACCAAAATGGCAACCTCGCGTTGGGCTGGCTTTAATCATTGGGCCGAGCGCCTTCCCTATCTGTCAGGCGGCTTGGTAATGGCAATGGGCCTTTTCATTACAGTCCGTGGTTTGATTGCTCTTGGGTTGGTTTGAATTAACTGGCTTTGATCCAATAATCCAGGTTGGTCCAACAGTGGGTTAAATCATTACGGCCCGAAAACTTGATGTGGGCCTGAGAATGCCATAGGCTTGCCTGATGGGCATTAAGCTTCTCGCGCGAAGGCACGTTCTTGGGCTGGTTGCAGGAGCGGCTCTCACCCAAAAGGCCTTTGCATCCACGCCAGTTGATCTTGCTTTGGTGCTTGCCATTGATTGTTCCTACAGCGTCGATCCTTATGAATATCAGCTTCAAATGCGCGGAACCGGGCAGGCTTTTCTGGATTCCAAAATACTTGAAGCGGTTTCACGCGGCCCCAACAAGAAAATCGCGGTCTCAGCTTTTTTCTGGTCTGATCCAGATCAACAATATGTCATCGTGCCATGGCGACTTTTAGCCAATGCGTCTGACGCAATCGAAATTGCCAGTATCTTTCTGCGCGCACCGAGAGACATCTATCGTGGCACCACCGCAACGGGCACAGCGCTTCTCTTTGCGAAAGACTTACTTGATACTGCACCTCCCAGTCTTAGGCGCGTGGTTGACGTTTCAACCGACGGCACTTCGAACACGGGCGCTGATGTAAGTGTGGCGCGCGATCAACTGGTTGCGGCAGGCATCACCATCAATGGCTTGGCCATCGAAAATGAAGTAAAGGATCTATCCATTTATCTGCAGGAAGCGGTCATCGGTGGCGATGGCCATTTTGTTATTAAGGCGAATGATTTTAATGCCTATACAGCCGCCATAAAAACGAAACTGCTCAAGGAAATCACCAACGCCAATCTCAGCTAGACCAAGCAAAATCGAATTGAAACCATGTGCCCCGCGCATGCAGCAGAATGGCGACAAATCATTGCCACATGTGTAGGAGAGTGCCATGAACCAATCTCGATTGATGGGCTATGTGCTGGCGGCATCTGGTGCGGCCCTATTTTCCACCAAAGCCATTTTCATCAAACTCGCCTACATGGAACAGGCCAATGCGGCTCTGATGTTAGCGTTGCGGATGGCTATGTCGCTGCCTTTCTTTTTGGCGGTAGGAGTTTATTGTGTCTATAAATTGCGCCGCGAAGGTAAACCTCTGCCAAGTTTGAATATTGCAATCAAAGCTTTGCTCGCCGGGCTGATCGGCTATTATATTTCATCGCTTTTGGATTTCGAAGGGCTGGTATTTATATCCGCCCAACTCGAACGGCTGGTACTGTTCACCTATCCGATCTTTGTGATGTTTTTGGGATGGATGTTTTTTGGCGGTCGCATCACTTGGGTCAGCATATTGGCTTCCGCGATTACTTATGCCGGACTTTTGGTCGTCTTCCTCAGCGCGCTGCCAACGGGTGGCACAAATGTTTACATTGGTACTGGGCTGGTGCTGGGTTGCGCACTTACCTTTGCATTTTATCAATTGCTCGCCAAAAAATTTGTCACGGCCATGGGCAGCTTGCTGTTCACATCAGTTGCACTTTCCGCTTCGGCTGTGGGCTGCATTACCCATTACATCGTCGTCAGCCGCAGCTTTGATTTTTCGTCCTCGCCGCGCTTCTTCTGGCTTTCGGCGGGCACGGCATTTTTCGCAACAGTGTTGCCGTCCTTCTTGGTCAATGCCGGTCTGTCGCGCATTAGCGCGCAATCAACTTCGATGATCGCCACCATCTCGCCCTTGATCACCATATCACTCGCCGTGTGGATTTTGGGCGAACCTTTCACGCTGGCTGATGCCTTGGGCTCCGCCATGGTGATTGCCGGCGTGATGCTCTACGCCGTAACCGAGCAGAAACCAAAAGCCGTGATCAGAAACGAGTTGGCCGAAACCTAAAGTGCTTCGAGGCTCACTGCGTTCGCACCTAAACCTCAGCATGAGGATATATTTCCCCCTCACCCTGAGGTGCCTTGGCGCAAGCCAAGGCCTCGAACGGCGACCTAACTCACATTATCCGGCAGCACTTCCTTGCGCTTGGCCATGAATTCAATCAGTTGATCGTCGATGCCTTGATCCAGCGGCGGGGCGACATATTCATTCAGCATGGATTTCCACTTGGCATTGGCGCGTACCACGATGTCTTTCTCGCCATCATCGCGCCATTGTTCAAAGCTGTTATTGTCAGCGAGTGACGAACGCCAGAACGCATGTTCAAAATTCGCTCGCGTGTGCGTCGAACCCAAATAATGCGAGCCAGGGCCCACTTCACGAATGGCATCCATGGCCTGGCCATTTTCAGAGAAGTCCACACCTTCAGCAAATTTTTGGAACATGCTCAACTGGTCAGCATCCATGATCAGTTTTTCATAACCAGAAGATAACCCACCTTCCAACCAACCGGCGGAATGGAGGCAGAAATTCACACCGGAAAGAATTGTGGACCACAGCGTGTTGGAACTTTCGTAAGCTGCCTGTGCATCCGGAATCTTGGAACCGCAAAGTCCGCCACCCGAACGGAACGGCACCCCCATACGACGGGCGAGTTGTGCTGCACCAAAAGTCACATGGGCTGGTTCCGGCGTGCCGAATGTGGGCGCACCTGATTGCATCGACATGGAGGCTGCAAATGTGCCGAACACCACAGGCGCACCCGGGCGGCAAAGCTGTGTGAAGGCGATGCCCACGGAAGCTTCCGCCAAAATCTGTGTGAGTGTCCCAACCGTTGTGGTGGGCGACATGGCACCTGCCACAATAAAAGGTGAAATCACGCAGGCCTGATTAGCGCGGGCTAAAACCTTAAGTGCACCCAACATCACACCATCCCACACCATGGGGGAGTTGGCGTTGATCAGTGAGGTCATCACGCAATTCTGATCGACGAAATCTTTACCGAACACCATTTCAGCCATGGCAACGGAATCGGCCGAGCGTTCACCCGCCGTCACCGAGGCCATGAAGGGTTTATCGGAATATTTGATATGAGTATAAATCATATCCAAGTGGCGCTTGGCCACGGGAATATCCACCGGCTCACATAATGTGCCGCCCGCATGATGCAAGCTTGGCAACATATAAACCAGCTTGGCAAAATTGCGGAAATCTTCAATGGTGGCATAGCGCCTGCCTTCATCGAGATTGCGAATAAAGGGAGGGCCATAAACCGGCGCAAACACCGTGCTGTTGCCGCCAATCACCACATTATTGGCCGGGTTGCGCGCATGCTGCACATATTCACGTGGTGCGGTTTTGATGAGTGAACGCACCAGCCCGCGCGGAAAGCGCACCCGAAAGCGCCGTGGCTCGGAAGCCGAAGCTTTTACATCAGCACCAGCATCCTTCCACATTTGCACCGCTTCTTCGTCTTCATAAAAATCAATGCCGATTTCTTGTAATACGGTTTCGGCATTATTTTCAATGAGCTCAAGCTGATCATCGGAGTAGGGTTCATAAAGCTTTATCTTGCGACGGATATAACCCGCTTGCTTCACTTCTGTGGAACCGCGCAAAGTGCGCCGCGCATCGGCCCCACCGCGCCCACGGCGACCAGTTGGAGCAGGCTGAACATCAGTCATGGGGATTGCCTCTGTTGAGAAAATTTCACTTGGGGCTAGGTTTACGCTCAACAGTGCAAGAAGAGGCGGCAACAAACGTCAAATGAAGGCGCGGAAACGACTTGTACTAGATTGGTCCACCATGCTCCAGCCACCTTGAACACTCCTGCCCCAGTTCCGCCAGCGCTTTGGTCTCATATGCCGCGATGTCTTCCGCCGTTAAAGTATCACGCCAGCGGCCATTGGTTCCCTTGTTGATGAAAGTGCTTGCACCATCCTTCCACAAGATACCGCCGCGTGGCGCGACCTGCGTGGCATGTGCCTTCATGTAGTCAAAGGTGCAATGTTCAACAATTTTTTGCATTGTAGCCGCATCGTGTTTGATATTCAAAAAATCTGCGATGTCTGTGATTGAACCAGCGAGGGTTTTTTTCAAATCGCTAAAATGCACAAATTTTATATTTGGCAAATTACGAATGCTCCACCATGAGCGGATATTGCTCCAACTGGGCCAATAGGGAAAACCATCGCGCATGAACCAATCCATATAGAATTGGCGCACATCGTCTGTGCCACGCTCGATTCCCGGCCCAATCAGTCTGACTGGATTGCTGAACGCTTCAAAATAGTCATCAGTTGCATTGATGTGATGGTTAAACATGCTCCACGTTGCATCGCGGCCATCGCGTCCGATGAAAATATATTTAGCCGTTGGCGAGAAGACAAGGGCATCAACTGGAAGATGGGTTTTGAGAAAACGCCGGTGGGTCTGTTTTTCCAGCCCTTCTATGGCTTCCGGTGGCAAGATACGCAGATCAACCCATGGCGAGAGGGCATGGACATCGACGTTTTCCGTGCCATCGAAAATCAATTGCGCCACAATCTGTTGCATCCAAGTTGTCCCGGATTTGCCATTTGTGGCGATGATAATATCATCATCACGAAATTTGAATCGGTTCCAAACTGTGGAGTTAATGTGATGATCATGAATTTCGCGGCTTTTGATTGGCCAAGCGATTTCTGATTTATGCGAAAAAGATTGATCTGTTGCCATGGCGTTTTCTCATCTTTTAAAAGCACACCCAAGTATAATCTGTCATCGATAGGACTTTCTCACAACCTCTATTTAGAATTGCGTTCAGATCAAAACTCCACCCGCAATTCATCCAACCCATGAAAATGATACACATCCTTATAATGCGGCGTATCCACCAGCTTTAACTTCGGCAGCCGCGCGAACAGCACTTCAAATGCAATCAACATTTCCAATCTCGCCAGAGGTGCACCGATGCAGAAATGGATGCCTGCGCCGAAGCTGACATGCGGGTTGGGATCGCGCATCGGATTGAACACGTCAGGCTCGACAAAGCGAGCAGGGTCACGATTGGCGGCCCCAAGCAACAGCCCCACGGTTTCGCCCTTCTTCAAACCCACACCTGCATATTCCATATCTTCCAGCGCATAGCGGGTGAACATATGCAGCGGCGCATCAAAGCGCATGATTTCTTCAATCAGATTTTCGGTAATTGGGCCTGAAATACCACGTTCGAGAAGCGCCTTCACGCCATTGCCAATAGAATGCACTGTCGCCTCATGGCCGGCATTCAGAATCAGAATAGCGGTGGTGATTAACTCATTTTCAGAAAGTTTTTGGCCTTCCGTTTCGGCTTTCACCAATTCGGACAAAAGATCATCCTTCGGATTCTTGCGGCGCTCAGCGATTAGTGCCCGCATATAGGCGCTGAATTCCAGAACCGCTTTCACGGCCCGATCTTCAATCGCCCGGTCGCGCTTGGCCATATACATTGCCACATGATCATGCGACCATTTCAGAAACTGATCGGCCATGTCAGTGGGTGCGCCCAGCAATTCGCAAATCACCTGCACCGGGATTGGCGTGGCATAGGCACTTAATAATTCAACTTCACCCTTTGCTTCAAAGCCATCAATCAAGCGATTGGAAATACTCACAATTTTTGGCCTCAACCGCTCCACCTGGCGCGACAGAAATGCGCGGTTGATCAAGCCGCGCAACCGCGTGTGCACTGGCGGCTCCAGCTCCAGCAGCGAGTGTTGTTCAAAATCATAGAAGGCTTTGAGATGAGGCGGAATTTCTGCCATTCCCAGTTCCTCAGCGGTCGCCACATGCAAAATCTGGCGGCCAAAGCGCCTGTCTCGGAGCAGCGCATTCACATCCTCATATCGCGAAAAACACCAATGACCATATTGCTCCCACTTAAACACGGGGACTTCGGCGCGAATGCGGTGGTAATAGGGGTAGGGGTTCTCGTAGAACTGCGCGTCACGCGGGTCGAGTTGCACAGAGCGGCTATTGGAATCGATGATCATGGAAGCTAGTGTAGCAAAAATGAAAATATACATAAGTGTCGATATTGAAGGTGTGGCGGGCATCACCCATTGGGATGAGGCCGAGAAGAACCATGCCGACTGGCAAGAGTTCCGCGAGATCATGACCCGCGAAACCATCGCAGCCATTGATGGCGCACGCGCTGCCGGGGCAACCGAAATCTGGGTAAAAGATGC
This sequence comes from Aestuariivirga sp., assembly GCA_043784785.1. GTDB lineage: Bacteria > Pseudomonadota > Alphaproteobacteria > Rhizobiales > Aestuariivirgaceae > Aestuariivirga. The sequence continues at coordinate 5,562 of JAYVXY010000234.1, read as the reverse complement.
CCATGATTCAGGCCGCAATTTGATCACCACCATGTTGCCTGCCGATTGCAAGATTATCCGCGCCTGGTCCGGCCACCCCTACAGCATGATTCAGGAACTGGATGAAAGCTTCGATGCATTGGTCATGGTCGGGTGGCATGCGGGCGTGGGCTCAGAAGAAAACAATCTGGCCCACACCATGAACACGCGCACCCATATGATTACGCTGAATGGCAAGCCCGCCTCAGAGTTCACGCTATTCGTAAATGCCGCGGCCACCTATGGTGTACCCACCGTCTTTGTGAGTGGCGACAAAGCCTTGATGCGCGAGGTGGAAGCCACCAGCGCGAAAATCACCCGTGTGGCCGTGAAAGAAGGCAAGGGCGCATCCACAATTTCGATGTCGCCAGCTGCCGCTCAAGCTGCCATACGCACTGGCGTTGAAACAGCGTTGAAAGGCAAACTGAAAGATTGCCTCATCACACCGCTCGCCAAATGCGTATTGGACGTCACATATGTCACACCGGATTTGGCCTATGAAAAAAGCTTCTACCCCGGCGTGAAATATATCGGTAATCGCACCAACCGGATAGAAACTGAAAACTTCTTCGATGTCATGCGCGCCATGCGCTTCATCAAATAATCAACACTAAAAAGTAAATCATGCAAACCACGCGCCCTAACGAATTCATCGCCCTTATAGCGTTCCTCACCGCTTTGATGGCCATGTCGATTGATACCATGTTGCCCGCTGTTGGTTTAATTGCAACCCAGCTTGGAGCAATAAACCCCAATGATCGCCAATTCATTGTCCTGTTCTTCTTTCTCGGCATGACCTTTGGACAATTGATTTTTGGGCCTTTGTCAGATTCGATTGGCCGCAAGCCCACGATCTATATCGGCCTCGTGCTTTATGCTTTGGGCGCGCTCACCTGCCTTGCCTCAACCAATTACACCATGATGATCATGGGCCGCATGTTGCAAGGCTTTGGCGGGGCATCCCCACGTGTGGTTTCAACCGCCATGGTGCGTGATGGTGCCAAGGGTGCTGATATGGCACGTATCATGAGCTTTGTAATGTCGGTCTTTATGCTGGTGCCGATCTTGGCCCCCAGCATTGGCCAGCTTGTGCTTTATGTTGCGTCATGGCGCTATATTTTTGCGGGCTTTGTGGTGGCTTCAATTATCGCTGCGCTGTGGTTGGGTTTGCGCCAATCGGAAACACTGAGCCCTGAACATCGCCATGAGTTTTCACCGCGTGAATTGCTGGCCAGCGCCACACTGGTGATGAAAAATCGCGTCTGCCTCGGCTATACTTTGGCATCCGGCTTTATTTTTGCGGCGTTCACCTGCTATCTCGGCACATCGCAGCAAATCTTTGCCGAGCAATATAATCAGGGAGATAAGTTTGCCTTGTGGTTTGGCGGCTTGGCCGTTGCCATCGCGATTGCCATGATCGTGAACGGCAATCTGGTGCAGAAATTAGGAATGCGCAAAATATCAAAATGGGCCTTGCGCGGCTTTCTTGTTGTGTGGACGTTGATGGTTCTTGCCACAGTGATTTCTGCAGGCCATCCACCCTTATTGGTTTTAGCATTGTTGCTGCCATGGTCATTCTTCTGCAGTGGGCTGATTTTCGGTAACTTCAATGCGATTGCCTTGGAACCGATGGGCAATAATGCGGGCATGGCGGCGGCCATTTCAGGCTTTATTTCGTCGCTCATGGCCGTTGTTTTTGGTGGCATCGCCGGAAGACTTTACGACGGAACCTTATACCCGATCTCGCTCGCGTTCCTGGGTTTTGGCATAATGATGTGGTTCTCCGTCCGCTGGGCCGAGGTTGGCCGCGACCTGTCTCAAAAAACTCATCCTTGATTGGCCAACGCTTTCAGATATTAAAGCCATATGGCTAGGGGTTACTCGATATTTTCACTTGCGCGGCACGCTTTGCGGCCTTCCGAGCCATGGCCGGAAGCCTGGGCCAAGCCTGAGCCCAAATCTTCTTATGATGTGATCATCATTGGCGGCGGCGGGCATGGGCTGGCCACGGCCTATTATCTGGCAAAAAATCACGGCATAAAAAACATCGCCGTTCTCGAAAAATCTTATATCGGTTCAGGCAATGTCGGCCGCAACACCACGCTGATCCGCTCCAACTATATGATTGGCGGCAACACGGCCTTTTTTGAAAAATCGATGCAGTTGTGGGAAGGCTTGTCCCACGAATTGAATTTCAACTGCATGGTTTCGCATCGTGGCCAAATGGTGCTGGCCGTCAGCCCCATGCAGGTTGATGCCTTCGCACGCCGCGGCAACACCATGCGACTGAACGGCATTGATGCTGAACTTCTTGATCGTAATCAAGTGATGAAAGAATTGCCTTATCTCGATTATTCGAAGGAAGCGCGTTTTCCCATCTGGGGTGCCATTCACCAACCCCGCGCCGGAACCGTGCGCCATGATGCTGTGGCCTGGGGCTATGCCCGTGCTGCGTCTGATCTTGGCGTTCACATCATCGAAAATTGCGAAGTCAGCGCAATCTTGAAGGATGGCAACAAAGTTGTGGGTGTTGAAACTTCGCGCGGCAAAATCCTGTCGAACAAAATCGGCATCGCCGTTGCGGGTCACACATCACATGTGGCCGCCATGGCAGGCCTCAAACTTCCGGTTGAAAGCCATATCTTGCAGGCCTTCGTCACCGAGCCGGTAAAACCCATTGTGCATCATGTGGTGTCTTGGGGCGCTGAACTGTTTTATCTGTCGCAGTCTGATAAGGGCGGCATGGTGTTTGGCGGCCATATTGATGGCTTCAACACTTACACCCAGCGCGGCCAATTCAACCGCATCCAAACTGTGATGGAATGTGCCACAACGCTGCTGCCTTTCATGTCGCGCATGCGTCTTCTGCGCCATTGGGGCGGCATTCAGGACATGACGCCAGATGGCAGCCCTTTCATCTGCCGCACACCCATCGATGGCCTCTATCTTAATGGCGGCTGGTGCTATCAGGGCTTCAAAGCTACGCCCGCTTCTGGCACCACCTTCGCCCACACCATCGCCCACAATGAAGAACATGAATTGAACAAATGCTTCAGCATAGATCGCTTTGAAAAAGGTGGCGAGCTTGATGAATTCGGCATCGGCAACTGGACTTATAGGCAATGAGAATTCCATGCCCCCATTGCGGCCAACGAGATGTGAGCGAATTTCGCTATGGCGGAGACGCAACCAATGCCCGGCCCACCCATGGCAGCGGCGATTTGAAAACATGGCACGATTACAAATTTGTTTTTGACAATCCCAAAGGCCCACACACCGAATATTGGCAACACACGCTGGGTTGCCGCCAATGGTTCAAGCTCAACCGTAACACCGCCACTAATGAAATTCTGGAAGGTGACGCATGACCGCCTTCCGCCGCATCGACAGGCCGTCTCACATCGATCGCAACAAGCAGATCAGCTTCACCTTTGAAGGCAAAACCATTGGCGGCTTCAAAGGCGATACATTGGCCTCAGCACTTTTGGCCAATGGCAAAACCTTGCTGGGCCGCAGCTTTAAATATCACAGGCCGCGCGGCATCGTTGGTGCTGGGGTTGAAGAGCCAAATGCCTTGTTCACCACAGGCCTTGGTGGTCGCACCGAACCCAACACCATCAGCACCACGGCTGAATTGAAATCTGGCCTCATTGCGAAAAGCCAAAACGCTTGGCCATCCTTGAACTTTGACGTGATGGCCGTGAACCAGCTGGCTTCGCCGATCTTCGGCGCGGGCTTTTACTATAAAACCTTCATGGGCCCGCTGAAAAAATCCTGGATGATGTATGAACCCATCATTCGCAAAGCCGCAGGCTTGGGCGTTGCCGTGCCTGATGTGGATACCGCGCGCTATGAAATGCGCCACATGTTTTGTGACGTATTGGTGATCGGTTCTGGCCCTGCTGGTCTTGCCGCTGCCGTCACCGCCGCGCGCAGTGGTGACCGCGTTGTCTTGGTCGAACAGGATTTTGAATTTGGCGGCAGCATATTGTCGTCCGGCAGTGATGAGCTTGAGCGCTGGCGCAAAGCCCAAATCACCGAGTTGGAGAATTCCCCTGAAGTAAGGTTGTTGAAACGCACCACGGCACAAGGCATCTATGATGACAATCTTGTGGTGCTCAGCATCAGGCCAGAAAATCATCCGGCTTTGATGATCACGGAACAGCTCCGCGCAAAAACCATCATCTATGCAACAGGTGCCATCGAGCGCCCGCTGGTGTTCCCAAATAATGATCGCCCCGGGGTCATGCTGGCCTCCGCCATCCGCACCTATCTCAATCGCTTCAGCTTGGCGCCCAAAAAGCGCGCCGTGATTGTCACCAATAATGACAGCGCTTATGCCACAGCATTTGATCTGGCTGAAAATGATGTGGCCGTTACAGTGGCTGAACATCGTAGCACTTTGTCCGGTGATCTTCTGGCCCGCGCCGCCCAACTCGGCATTGCCATTTTCCCCAATTGCGGCATTGCTGATGTGGTTGGCGAAAAGCAATTGCGCGCCGTGCGCCTCAGTGGCCGCCATGCCGTCACTATCGAATGTGATGTGCTGGGCATGTCCGGTGGGTGGAGCCCTGCGGTGCACCTCACCTCGCATAGCGGCATCAAGCCAAAATATGATGATAAGATTGCAGCCTTCGTGCCCGGCGGTTACGCCAATTCGCATTTTGGAGCGGGGTCCATCAATGGAACCTTTGGATTGCTCAGCGCCATCCGCGAGGGTGTTGCAGCCGGTCGTGCCGCCAGCACTGCGCCGAAGAAAATTACTGAGATCGATCCACCTGCCATCCGCGACGACCGTAAATATTCGATCCAGCCGATTTGGAACACGGCGGAGAAAACACTCGAAAAATTCGCCTTTGTTGATTTTCAAAATGATGTGACGGTGAAAGACATTAAATCCGCACATCAGGAAGGTTATCTGAGTGTCGAACATCTCAAGCGTTACACAACGCTTGGCATGGGCACTGATCAAGGCAAAACCTCTAACATCAATGCGCTGGCCATGATGGCAGATTTGCGCGGGCTGCCGATGAGCCAAGCTGGCACCACAACATTCCGCCCACCTTATGCCCCATTCTCCGTTGGGGCCATCGCCGCCCGCACGGTATCATCACATTTCCGCCCAAAGCGTTTATCACCTCTGCATGATTGGCACGTGAAGAACGGCGCAACATTTATTGAAGCTGGCTTGTGGATGCGCGCATGGTTTTATGATTGGGCAGGCCAAACCCCTGAAACCGCATACATCAAGGAAATGGAACTGGTGCGCCAGAACGTCGGAATTGCCGATGTTTCATCGCTCGGCAAGATCGACGTTCAGGGGGCCGATGCGGCGGAATTTCTTAACCGGGTTTACGTCAATGGTTTTGCCAAACTGCCCATTGGCCGCGCCCGCTATGGCGTGATGTTGAATGATGATGGCGTGGTGCTCGACGATGGCACTACTTCGCGCATCACCGAAACGCAATTTTATATGACCACAACCACCGCCCAGGCAGGCGAAGTGATGAGCTGGCTTGAATATCTGCTGCAAATGCATTGGAC
>JAYVXY010000233.1:0-3602 GCA_043784785.1 Aestuariivirga sp. | reverse complement strand
GCAAGGCCAGGAATTTTCATATCTCCCAATGTGCCCTCAACAAAATGCAGCAAGCCGATCAGCTCATCAACATTGGTAAAGCCCTTTGCAGCACCTGGAGCATAGGTGGCACCCAAGCGCTTGCGCAATGCCGTAAAGAATTGACGGAAGGGTTCGACTGGATTGCGCTGCAGAATTTCTTCTTTTGCCCCACTCAAATCCAATTGCTTTGTGAGCTCTGCATAAAAAGAGTCCTGGAATGGCATTTCATAAGAACTGACCGAAACAAACTCGGCTAAATCTTTCAACTTCAAATCCAGACGTTTGACTGAGGCTTGCGCGTTTGCAGCAAGAGCGCGGCGGGTTACGTCTACCGTTACAAACGGATTGCCGTCTCTGTCGCCGCCAATCCATGATGAAAACTTCAAGGGTGGTGTGATGCGCGCTGTGAGTTCTGGATAATGGCGGATTAAGGCTGACTGCATCAAATCACACAGAGCAGTGGTGCGGTCAAACAAGGCATCACGGAAAAAGTGCAGGCCCCAGGCCACTTCACTTTCAACTGTCGGCTTATCAATACGGATTTCACCAGTCATCCACAGGAGGTCAATTTCATTACGCAATTGATAAAGCATGGTGTCGCGTTCTCGCGGCGTCCAGCGCGGACTGTCGAGTTCGAACAGTTTCAAATAAATCCGGCGATGGATTTCAAGCACAGTGACCCGCTTGGCTTCAGTGGGATGGGCCGTGATCGTTGGGCCGACATCGAGCTTGGCCAAAACGTCTTGAACGGTTTCAGCCGAAACACCAGCTTTTGCTGCCTCGGCAAAGGCCTGAGAGAGCGAGCCTCCGACTGCATCGGGGCCTGCCTGTTTTTCCAAGGTGCGGCGATTTCGAATGGCCGCATTTTCCTCGGCAATGTTCATGAGCTGCAACCAAATGCCGATGGCTTGCAAGGCGTGTTCTACCAAATGGGCCGGAATTGTTGCAGCTGCTTCCGGCGTGTCGATGATTGGCAGCACTTCAGGCTCGCGCTGGCGGATCACTTGGCGCAGTAAATCACGGAGCATGGCCGTGATCTCGTCAATGTAACTTGCGTCTTCTGTGGTAATCTTAGTTTGCTGGTTCATATTAGAAGCCCTTGTCTTGAGGAGCGAACCTCAGGATTTTAGGTAATTTGTGCATTGCAACATAACACAAGTCAAGGGAAAGTCTGATTTGCGGTAGGCGACAGTTATCGCTATGCAGCGCCCATGTTACTTATCAATGATTTGACCTATCGTATCGGCGGGCGGGTTTTGCTCGAAGGCGCCTCCGCATCCTTGCCCACGGGCCATAAGGTTGGCCTTGTGGGCCGCAATGGCACGGGCAAGTCCACTTTGCTCAAGCTGATTCTTGGCGAGCTGGTTCCGGAATCAGGTGGTGCATCTATTCCGCGCAATGCCCGCATCGGCACCGTGGCACAGGAAGCGCCGGGCGGTTCTGAGTCGCTTCTCGAAGTTGTGATGGCTGGCGATATTGAGCGCGGTGAACTTTTGGCGGAAGCCGAAACCGCAACCGATCCAACACGCATTGCTGAAATCCAGATTCGCCTGGCTGATATTGAAGCTTATTCGGCGGAGGCGCGGGCTGCTGTCATTCTGGCTGGCCTTGGCTTTACCGAGGAAGTGATGAATGGCCCCTGCTCTGCTTTATCTGGCGGCTGGCGCATGCGCGTGGCTTTGGCAGCCGCACTGTTCGGTGCGCCGGATGTTTTGTTGCTTGACGAGCCCACAAACTATCTCGATCTTGAAGGTACCATCTGGCTGCAAAGCTATATCCGCGACTATCCGCATACGATTTTGCTGGTCAGTCATGACCGCGATTTGCTGAATGTTTCGGTCGATGCGATTTTGCATCTCGATCAATTCAAGCTGACTTTGTATCAAGGCAATTACGATAATTTCGAGCGTCAGCGCCGCGAAAAGCAAGCGCTCAACAGCAAGATGAAAAAGAAGCAGGATGATCAGCGCGCCCATATGCAGGCGTTTGTTGATCGCTTCAAAGCCAAGGCTTCCAAAGCAAGGCAAGCACAAAGCCGCATGAAGGCGTTAGCCAAGCTGGAGCCGATTGCTGATATGGTGGAAGGCGCTGTGGCCCCGTTCATTTTTCCAAACCCTGAAAAGGCCATTGCTCCGCCATTGGTGGGCTGGGACAAGGTGGCTGTTGGTTACGGCGATAATCCACCTGTTCTCAAAAACATAACACTGCGCATGGATCCCGATGACCGCATCGCGCTTCTTGGTTCAAACGGCAACGGCAAATCGACCTTTGCGAAATTGCTCTGTGGCAAGTTGAAACCCATGCTGGGTGAGATGAACCATCCATCGCGGCTGTCGATTGGATATTTTGCGCAGCACCAATTGGATGAGTTGACCGAAGATCGCACGCCGTTTGAATATGCCTCTGAATTGATGCCTGATGAAACCGTGGCCAAGCGGCGCGCCAAACTGGGTGCAGTTGGGTTTGGCGCGCATTTGGCGGATTCAAAATGTTCGATTTTGTCGGGCGGCGAAAAAGCGCGGTTGTTGTTTTTCTTAGCGACATTCCATGCACCGCATGTTTTGGTGATGGACGAACCGACCAACCATTTGGACATTGACAGCCGCGAAGCCTTGATCATGGCGATCAATGAATATGAAGGCGCTGTGGTTCTGATCAGCCACGACCGTCATATCATCGAGACATGCGTTGATCGGCTTTGGCTTGTGCATGGCGGCACGGTGAAAGCCTTTGATGGCGACATGGATGAATATACCGATCTGGTTCTGGGCCGCCAACGCGCTGTTAAGAAGGCCGAGAAGATCATCGAAGCCGCCGCCGCGCCCAAGAAATTGCGCATGAGCGCTTCAGATTTGAAGAAGAAGACGCAAGAGTTTGAGATCAAGATTATGAAGGCCAAGGACAAGCTTGGCGTGCTTGACCAAGTGCTGGCGGATCATACAATCTATTCGGATGAGCCAAAGAAGGCGGCGGATTATGGCAAGCTGCGCATCAAGATCGCCAAGGAACTGGATGAACTTGAAACGCAATGGCTGGAACTGAGCGAGGCTGTGGCACATGGATAGCTTGATATTCTCGTTTTGGAGTATCGCTGCAATCATTGTGTTTTCGTGTGCCTATATTCTGGTGGTTCTGGAAGAACCATTGGAGCTGCGCAAATCCAAACCTGTAGTTTTGGCCAGCGGATTGATCTGGCTGTTTATCGGCATATCATTTGCCAAATTGGGCAAGGGCGATGTCGCTCAGGCCGTTGCTGCTGAAACGATTGGTCATTATGGCGAGCTGCTTTTGTTTCTGTTGGTCAGCATCACTTATGTGAATGTGTTGGAAGAACGGCGCGCATTTGAGGCCTTGCGCACTTGGCTTTCAGGACTGGGCCTGAGCTACCGCCAACTTTATTGGATGATTGGCGCTATATCTTTCGTGCTTTCAATCGTGCTGGCTAATATGACTACGGCCATGGTTATGGGCGTGGTTGCCCTTGGTGCCGGGCGCGGCAACGCAAAGTTTATTACAATCTCGTTTATCAACATCGTGGTGGCCTCGAATGCTGGCGGTGCATTTTGTCCATTCGGGGACGT
>JAYVXY010000232.1:0-3646 GCA_043784785.1 Aestuariivirga sp. | reverse complement strand
AAGATTCTCTTGGATGTTTGTTTTAGGTCCTTCAGGTTATCGGCGGTGGTGCCATGACTCACAATTGAATATTTGGGGTTCGGCGGGACGGTTAGGTGGGGTGCGATCCAATCCGGCCAAATATGCTCATGGCTCAATTTGTTTCCGCCGCAAAATATGCAATACCTTTGTTCTTTCGCCATGAGTCACCGATGAAAAAAACCACAGACCGAGAAATTGAAAAAAAGCGCGATGCAGGATTAGCCCGCGCCCTTTCAACACCGCACAAGCCTCACGTGGTCAAGAAGAAGGCCACGAAGAAGAAATGACTCCATCTAAAGAAATTGCACGATTCACCGGAACGCAAAAGTTGCGATTGAAGTTTGTTATGCTTATCGCACGATTGTTAGCCGTTCCGGTGGATGTACATCAGAAGTTTTTCACCTCTTCTTCATAAGCTCGTGGATATCGTCATCTCTTACAAGACCAACGGCTTGGTAGCCCTTCGCACTCAGATTTACTACGAGTAGAAGGTCGCGATCTTCATTGAGTTCAGATGACTGATTAATGCTATTTGCCAAGTCAGTTGAGTTGAGAGAGTTTTCGATCAAAAAGAATGATGTTGGCTCATCCCAATATTTGGATGTCGTTTGCTTCTTAATCGCTTCGACAACCGAATTGTAACGCCTTTCATAAGTGGCATCATTGTGGATTCGAAAAGTGATTGCAAAAATAGCCATAATGGCTCCTTTGTAAGGGGCCAGAGCTTGACGTGAATCACATACAGGGGTTAACTGCAGTTGTTACACGGAACCGCGCCGAGCTCTGGCCGGTTAATGTGGGGGGCGATTCGACGTCGCCTTCCCACAATTCCGTGAAGCATTTTCAGTCAAATGCAACAATAATTCGTTCTTTGCCTGTTCATGCCTAGTTCTTGTTGCGTTTTCGCATCCAAAGCAGCTTTCGAGCCAACTGTTTTGGCGTCTTAGGCTTCACTAGGTTGGGAGTAGAACAGCCGCTTGCCAGCTGCCCCACGGATTGCATCGGCTGCCCGTTCCGTATCTGAAATGCCAAGCTTGGAACGGCGGTTACATCTGAAATCGAATTCCGCCAGATAGCGGTGAAGATGGGCTTCGCCGCAATGCTGATATATGCCCTTCATGCCGCGCTTGAACACGCTCCAAACGTTCTCGACAGTGTTCGTGTGGATATTGCCCTTCACATATTGGCCCTTGCTATGGTTCGTTGTATTGTGAGCGGCAAACTCTTTGCCAAGGGCTTTATAGATCGGGCTTTCGTCTGTGTGCAGGTCTGACTTGCGCGAGACATTGCGCACCATAACGTCACGGACTTCCTGTGCTGTAGCGCGGTGAATGTGGAAGGTCTTTATCCGACCGCCACGTTCGACAAGGCCAAAGATTGCGCGTTTTTTTGCCCCTCCGCTTTTGCCCTTCTTAGTCGGGGGTGGCAGATGCTTATTGCGAATGCGCGGTGTTTCGAGTTTGCCATAATAGGTTTCGTCGGCTTCAATGATCTTGCCTTCACCGCCCATTGGTGCGCTATCAACCTCTTTCATGGCTTCACGAATACGGTGAGCCAAAAACCAAGCAGTGCGATAAGAACCAAGGCCAAGTTGGCGCATAAGCTGGTGAGCAGATACGCCCTTTTTGCTAGAGGCCATGAGATGAAAACCAAGCACCCATTTGTGAAGGGGAATATGCGAACGTTCCATGACGCTGCCAACGGTCACAGTGAAATGCTCACGGCATTCGTTGCAAACGTGCAGGCCATCGCGGTGGCTCTTGCCAGCCAGCTTGGTGATCTTCTCAGGGTCGGCATTGCCGCAATGGGGACACCAAGGGCCATTTGGCCAGCGGATGCTTTCCAGATGTTCGCGGGCTTTGCCTTCGTCGTGAAAGATGGGGTCTGTGAGATTAGTCATAGTCAAATTCCTCAATATGGCCAAAATATAGGCTTATTGAGTGTTATGTCAAGTGCATAATTGTGAAAATAATCCTTGACAGCGTACGCTCCACTCTCTATATGTTGCTACATTCCACCATTGGGTGATCACAAAAGCCTTCTGCTTTAACCTGCAGAAGGTTTTTTCATTTCGGCTATTCCAAGGCGCGCCAATTCATCGGCGCGTTCATTTTCGGGATGGCCGGCATGGCCTTTGACCCAGTGCCAAGAAATCTCATGGCGCTGAATGGCGACGTCCAGCGCCTGCCACAGTTCAACATTTTTAACCGGTTTTTTATTCGCGGTTTTCCAGCCATTGCGTTTCCAGCCATGGATCCACTTGGTGATGCCGTCTTTCACATATTGCGAGTCCACATGCATTTCAACCACACACGGCCGCTTCAAAACATTCAGAGCCTCGATCGCGGCCTTCAACTCCATGCGATTATTTGTGCTTTGTGGCTCGCCACCATAAATCTCTTTGCGGGTTGCATTATAGTCCAGAATAGCACCCCAACCACCGGGGCCGGGATTTCCGGAACAAGCACCATCAGTATGAATGATAACGGACGCTTTGCTCATGCGGGCTGTTGGACGGGGCGCAATTCGCGCGGCAACTTGAACGAAACATTCTCCTCGCGCAGCACGATTTTTTCAACCGACACGTCATAATGCCCGCGAAACGCATCGATGATTTCAGTGACCAGAATTTCTGGTGCCGATGCGCCTGCAGATAAGCCGATAACTGATAATCCTTGTAAGCTGCTCCAATCAAGATCAGCTCCGCGTTGCACCAAAAGCCCACGCGGACAGCCATTCTTCTCGCCCACTTCAACAAGGCGCTTGGAATTGGATGAATTTGGCGCGCCGACAACGATCAGCAATTCAATTTTATCGGCAATGGATTTGACCGCATCTTGGCGATTGGTTGTGGCATAGCAAATATCTTCTTTGAGCGGGCCTTTGATGGCGGGAAAGCGCCGCTGCAAAACCGCAATCACATCTTTGGTGTCGTCAACTGAGAGTGTGGTTTGGGTGACATAGGCCAGTTTCGATTGATCGCGCGCAGCCACATGTTCGGCATCCTCGGTGGTTTCGATCAATGTCATCGCCCCGGCGGGAAGCTGACCCATGGTGCCAATAACCTCGGGGTGGCCCTTATGCCCAATCAGTATGATTTCCAAACCTTGCTCATAATGCCGCTGAGCCTCCATATGAACCTTGGTGACGAGTGGACAGGTGGCATCGATCTGAAACATGGCGCGGCGCTGGGCTTCGGCGGGAACCGACTTGGGCACACCATGCGCCGAGAACACCACGGGATGATCACCTGGCGGAATCTCATCCAGCTCATCAACAAAAATGGCACCCTTGGATTTCAAATCATCAACCACAAATTTATTGTGAACAATCTCATGACGCACATAAACCGGTGCGCCATAAAGCTCCAAAGCGCGCTCAACAATATCAATGGCGCGCACCACACCAGCGCAGAACCCGCGCGGTGCGGTGAGAAGGATTTTGAGTGGGGGTAGGGACATGATTTAGGATTTGGCGGGCAACAGCCGCGATGTCAAGTTTGCAAGTATCATCCCAGCTCTGCGGCCCGCACCCACCAGTTGGGGTGTTTCACCGAAAGCCGTGCGGCCGCCGCCGAGGCTTGTGCCATGCTGGAAACCAATCCAAAGCAAGTTGCGCCAGAGCC
>JAYVXY010000231.1:0-11694 GCA_043784785.1 Aestuariivirga sp. | reverse complement strand
ATGCCTCATCTGCTCCATTAAAGCCACCGTCATGAGCGTTAACCCCTTCGGGAGAAGACAGGAACACACATGGCATAGTAGGAATATAATGTAAAGAGCTAGATTCATATATTTTATTATCGTCTTCGCCCCGCTTCAGCGGGGAGAAGAAAGGGGCCCAATCTGCGTAGCTTCAGCGGAGCGGAGTGGGATAGATGAGGGGCCTGTTTGAAATTGAGTTCCGCTGCCAGCAGCCCCTCACCCTCCCATCTCACTTCGTTTGATGGCCCTTCCCTGCTCCCCGCTAAAGCGGGGAGAGGGAATAGAATGCACCGCCATCTCAGTGCGTCATTCCAACGGAGTTTAGCGTGGAGCTAAAACTGCGCACTCATACTTCTAAATCAGTCGATCGACGAGACTTGGGTGATCTGTGTTTCAACAATGCGGGCGTCTTCGTAGCCTGAAGAAACCGCATTTTCCAATGCGGTTCGTGCGTCAGCCTTATTGTCCAGCGGGCCGATTTGAACACGGTAAAGCGGGCCGTTTGCGCCAACCGCTTTGACAATTTGAGTTGGGCCAAAATCAGCGAAGGCTTGATAGGCAGCCGTTGCATTTTCGAGACTGTGGAACACCCCCACCCGCACAATATAGCCAGCGCTGTTTGGCATGACCGCTGGCTCGGTTACGTCGGCCTGTTGAACTGTAGCTTCTTCGGTTTGATATTTGCGCTTCAGTGGCGCTTGTTCAGCAACCTGTGTTGGCGCACTGGCATTGGAACCATTTGCAATCGAGGCTATCTGACTCAGGGATGCACCATTATTCATCGCCTGATTCAAGGCCATCATATGCTGTCCGCTGTCTTGCAAGGGTGCCGGCCCGATGAGCTTCACCCGAACATGGGTTTTACCGCGGTCGCGATAGCCCAAAACATCTGCCGCTTTCTTTGAAAGATCGATAATGCGGGTATCAACAAAGGGGCCCCGATCATTGATGCGAACAATGACTTTGCGGCCATTATCGAGATTGGTGACCAAGGCATAACTTGGCAACGGCAATGTGGCATGCGCAGCAGTTAGCGTGTTCATGTCAAACCACTCGCCATTCGAAGTCTTGCGTTTGTGAAAAGCTTCACCATACCAAGAGGCAATACCGGTTTTGTCATAGCCTGGTTGTTCGTGTGGGGTGAAGGTGCGGCCGGCAACCTGATAGGGATTACCCACTTGATATTTGCCACCGCCAAATGGGATGGGGCCACGACCGTGATAATAAGGGCTGCCAGTGCCTGCAAACGGATCAAGGCTGGCTGATTTCCATCCGTGATGCCTTGTGTGATAGCTGGAACAACCCGTCAGAGAGATTGCGCAAATCGACGCGATCAAAACAGATGAGAATGAAACACGCATACGCTACTCCACCTGGCAAACATGCCACAGTGGTTGATTTTGCAGCGATTACATAAAATTTGAGTCAAATTACTTAGTTAGCAATTGGTAAAACTAAGGCTTGGGCGGAGCTGCCGTTGTGCTGGCTGGCGCCGGAGCAGACGTAATATTAGCCAAACGTAACAAGTTCTTGGCAGAAATTTCAATACCTTTTTCGGAGGCTTTTTGATAAAAAGTCTTGGCTTTTTCCAAATCTTTTTGGGTGCCCCAACCCATTTCAAACATGCCACCCAAATTATTCATGGCCCAACCATCACCACCCTCGGCGGCCTGTTCAAACAGCTTAAAGGCCTCGTCGAGATTACGATCAACGCCCAACCCCTTCAGCATCATAACCCCGAGATTATTTTGAGCGACGGGAAGTTTCTGATCAGATGCCTTGTGGTACCATTCGACCGCCGCCTTCTCGTCTTTCGGCATGCCATCGCCATTTTGCAGCATTTGGCCCAATAAATTTTCGGAAGCCGCATGACCGTGCTTTGCCGCAGATTGCAAAAGTTTGACAGCCGTGGCCTTATCAGCTTTTAGCCCGGGGGCACCCTTATCAACCAGTTTCGCGAGGCGAAATTGGGCCTCATAATTGCCGGTCAATGCCGCTTCGCGGTACCAGCGCGCGGCTTTGCCAGCATCAGGCTTAGTGTCAACCCCATTCTCCAACGCTTCGGCCACGGCCATTTTGGCGTCTGGATCACCGGCTTTCGCCAGTTGCATTTTTTTGACAAAGGGGAGCTTTTCAAGACCACTATCTGCGGCCATGACGTCTACGGCCATGATCACGCTGCCACCAAGCAGCGTGATTACAATTGCCAAGACTTGTCTTAACACAACAGACATCCCATTCCTTTGTTGGTCTTGCCGCATTTCTTGCGGGCTTTTATTTCACACGCACAAAATCTGAATCTCGACAAAATACGATCCAGCAACCTTTGAGCTTCATATTTTCTGCCGTAACTGTTGCCGTGGCGCGATAAGAGCCACCATCATCGGCGTTATAAATATAGCCTTTATAGGTATTTGGCCCGGTTTGTACCATGCCACTGATCACGGGAAGGCCCATGACCGGACGCTTGCGCAGCGCCTTGTTTGGATTCAGCGCATCGAGCAACGGTGTTCCATCGGGATAATTGGGTTTGGCGAGTGCAACAATGTTGGCACAAATATTGTTGCCGCAATGGGCTACTTTGACCGTTACCCGACCGGTGTTCAAACGCCAGACACCATCTGGGTTTGGCCCATCGGCAAGTGCAAGTTGCGATGACAACAAAAGTGATCCTAATACTATCAATGTTTTTCTAAACATTACATCCCTCATCCTGCTTGGATATTTGCTTTTAACTTAGAAGCGGTTGTCGCCGATGTCCGCTTACTATAGCATATCCCCAATTCCAAGGGAGAATGCATGTGAGCAACGTGACCAGCTTCAAGTCGCAAAAGACTTCTGACGCCAGCGAATGGCAAATGCGTGTTGATCTTGCGGCAGCATTTAGGCTGGCCGCAAAAAACGACTGGCATGAAGCGGTCGCCAATCATTTCAGCTTGGCGGTGTCGAAAGATGGCAAGAAATTCTTGATGAATCCACGCTGGCATCATTTTTCAAAAATAAAGGCGTCCGAGCTTTTATTGCTGGATAGTGACGATGAGAACACGATGAATCGTCCCAATGCACCTGATTTGACGGCCTGGTGCCTCCATGGCAGACTTCATGCCGCCCTTCCCCAAGCCCGCTGCATCATTCATCTTCATCCGCCTTATGCAACCGCCATTGCCTCTCTGGCTGACCCCGAAATAAAGCCGATTGATCAGAACACGGCCCGATTTTTCAATCGTGTTGCAGTCGACATGGGCTATGGCGGCATGGCCAACAGCACCGAAGAAGGCGACCGGCTGGCCCGGCTTCTGGGCAACAAATCCATTATGATGATGGGAAATCACGGAGTTTTGATCTGTGCGCCAAGTGTGGCCGAAGCTTTTGACCTAACCTACTATCTCGAACGATCTTGCCGCAATTTGGTACTGGCTTACCAGACCGGCCAAAAACTGCATGAAATGTCACCCGCAGTAGCTGAGAAAACCGCCCAGGAATGGGAAGCAGACAGAGAGCAATTCGTTGCGCATTTTGAGGAAATGAAAAGCCTGCTGGATGGAACGGATCCATCCTATAAAAGTTAGGCTAACAAGATCAGGCAACCGTCCGGAAGCGATTCATGTCGGCGCGCAAGGTTTCGAGAACTGGCAGAAGCGATTGGTCACTACCTGGCGATTGGGGCGCCCGATCGGCAGCAGCATCGACCATCGCCGTTAATTTATCAAACAACTCATTGTAGGTCTGTGCCGGCTTGTCGAGCAATTCTTCCGCGGCGATCGACTTGGGTGTGACAGGCATCGTCTCAAGTATCTGATCAATACGCGTCGCAAGCTCAGTTACTTGTTCCGTTGGTGGAAAAAATCTTCGGTAAGGCCGCTCATGCGATTGTTCTTCATCGGAATCGATTTCAAAATCCATCGGAACATTTTCTTCTTGCCCCGCTTCACCATTCAACGGAGTTTCCTCAGTGGCCAGAGGCAGAACCAGTTTCGAAAGGTCATAGGCATCATATAGTCGCGTGAGGTCAGCAGACGCTTGGATGACTAATTTTTCAACAGCCGTCATGGCTTCGAATATAAAATTCATGCTGATTTGAAAATCTGTTTCAGATTTTTCGTAACAATTTGTGAGTGATGACAAAATACCACCAGCACGCGATAAAGCTTTTCCGATCTCATCGGCTGGATGCTTTTCTTCTTGCGGTATCAAGGCCCCGTCTCCCACCATAGTCCCCTTCAACATGGTTAACACAAAATCCCGTTAATAATCATTAACGACCGTAAGTTGTTGATTAGTAAAGATTATTGCTAACATTGTCGGTTTTCATCCGCGCAATATCGCGCAAGATGATTCTCTTTGTGACAAATAGCCAAGCTGAGTGTACCCAACGCGGACAATAATGTACTAGTCTTGCGAGTATGTGTTAGCCTTGCGAGCCAAAAAAGGGGCCGGGAGAGGAGATAAGCAATGTTGGAAACTGACAAATTGTTCGCCGGATCAATTCCGGAAAACTACGACCGTTATATGGTGCCGTTGATTTTCGAGCCATACGCCGCAGATATTGCACAACGAGCAGCGTCTTTATCGCCAATCGCCGTTTTGGAAACTGCCGCGGGCAGCGGGGTTGTCACACGCGCCTTGGCGCCAAAGCTGCGCCCGGGCGCAAATTATATCGTAACCGACCTCAACCAAGCGATGGTCGACTATGCCGCATCAAGGCAACCTCCCGACACTCGGATCAACTGGCGCCAAGCGAATGCTCTGGCGTTGCCGTTTGAAAACGCGAGTTTTGATCTGGTTTGTTGCCAATTCGGCGCGATGTTTTTTCCCGATCGCACATCTGGCTACCGCGAAGCAAGGCGAGTTCTGAAGCCCGGTGGACATTTTTTATTCAACGTATGGGATCGCATCGAGGAAAACGTTTTTGCAAATGATGTGACGAATGCTCTCGCAAAGATTTTTCCGAACGATCCGCCGCGCTTTCTGGCACGCACGCCGCACGGTTACCACGATACGGCACTGATCCGTAGTGAGCTAGAGGACGCAGGTTTCTCCCATGTGGTAATTGACACGAGAGCCGAACAAAGCCACGCATCCTCTCCGCGCATTCCTGCCGTCGCTTATTGTCAGGGAACTCCTCTTCGCAACGAAATCGAGGCCAGAGATGCGGGGAAACTGGAATCTGTAACCGACTACGTCGCATCCGTGATTGCCGACAGGCATGGCAGCGGCGAAGTTGCTGCCAAGATTCAGGCACATGTAATTTCGGCTGTGGCCTAGATGTTGGGGGGCCCTTGTGGCCCATCGCGTCATTTCGTTGCGCCGCGGAATTTGGTCGCTATTGGTGCATAGTGGACTCTGGCCAGGCGCTCCCGTGGCAGATTTATGGGTTAACGGCCTAGACAGTTTTCAAGCGTTACGTTACCCCATGGTTTTGCGAAAGGGGAATTCATGCATATTCTGGTAATCGGGGCCGGTGGCATGTTGGGTGGAAAGCTGGTGCAGCATCTTGCACGCGCCGGCCAACTCGGCGGCATTCCAATTGATAAAATAACGCGTCATGATGTGGTTTTGCCCCCTGCCCCACCAGTCAGTGGTTTTGAGATTTCGACTTTGATGGGCGATATTTCACAGGCAACAGAAGCAGTGCAATTGATTGCGGAAAAGCCTGATTTCATTTTCCATCTCGCAGCTGTGGTTTCTGGTGAGGCTGAAGCTGATTTCGAAAAGGGTTATGCCATCAACCTCGATGGAACGCGCCATTTGCTCGAAGCCATCAGAAAAACCGGTGGTGGTTATCAACCCAAATTCATCTTCACATCATCAATCGCAGTTTTTGGCGCACCTTTCCCTGAGTCGATTGGTGATGAATATTTCACAACCCCGCTGACCAGTTATGGCGCTCAGAAGGCAATCTGCGAATTACTCATATCAGATTATTCGAGGCGCGGTTTTTGCGATGGGCTTTCGCTGCGCATGCCAACTGTTTGCGTGCGGCCCGGGAAACCTAACAAGGCGGCCTCGGGCTTCTTCTCCAATATCATACGCGAACCATTGGTGGGCCTTGAGGCGATTTTGCCCGTGCCTGATTCTGTGCGGCATTGGCATGCTTCACCGCGCGCGGCTGTTGCGATGTTGGTTCATGCAGCAGAGCTTGATCTGAAACTACTTGGCGCAAGGCGCACTTTGACGATGCCAGGCATTTCATGCACGGTTGCCGAACAAATTGCAGCACTGGCCCATGTTGGTGGTGCTCAGCGAACCAAACTGATCAAACGGATGGCCGATGAAACTGTCATGAAAATTGTCAACGGTTGGCCTGAACGGTTTGATGCCCGTCGCGCTATATCTTTGGGTTTCAAGGCCGATAAAGATTTTGAAGCGATTATTCGCGTGCATATCGAAGATGAGTTACAAGGAAAATTGTTATGACTGAAATCAAGATAGATGCCGAGACCATTGCAGCCTTTAACCGTGATGGCGCATGTGTGATCCGTGGCGCGTTCAAGGATTGGGTTGAGGTTTTGCGCAGCGGCATTGCGCGTAACATGGCTGAACCCAGTGCCGATGTTAAAATTTATACAGGCACAAATGGTGCTGGTCGGTTCTTTGGTGATTACTGCAATTGGGACCGTATTCCGGAATATCGTGACTTTATTTTCAATTCATCCGCTGCGGCAATTGGCCGACAATTGATGGCCAGCCAATCAGCGCGGCTGTTTCACGAGCATGTGTTGGTGAAGGAAGCCAGCGCTGATGTGGCCACCCCCTGGCACCAAGACCAACCCTATTATTGTGTCGATGGCAACCAGACTGTGAGTTTGTGGGTCCCGCTTGACGATGTGCCGCTCGAACGCACATTGGAATTTGTTGGCGGCTCACACAAATGGGGCAAATATTTCAGGCCAGAACGTTTCAATAAAACACCGCTAAATGAAAATGACGGGCTTGAACCTGTGCCCGACATCAATGGCAATCGGAGCAACTATCAGATTTTGGGTTGGGACTTGAAGCCGGGCGATGTGGTTGCCTTCAACTACAAAACATTACACGGCGCACCGGCCAATGGCAGTGCAACAGCCCAAAGGCGAGCCTTTTCTCTCAGGTTGATTGGCGATGACGTACGTTTCGCACGGCGTGAAGGCGTTATCACATCACCGCCATTCCGTGGTGTAACGCTAAAACACGGCGATGTCATGAACGCACCCGAATTTCCACTGCTGGGCTGAGAATGGGTTTTACCGAAAATCGCACTGCTGGCATTCTATGGATGCTGGCGACCATGGTGTGTTTCATCACGCTCGATGCAACGATGAAATATTCTTTGCAGAGCTATTCATTGGTTGAGGTGACGTGGGCGCGATTTTTCTTCGCCATGCTGGCTTCGATGATTGTCTGTGGCCGGAATATTCTAAACTTGCTGCAGCCACAATCCTTGAAAATGCAGCTGATACGATCTGCCTTGCTGATGACAACCACCACTCTGTTTGGCGCGGGCATCTCCACCGTTCCATTATCGACAGGCACGGTGATCATGTTCATGAGCCCGATCATGGTGACTTTTCTGTCAAGCGCGATTTTGGGGGAGCATGTGGGTTGGCGCAGGTGGAGCAGTATTTGTGTTGGCTTTGTCGGTGCATTGATCGTGATCCGCATTTGGGAAACCGGATTATCGGGATTGAATGTCGGCGTCTTGTTTCTGTTGGGGGCAGCATTGGCAAATGCCTCTTATCAAATTGCCACGCGCAGCATGCGCCATGAAGCGCCGCTTACGACATTGCTCTATACCGCACTGGTTGGTTCCGTTGTAATGAGCACACAATTGCCGTTCCACTGGAGTACTCCAGATCTACAGGGATGGGGCGTATTGGTGATTTGTGGTGTGGCTGGATGTGTTGGACACTTATGTTTAATCAAAGCATTCCAAGCCGCCCCGGCTTCCGTTGTTGCGCCATTTTCTTATAGCGCATTGGTGTGGGCAACAATTTTCGGCTTTGCGATTTGGCGGGATGTGCCAACATTAACAACCATGTTGGGCGCAGCGCTGATTATTGGATCTGGGTTCTATATATTCTTGCGCGAAAGACAACTGGCAACCGTCGTGAATGAGACCTGAGTTAATCAGGTTTTGGGTAGATCAAAAACGTTCCGGTACCGTGAGCAAGAAGCCTGCCTTTGGCATCAGTTAATCTCGCTTCAGCAGTGAGCATGTTCCGGCCCGCATGCAGCACCGTGCCAGTGGCTGTGACAACGCCCGTTGCGGCATCAATTTTGCCCACATAATTTACATTCAAAACAATGGTGCCGACACCCGTTGCTGCGGGCAGTTTTGACAACACCGCTGACCCCATGCACGAGTCAATTAAAGTGGCGGCAAATCCACCATGCACGCGCATCATCGGATTATAGAAGCGCTCTGAGGGTGTGGCTTCAATCTTAACAACACCAGCTTCGACCGAAACAATTTTCATGCCCATGATCCGTGCCATCGGCGATTGATCACTGGTCTGCATTTGTTTGCGCAAGAATTCCAACCCAGAGAGAGCGTTGAAATCTGCAAAAACCGCTGCGGCCTTGTTTATTTCGTCCATTTTCATTTCTGATGCTGCATATCCAGATAAGTCGGAATAACAATGCCCGCCGCAGCAAATTTTTTCGACACCGCAATGCGCAAATCACTCGCAACTTGATAGGCTTCGAAAACATCGGCAACATGACCCCGAATTTCAAAGTCCATGGTCAATGGAGAAAAGCGCGCCAGTTGCACGATGGCTGGTGGATAACGCAATACTTTGGAATGGGCTTGCACAACCTCGGTGAGTAACTTCACTATTTGCTCGGCATCACTGCCGTGTTTCACTCCCACAGCAACCAAAAACCTTCCAATGGTGTCACGGTGAGTCCAATTGCGCACGGCCTCGGTGATCAAATAGGAGTTAGGTACGATGATGGTGCAATTATCAAAAGTCTCAATCTCGGTTGAGCGCACATTGATATTTTTGACGATGCCCTCGCCCGCGGCAACAACAACCCAATCACCAACACGAACCGGACGTTCCGCCAGCAATATGAGGCCGGAGACAAAATTATTGACGATCGATTGCAAACCAAAGCCAATGCCAACGCCAAGGGCACCTGCGATAATGGTAAACCTTGAGAAATCAAATCCAGCCGCACTCAGAGCAATTGCCGCTGCCAGAATATAGCCAAAATAATTAGCACCAGTTTTTACCGAATTCTGAACTCCTTTGTTTAATCGGGTTTGCGTCAACACACGCTGATCAAACCAGCCGGTGATAAAACGGGTGACCAATATGCCAACAATGAACACGCCAAAAATGCTGAGAATGTTGACTGGCGAGATGTAGAAATTACCAAACCGCACACCAATCAGTGTGTTGCTGATAAGGGATCTAAAATCGATCCATGTCAGCGTCCATAAGGCAAAAAGCCAAGGAATACCCAGGATGACAACCAAAACATCGGAGAGTGTACGGATGATCAGCGAAAGTCTTGCAATGCCCAAATCGGTGAAGTTTGTAAGCGCGCGCAATTTGCCACCCAATCTGGAATCGGGAATTTGTAGGGATTCAACAAAAGCGTCGATGAAATGATGGACTATCCCCATCAAGACCACGACAAGAACCGTATCCAGCAACTTGCCAGTGATGAAATAAGATAACGCAAGATAACCAAAACAAAGCCCAGCGATTGCAACGATCAACAGAAACCACAAAAGCGGAAAAAATTTCACGAACCATGTCAAATAATGGGGTTCTGGAACATCTTCGGGAACGTTATAGGATTGGCGTTTGAGGGCCAGCAATAGCAGACCAACAAGGATAACCAACGATGCCGATGCCACAGCTGATTGGCCTGCAACGAGGCTGAGTGGCAACAAGAGTTGATCGGCAAGTGTTGAAAGCTGAGTTGTAAAACTCTGCATCAGGGCGCTGAGGGCCACAAAGGCCGTTATCGTGCGGGCTGCTGTCCCGTCAACAGCGACGAGGCGATACTGCGGATTGCCCGGTGCGCAAATAAAATAGGCCACAGCCGTTTGAAAGATGACTGGTGATAATATGCCAATGAAGGCCGACACCAAAAGATCAAACCGAGGCGTTGAAAGACCTGCAAATCCAATGCTGGCGGTCAACAGTGTATTGAACAGCAGCAGCACTGCGGCAACGACAATAAGCCCACCAACAACACGCCAAAGCCGTCGCAGTGGCGAGGGTGTTCGTTCATCATGAATTGCAAGCCCCAGCCATTTGCCAACCATGCGCTTGAACACGCGGTAGAAAATTGCAAGTGCTAGAAATACGCCAGGAAACAGCAAAAGCGCTGTCCATTGCACGTTGGGCCCGAGATTTTGCCACCAAAACGACAGGACATTCGATAGTCTTGATTGCAAAAGACCAGCGCCAGCCGCCGCCTCCGACCATAATTGGGGGTTAAAAATTGATACGTCTGGTCTGAATACACGTTGAAAAAACTGGGCGCGCTGCAAAGCAGATATTTTCGCCGTCGTCTGTTCTGCTTCGAGACTCAACAAGCCAAATTGCTTTTGCGCCGCAGAAATGCGTGCAGCAGTTTGGGCCAGCGTTTGGCGTTGTGCCGCAATGGCAACCGCCTCTGTTGCACCTTTTTCAGGCGCTGGGCCGAGTTGGCTAAGCTGTTGTCCGACATCTTTGCCGGGCGCATTCAACACATCGACTTGTGCCACGGCATTAAGCCGCAATTTTTCCAGAATGCCACGTTGCGTAGCCAGTTGATCGTCAGTGACTTCGGCTTGCCCAATGACACTTACAACGCGTTCCAAATCCGCGCGCATCGAAACAGCATCACTTTCGGCAGCGGCCAATGCTGTTTCGTCAAAGGCGTGGGCTTGAACAGTGCAAAGCATCATCGCAAATGCGATGACGAAGGCCCTTATGATGGGGCCCAAGCCCATAACTAAACCAACCGACTTTGCACGATGGCCGCTTCGATGAATGATGAAAACAGCGGATGCGGCGCAAAGGGCTTTGATTTCAGTTCCGGATGATACTGCACCCCAATAAACCAAGGATGATCAGGGTATTCCACAGTTTCTGGCAACAACCCGTCAGGCGACATGCCTGCGAATTTCAGGCCGGCTTTTTCGAGAACAGCGCGGTATGCGGTGTTGACTTCATAGCGGTGGCGGTGGCGCTCTGAGATATGCGTATCGCCATAGATTTCGGCGATATGGCTGCCCTTTTGTAAAGTTGCATCAAACGCGCCAAGGCGCATGGTGCCACCCAGATCGCCACCCTGTTTGCGGATTTCAAGCTCATTGCCCTTCATCCATTCGGTCATGGTGCCGACCACGGGTTCTTGTGTGTCACCAAACTCAGTAGAGCTTGCATTTTCGATGTGGCACAGGTTGCGTGCAGCCTCAATGCAGGCCATTTGCATGCCAAAGCAAATGCCAAAATAGGGCACATTGTGGGTGCGCGCAAATTTTGCGGCCTGAAT
Organism: Aestuariivirga sp.; assembly: GCA_043784785.1. Lineage (GTDB taxonomy): Bacteria > Pseudomonadota > Alphaproteobacteria > Rhizobiales > Aestuariivirgaceae > Aestuariivirga. The sequence continues at coordinate 192 of JAYVXY010000231.1, read as the reverse complement.
TTTGCCTTCTGAACCACGCTCGCCAAACCCGCCCGGAACCAGAATACCGTGCACGCCTTCAAGATAAGGGGCTGGGTCTTCGTTCTCGAACACTTCAGATTCAATCCAATCCAGATTGACTTTCACTTTATTGGCAATGCCGCCATGAACCAGCGCTTCTTTCAAGGATTTATAAGCGTCGAGCAGTCCGGT
>JAYVXY010000230.1:0-11695 GCA_043784785.1 Aestuariivirga sp. | reverse complement strand
ACGATTCATTATGAAGAACAAGCGTTCAAACCGTCCGCAACCGTTGATGACGGTAGAGCCTAATCACGGCCCCGCACTTGCAAAGCTTTAAGCAAAGGTTAATTCTCTGTATCAGGGAGAGACAGTTTGCTGCGGATTTTGCTTCTTTTCGTTTTATTAGTGCCCCAATTGGCATTGGCAGACACGTCTTCGAGTGGCGTGCATGTGGCTGTCACCATTATTCGCCAAGCGTTGCCACAGCAAAGGCTTTCCACCAGCACTTACACGCAAGGGGCTGCTGAAATCACTGTGAGCCGCGCAGGTTTTCGTAATATTCAGCCATTGGGAAAAGCTGGTGTGAACTATTATTTTTCTGGTGTCAGGCAGGGCAGGCTGTATGAAATCGCCGTGGCTGTTTCCTCTGGCCGTATCATGCGCGTGACGGCAGTTTAAATCCCTCCTGTTTCAGATTAAAATTATCCATTGTCTCTAGTGTTGCGTTGCAACATTGGCTATAGCGGGTGCATCCCATTTCGTCAGAAGGTGCGCTCATGTCCCTCGATAGCTTCAAATCCCGCAAAACTCTCAAGGTTGGCGCAAAGACCTATACTTATTTCAGCTTGAAAGCGGCGGAAAAGAACGGGCTGAAGGGCATTTCTGATTTGCCTTTTTCATTAAAGGTGGTGTTGGAAAACCTGCTGCGCTTTGAAGATGGCCGCACGGTGACCAAGCAAAGCATCGAAGCCGTTGCCAAATGGTTGGGCAATAAGGGCAAGACCGAAGCCGAAATCGCTTTCCGCCCAGCGCGTGTGTTGATGCAGGATTTTACCGGCGTTCCAGCCGTGGTTGATCTGGCCGCCATGCGCGATGGCATGAAGCAGCTGGGCGGCAAGGCTCAGCAGATCAACCCTCTGGTTCCGGTTGATCTGGTCATCGACCATTCCGTTGTGGTTGATAATTTCGGCAACGCCAAAGCCTTTGGCGCCAATGTGAAGCGCGAATATGAGCAAAATGAAGAACGCTATAAGTTTTTGAAATGGGGCCAGGGCGCGTTTGAGAATTTCCGCGTTGTGCCTCCGGGCACAGGCATCTGCCATCAGGTGAATTTGGAATATCTGGCGCAAACGGTGTGGACGCGCAGTGAGACTGTTGTGAAGGGCAAGAAGAAAACCACAATTGAAGTGGCTTACCCTGACACATTGGTGGGCACTGATAGCCATACCACCATGGTGAATGGCCTTGGCGTTTTGGGCTGGGGCGTGGGCGGCATTGAGGCGGAAGCTGCGATGCTGGGCCAACCACAATCCATGCTGCTGCCAGAGGTGATCGGCTTCAAAGTGACAGGCAAGTTGAAGGAAGGTGTGACGGCAACAGATCTTGTTCTGCTGGTCACGCAAATGCTGCGCAAGAAGGGCGTGGTCAATAAGTTTGTGGAATTCTATGGCGAAGGCCTGAAGCACCTTACACTGGCTGATCGTGCCACCATTGCCAATATGGCGCCGGAATATGGCGCAACATGCGGCTTCTTCCCAGTTGATGGCGTGACACTTGATTATCTGAAACTCACAGGCCGCAAGAATAGCCGCGTGGCTCTGGTGGAAAAATATTGCAAGGCGCAAGGCTTGTTCAACACCAAGGCGGCTGATCCGCAATTCACCGATACTTTGGAGCTTGATCTCTCAAGCGTTGTGCCCGCCATGGCTGGCCCCAACCGCCCTGAAAAATTCGTTCCGCTGGGCGATATCAAGTCAGGTTTCCAATCGGCTCTCGATGCACCAAAGGACAAGGCTGGCTTTGCCAAAACTGGCGAACAGGCCAAACGTGTGAAGGTGGAGGGCAAGAACTTTGATTTGGGCCATGGCGATGTGGTGATTGCCGCAATCACCTCTTGCACCAACACCTCGAACCCCTCAGTGCTGATCGGTGCGGGCCTTCTGGCGCGTAAGGCCGCAGCGCTGGGCCTCACCTCAAAGCCATGGGTCAAGACCTCGTTCGCGCCAGGCAGCCAGGTCGTCAGCGAATATATGAACAAGGCTGGTTTGCAGAAGGATCTCGACAAGATTGGTTTCAATCTTGTGGGTTATGGCTGCACCACCTGCATCGGCAACTCCGGCCCACTCGATCCAGCAATTTCCAAAGCCATCAATGACAATGGCATCGTGGCTTCGGCCGTGCTCTCAGGCAACCGCAATTTTGAAGGCCGCGTGAGCCCTGATGTGCAGGCCGCCTATCTCGCTTCGCCACCATTGGTGGTGGCCTATGCGCTGGCTGGTTCCACACAGATTGATTTGACCACGCAGCCACTTGGCCACGACAAAAAGGGCAAGCCGGTTTTTCTCAAAGACATCTGGCCCTCGAACAAAGAGATCGAAGCCTTCATCAACAAGAACGTCAAATCCTCGATGTTCAAATCGCGTTATGCCGATGTGTTCAAGGGCGATAAAAATTGGCGCGCCGTTGCCACCACAAAGGGCGAAACCTATGCCTGGGATAACAAGAGCACCTATGTGCAAAACCCACCATACTTCGTTGGCATGACTTCAACTCCAAAGCCAGTCACAAACATCGGCAGTGCGCGTGTTCTGGGCCTGTTCGGCGACAAGATCACCACCGATCACATCTCGCCCGCAGGTTCGATCAAGGCGGCCTCGCCTGCTGGTAAATATCTCACCGCCAATGGCGTAGCCTTTGCTGACTTCAACCAATATGGAACGCGGCGCGGCAACCATGAAGTGATGATGCGCGGCACCTTTGCCAACATCCGCATCAAAAATTATATGGTGCGCGAAGGCTCACAAGGCAATGTGAAGGAGGGCGGCCTTACGCTGCACCAACCTGATCGCACCGAAATGCCGATTTATGATGCCGCAATGAAATATCAAGCCGAGGGCACGCCGCTGGTAGTGTTCGCCGGTGTTGAATATGGCAATGGCTCATCACGCGATTGGGCCGCCAAGGGCACCAACCTGTTGGGCATTCGCGCTGTGATTGCCCAAAGCTTTGAGCGCATCCACCGCTCAAATCTGGTCGGCATGGGCGTTTTGCCACTGCAGTTCAAAGAGGGCGAAAGCTGGCAGAGTTTGGGTCTAACAGGTGATGAGAAAATTTCAATCGATGGCATTGCCGATGGATTGAAGCCACGCGCCATGATGACGGTGAACATCAAGCGTGCTGATGGTTCAACAACATCCGCCCAAGTCCTCTGTCGCATCGATACGCTGGAAGAAATCGACTACTTCAAAAACGGCGGCATCTTGCAATATGTGCTGCGCAATTTGGCCAAGGCGGGATAGAAATCGCACAATCATCCTTCCCCTATTTCAGGGGTGGGATATGGTTTCTTTCACCCAAAGGTGATTGGCAGGTGTTGAAATCATCGCTCATATTAGAGCCATGAAAAACATTGCATCACTCACCCGCCGTCGGGCGCTGTCACTTGGCGTAACCTCGCTTGTGGCGCCTTTCATTGCAACACAAGTGCGCGCTGCTGAAACGCCCGTTCTGGTCGAGCTGTTTACCAGCCAAGGCTGCTCGTCCTGCCCGCCCGCTGATAAATTGGCCGGGATGTTGAAGACGATGCCTGATATTAATGTGATGTCGTTCAATGTCGATTACTGGGATTATCTTGGCTGGCGCGATACCTTGGCCAAGCCGGAATATACCCAGCGCCAGATGGATTATGCCCATGCGCGCGGCGACAATGATGTTTATACACCGCAGATGATTATCGACGGAAAAGCCCATGTTGTGGGCAGCAACCGATCGGCCGTTGAAAACGTTATTGCCGAGGCGCGAACCGCCAAAGGCAAGGTTCCGCTGGTGCTCAAAGCCAATGCAACAGAGTTGATTGTCGAGCTTGGTGAAGGTTCGGCCATTGCCGAGGCGACGGTGTGGGTAATGGCGGTGGCGCCTGATGTGAATGTTAAGATTGAGCGTGGGGAAAATTCCGGTTCATCCATCACCTATCATAATGTGGTGCGCAAACTGGTGCCGGCCGGCATGTGGAACGGCACAGCAACAACCCTCAAATTGCCACGCAAGGGTATTATGTCGGCTGATTGCAAAAGCTGCTTTGCCGTTTTGCAGCAGGGAAAAGTTGGCTCGGTTCTGGGTCTTGCAAGCTGGAGCGACAGTGCGGCCTGAATGCTGCTCACGGTTTCGTGAATGCGGTGCCCTGCTTCGTGAATAATCCAAACCAAACCATCAGCCCGCACCTCCCGTAACAACTCACAGATCGCGCAATAGAGCGTGATCACAATTTTAAAATCGGGAGACGATTATGCGCAAGACCCTTATTGCCGCAGCTTTGCTTGGCCTTATCTCAACAGCTGCTTTTGCTGCCAACCCAATGGTAGGTGGATCAGAAATGTTCCCCGCCAAGAACATTGTCGAAAATGCCATGAACTCGAAGGATCACACCACGCTGGTGGCTGCTGTTGTGGCGGCAGGTTTGGCTGATACATTAAAGGGCGCTGGCCCATTCACCGTGTTTGCCCCAACCAATGAAGCTTTTGCAGCGCTGCCAGCAGGCACCGTTGATAATTTGCTGAAGCCAGAAAACAAGGCAACCCTCACCAAGATTCTGACCTGCCATGTTATTGGCGCCAAGGCGATGGCTGCTGATGTGATGGGCATGGTGAAGGCCGATGGTGGCATGCACAAGGTTAAGACGGTTGGCGGTTGCGAACTGACACTGAAGGTGGATGGCGACAAGGTGACCGTGACCGACGAAGCCGGCGGCGTTGCCAATGTGACCATCGCCGACGTTGCCCAATCCAACGGCGTGATCCACGTCATCGACAAGGTTCTCTTGCCGAAGATGTAATTGAACTGCGTCGGGGCAGGTTGCCTGTGCGGCCTGCCCAACTCTTGAATTCAAACCCAACTTCAAAAACTCATTTAAAGGAGATTATTATGCTCAAGACATCACTTATCGCTTTATCGCTCGTTGTTGGCCTCAGCGGCAGCGCAGCTTTTGCAAAAAATCCGATGGTTGGCGGCGCCGCCATGTTCCCATCGAAGAACATCATTCAAAATGCACTTAACTCGAAAGATCACACCACACTGGTTGCTGCTGTGAAAGCCGCAGGCCTGGTTGAAACACTTTCGGGCAAAGGCCCATTCACGGTTTTTGCACCAACCAATGAAGCTTTCGCCGCACTTCCAGCCGGAACCGTTGAAGGTTTGCTGAAGCCAGAAGCCAAGGCAACACTGGTTAAGATCCTCACCTGCCATGTTGTGGCCGGCGATGTCATGGCCAAGGCCGTAATGAGCATGGTGAAGGCTGATGGCGGTTCGCACACAGTGAAAACCGTTGGCGGCTGTATGCTGACCTTTAAAGTCGATGGCAAGAATGTGACCGTGACCGATGAAACCGGCGGCGTGGCGAAAGTGACCATTGCTGACGTAAAGCAATCAAACGGCGTGATCCATGTGATCAATAAGGTGCTGTTGCCAAAATCATAAAACAATGTCCTCCCAGGCGTTGAAGGTGGAGCCTCTGGTTCCACCTTTTTTTATGGGAAACGGCCAAGCCATTGTGCCATGCTTAAGCACTGACAACCAGAAAGCTGACCATGGCGCGTGACCCAAGATATGATATTTTGTTTGAACCGTTAAAAATCGGCCCGGTGACGGCGCGCAACCGATTTTTCCAAGTGGCCCATTGCAATGGCTATGGCTGGACACAGCCGCAAGCCTTGGCAGAAATGCGCGGCATCAAGGCCGAAGGGGGCTGGGCGGTTGTTACCACCGAAGAAGTTGAAATTCATCCATCCGGTGATTGTTCGCCATACCATGAGGGCAGACTTTGGAGTGATGAGGACATTCCGGCCTTGGCCTTGATGGCCGACGCTGTGCATTATCATGGCTCGCTGGCCGCCATTGAAATTATGCATCATGGGCCATCATCAGCAAATCTGGGTTCACGCGAAGTGCCGATCGGCCCATCCCATCGTCCGATCACCTCTTATACACCAGTGCAGGCGCGGCGCATGGATAAGGCCGATATAAAAGAATTGCGCCGCTGGCACCGTGAAGCCGCCCTCAGATCAAAGCGTGCAGGCTTTGATGTGGTTTACGTTTATGCCGCACATGATCTTGGCATTCCGATGCATTTTCTATCGCGCGCCATGAATGATCGCAGTGACGAATATGGCGGTAGCCTTGAAAACCGGGCGCGATTGCTGCGCGAGTTAATCGAAGACACCAAGGACGCGGTGGGCGGCACTTGTGGCGTGGCCGTGCGTTTGGCGGTAGATCAATTGCTGGGAGAAGACGGCATCACCAGTGCTGGTGAAGGCCGCGAAGTCATCGAGATGATGGCGGAGCTGCCTGATCTTTGGGATGTGAATGTGTCGGGCTGGTACAATGACAGCGCTACATCACGGTTCCAAAAGGAAGGCTTTCAGGAAGATTATATTCGCTTTGTAAAATCCGTCACGACCAAGCCGGTTGTGGGTGTGGGGCGCTATACATCGCCCGACAAGATGGTCAGCCTCATTCGCAGCGGCGTGCTGGATTTTATTGGCGCGGCGCGACCTTCCATTGCTGATCCGTTTCTGCCGAAAAAAATTGAAGAAGGCCGTGTCGAAGATATTCGCGAATGTATCGGCTGCAACATGTGTGTGAGCAGTGATTTCACCATGACCAATCTGCGCTGCACACAAAACCCGACCATGGGCGAAGAGTGGCGACGTGGTTGGCACCCGGAGAAAATTGCCAAGGCAGGCTCAGCCTCGTCAGTCTTGATCATCGGGGCAGGGCCTGCGGGATTAGAGGCCGCGCTTTCGGCAGGCCGGCGCGGTTATGATGTGCACCTAGCCGAAGCTGGTACGGAACTTGGTGGCCGCGTGGCGCATGAAGCAAAATTGCCGGGCCTTGCTGAGTGGATCAGAGTGCGCGATTGGCGCGTCGGACAAATTGCCTCCATGCCCAATGTAAAAATCTATCGTGACAGTGCATTAGCAGCACCCGATGTTCTGGAATTTGCAGCCAACCATGTGGCCATTGCAACAGGTGCCAAATGGCGGCACGATGGCGTGGGCCGCGAACATGGCAAAGCCATTGCCGGATTTGATAGCGCCAATATATTTACGCCTGACGACATTATGGCAGGAAATCTGCCAAATGGCCCGGTTGTGATTTATGATGATGATCACTTCTATCTCGGCGGTGTGATCGCTGAACGTTGCGTGCAGGCGGGCTTGCCGACCACTTTAATTACGCCAGCACTCAGGCCTTCAGCATGGACAGAAAACACGCTCGAAGCCACCATCATTGCCAGACGCTTGGCCAAGCTGGGTGTGAATGTGGTGACACAAAGCAGCGTCGTCGGTTTTCATGGCGATCATGTGAAGGTCTTGAGCAATCTCGATGATGTGATCCGCGATGTTGCCGCTGCAAATGTGATCACGGTGACGGCGCGCTTGCCCAATGATCAGCTCTATGAGCAGCTCAGTGCGGCGCTTGAACATCAAGCGATTGATAAGCCACCGACAATCAAACGCATTGGTGATTGTTTGTCGTCATCAACCATTCAGGCTGCTGTCTATTCCGGCCACCGCTTTGCGCGCGAATTGGATGATATAAATGCCAGCGTCTATTATCCGCGCGAGCTGCCGTCAGCACCCAGCATGAAACGGCATTGGGGGCAAAGCTGATTTGCCCCCATAATTTGCTTAAGCAGCTTTCTTCAAAAGCCCGCGATTGATGATGCACTCAGCAATCTGCACAGTGTTCAGTGCAGCACCCTTGCGCAAATTGTCGGACACCACCCACAGGTTCAAACCATTCTCAATGGTTGAATCTTCGCGGATGCGGCTGATGAAGGTGGCGTAATCACCGGTCGCTTCAACCGGTGTCATATAGCCACCATCTTCGCGCTTATCGATCACCATGCAGCCGGGTGCTTCGCGCAAAATATCGCGCGCTTCATCAGCCGTCATTGGAGATTCAAATTCGATATTCACCGATTCCGAATGGCCCACAAATACCGGCACGCGCACACAAGTGGCGGTGAGCTTGATTTTGGGGTCAAGAATTTTCTTGGTCTCCACCACCATTTTCCATTCTTCTTTGGTCTCGCCCGAATCCAGGAACACATCAATGTGAGGGATCACGTTGAAAGCGATCTGCTTGGGGAATTTCTTTGGTGTTGGATGGTCGGTTACGAAAATTCCCTTGGTCTGGGTCCAAAGCTCATCCATGCCTTCCTTGCCAGCGCCAGAAACCGATTGATAAGTCGAAACCACAACGCGCTTGATCTTGGCCACATCATGCAATGGCTTCAAAGCCACAACAAGTTGTGCGGTTGAGCAGTTGGGATTGGCGATGATGTTGCGCTTGGTTTTGCGCTTCATATATTCTTCCAGAACATGGGCATTCACTTCCGGGACAATGAGCGGCACTTCCTGATCATAACGCCAGCACGATGAGTTATCGATCACGATTGGGCCCAGCGCGCCAATTTTCGGTGACCAGATTTTTGAAACTTCCGAACCCGCCGACATCAACACGAAATCAACTTTGCTGAAGTCAAACGTCTCAAGATCTTGGCACTTCAAAATCTTATCGCCAAAACTCACTTCCCGGCCCATGGAACGGCGCGAGGCGATGGCATAGCATTGATCGACCGGAAATTCGCGTTCGGCCAGAATGTTCATCATTTCGCGGCCCACATTGCCGGTGGCACCCACGACTGCAACTTTATAACCCATGAAATCTTGTCCTTTATGTCCGCCCCCCGAGAATTTTCATTCTGTCTTCGGGCATTATCAGGGCCATCCTCCCCCACGGGGAGTTGACCGGGGAAGGGGCTTTAAACGGTTTTAGTGCGTTTTGGCGAAGACTTAATCATGGTCGCCCTATTAGCAGTTTGGATTTTCAAGTCAACCGCAACGGAAATAGGGTAGTGTATCAGTTTGAAATTTGATCATCGCGCTTTTTATAATTCTTAGGCCGTCCAGCTTTAGGCGCAATTTCGTCCATCTTGGCAACAATAGTTTCCCAACTCCAAAGCGTATCTGTAAGATTAGCAGCCATAGCAGGGGTAACGCGCAAAGATTTGTGAATGCGAACCCAGTTATACCAGACTGACCAGATTGCCACCATGTGAACATGACTTTCAAATTTCTTGCTAAATGCATTTGTCAGGCGCGTGAAGCGGCGATTGTGCATCCGCATAGTCAGATTAGAGCGTTCAATGTAGGAAGTTGAAACGTGCTTGGCATCTGGCTCACCTTCAATGCGGAGCTTTTGTGTGCCAACACATTCAGCAGGGCTATACTTTCCTTTAGTGCTTTCAGGCGAATTGCCGTAAACCTTGTGAAGCACGGCGTAATCTATATCGCCGCCAAATGCGCCCTCTACAGCTTGCAAATAGGCTTTGTAGCCGTCCGTTGTTAGTTGAACCCGATTAGCAAGGCGGCTGCGCAAATCGTCCATGAAGGCTATCGCATATTCGCTGTCACGTCCGCCAACAAGCCAAGAAATAATCAACTTGGTATCGGCCTCAATTCCAGTCCATGTCCATGTGTCTCCAGCCCATTCAACAGGAACCTTCATGTTAGGTACATTTTTTTGCTTTGCTGCGGTAAACGACCAAATTTCGTCGCACTGCACGCGCTTTGCGGTTACGCCGCGCACATTGTCATCATGGAAGTTTGCAGAGAACGTGCCAGCATCTATCAGAAGCTTTGCCACTGTGTTGATCGACACATCGGCAAGGCGCGAAACCGAGCGCATTGAAGCGCCCTCGCATAGCATGTTCAACATTTGGGCACGAGCTTTGACGGACAACTTGTTCATGCTCATAATATATGAACTTTCATGCTTGACGTCAAGTAAAATGCAAGCATAACTCTCATTTTGCTTGCAAATAATGTTTAATGTGCTATTTATGCACGTATAAATATGGATTTGCAACATGAATGATGAGAAAAACGCTTCGGGTAAGGCAATAGGCGGTAAAGCTAGGGCTGATAGCCTGTCTCCCGAGAGAAAATCAGAAATTGCGAAGTTAGCTGCAAGGTCGAGGTGGAGTTCTCCTCGCCCCGAAAAGCCGCCAAAGCCAGTCGAATTAGGCTCTGTTAAATACGTTGGCGGCGACCATGAACCCATAAATATTGGGTTCGATGATGTGGATCAACGTATTTGGGCCACACAACAAAATATGGCCGATATATTCGGAGTTTTACAGCCGAATATTTCCCGCCATATTTCCAATATTTTCAAAGAAGGTGAGCTGCAGGAAGAAAGCAATATTCAAAAAATGAATATTGCTTCTTCCGACAAGCCCGCAACTTTTTACAGCCTAGATGTCGTCATCTCTGTTGGGTATCGTGTCAATTCAAAGGTTGCCACAAAATTTCGGCAGTGGGCCTCTCAAATACTTAAGGCATACATTGATCAAGGTTATGTGATCAATGAAAAGGCTCTCAAGGAATCCCCTGAAAAACTAAACAGACTTGCGGCAGAAGTTAGGGCATTAAGATCATCCGAGAAGCAAGTCTACGCGAAGGTTCGCGAGTGCTTTAAGATTTCGTCATCTGACTATGACCCTTCGTCAAAGGAGGTAAAATCATTTTATGCCTTGCTCCAAGATAAATTTCACCATGCAGTAACACGTATGACCAGTTCAAAATTGATTTTGGACAGAGCCAATCACAAAGATGGAAATATGGGTTTGCAGTCGATGAAGGGGACTACCCCAACTTTAGAGGACGCTCAAACAGGGAAAAATTACCTGCGTTCGGATGAGCTATATCGTCTCCATTTGCTCTCAGAGCAATTCTTGCTTTATGCCGAGTCAACTGCATTAGCAGGAAGAAAAATGACCATGCAATCACTTCACGGACAACTTGATAGGCTTCTAAAATTAAACGACTATCCAGTATTTGACGGCTACAAAGACTACATAAAAGACAAAGCAGAAAGTCACGCAAAAATGGAACTTGGGATGTACAGGAAGCGATTGAAAATTGAAGCGATGGGCATTGAGTACAATGAAGAAGCCTTATCGCTTGGTGAATATGACGAGATACTAATGAGTGATTCAAAATCTTAAGAGCGAACCCATCTGGTTTTAGCTGCTTTTTTCGCAACCACATGCCGTTCTTCTGCCGTCATAGACTTAGCCCGCGCCACGCCGCCCAACTTACCAAGTGCTTGCGCGGCTTTATTCTTGCCATCTTCGGGCGCAACGTCGGAATCTTCACCCACTGCAATCCGCATAACCTTCACGGCATTGCCAATCACGTCAGCGGGGCGCTTTTCACCTTTGGGGCCACGTGGCATTATGAATGACCAGACCCCAATAGAAGCTCAAGTTCTTTGATATTGGCCAAATATTGACGGCGTACATTTGGAGACTCTTCCCATTCCCCAGAATCCATCCGCTTAATGACCTCTTTCGCGTGTGCAATTTCTTTTAATGCAAATTCCTTGAAAGGTGTTGGCATGATTACTCCTATGCTTTCCGCTAAGCATATAGGAACTCCGACCCGGATGCGATAGGCTGTCAAGGCGGCTAAATTTCAAACTGATACACTACCGGAAATAGGGGTTGGCATGGGGCCTATGCTTCGCTATCTAGCCCATCAGCGATCCACTAAAAGTCGACTATACCGGAGAGGTGGCAGAGTGGTCGATCGCACCGCACTCGAAATGCGGCATACGCGCAAGCGTATCGGGGGTTCGAATCCCCCCCTCTCCGCCA
>JAYVXY010000229.1:0-3686 GCA_043784785.1 Aestuariivirga sp. | reverse complement strand
GTCGAAACCACCAGGTCATAAGCATTGTCCGTCCGCCACATATTTTCATGGCCACTGCTAAATGGCAGCTGGACATGGCGATTATAGAGAAAATGGCTTGGCTCGTCGCACCAGCCATCGCTGTCGTTAAGTGGCCTGGTTTTGATCAAAGTTCTCGGTCGCAAGACCCGGTCCGGCCTATAATTGAGCTGTTCCAATTTCCAGGTGCCAATGGGGCTGGCGCCATCACCCTCCCGCTTCCGGTATCGGCGCCCGGATTTGCCCAATCGACATGGAAAGCGGGTCGTGCCAATGATCAAAGTTCCCTTGCTTGAACACGGGTTAGTCGCGCGAATGTGAAGATGTGTTATCATTTTGCTCACGGTGAGTTGTGTTGTCGCTTTGGCCCTATTCGGGCATTGATCATAACATGAAGTTCAACCCAATTTGAAACTGCGAGATCTTAGGTCCATGTCCACTACCAAGAAATTACTGATTGTTGATGATGACGATACGCTTCGTGAGACTTTAAAAGAACAATTTAGCTTGCATGACGAATTCGTTGTTGTCGACGCTGCCACCGCCACGGCCGGGGTTAAAGCTTTAAAACAAGACCATGCTGACATTGTGATTCTTGACGTTAATCTGCCGGATATGGATGGCCGGGAGGCTTGCAAAATCATGCGTCGCAACGGGTTTAAGGGGCCTATTGTCATGCTTACAGCACAGGGCTCGGATTCAGACACAATATTGGGGCTTGATTCAGGTGCCAATGACTATGTGACCAAACCGTTTCGTTTTGCCGTTCTTCTGGCGCGCATTCGCTCACATTTACGCCAACATGAACATAGCGAAGATGCGATTTTCCAGATCGGACCTTACAGCTTTAAGCCAGCCAGCAAGGTTCTCATTCGTGATGACAATAAGAAAATCAGGCTGACCGAAAAAGAAACATCGATCATAAAATTTCTTTACCGTTCAGGTGAGCAAAGCATGAGCCGCGAGACACTGCTGCAAGATGTCTGGGGGTATAATGCGGGCGTTTCCACCCATACTCTTGAAACCCACATCTACCGGTTGCGGCAGAAAATTGAACGCGATCCGGCCCACGCCGAAATATTGGTCACTGAGGGTGGCGGATATAAGCTGATCCCTTGATTTCACCTGCCAATCGCAGTCAAAGAGATGTCTGATTCGTTGAAAGGCTGGCAATTGCTTGGGGGAAAGGTTTAGTCGGACATGAGCGTTAGGGCTGACGCAGAGACATTGCGCCAAATCCCCATTTTCAGGGAATGCGAATCTGTGCCCTTGCAGATCATGGCCTTTGCCGCCGAACGGCAAGAATTCTCAGCGGGCGAAGAGATTTTGACTGAAGGCAAAAAAGCCCGCGCTGCATTTTTTGTTTTGAATGGCAGTGTTGATTTGCACAGACTCGGCCAAAGTATCGGCCGGGCAGAACCCGGAGCACTTTTGGGTGAAATGGCAATGATTGGCGGAAATCCAAGCACTCTCACGGCCAAGGCCCTTGATGTTGTTTCAACGGCGCGCATTGGCCATGACCTGTTTTTGCGGGTTGCGCAGGAATATCCTGAATTTGGCCGCGTCGTTTTACACAATCTATCAGAAAAACTGGTGGGCTCGGTGCGTGAATTCGAAACCATTCGGGTTCTGCTTAACAAAGCCCGTAAATTTTCCGATCTTTAATCGATATTGAAGTTGAAGTTGGCAATCACCGGCACATGGTCAGACGGTTGCGGCCAATTGCGGACATGGCGCAAAACCTCAATGCCTGTGCATTGCTCAGCGATGTCTTTGCTCGCCCAAATATGGTCCAATCTGCGACCACGATCGGAAGATTCCCAATCCTTGGCACGGTAACTCCACCACGTATAAAGCTTCTTGGATGCCGGAATATGGTTGCGCATCACATCCTGCCAGCCACCTGCCTTTTGAATGCGAGCAAAACCTTCCACCTCAACTGGCGTATGGCTCACCACTTTTAATAGCTCTCTATGCGACCAGACATCATTTTCGAGCGGTGCTACATTCAAATCACCGACGGCAATAGCGCCATAACCTTCAGGCATTGCATCGGCCTTTGACCAAGCTTCCATTTCATCGATAAAGCCCAGTTTGTGCGCAAATTTCTCATTGATTTCAGGATCCGGTTCATCGCCGCCTGCCGGCACATATAGATTATGGAGCAGAAACGGCATTTCCCCCTCAAAGCGAACGCTGACGTGCCGACAATCACCTTTGTTGCAGAAATCGCGTGAAAACTGGGTGTGAAATGGTATGCGCGAAACGATGGCCACGCCATGATAACCTTTTTGGCCGAACTCGGCGATGTGGGTATAGCCCAAATCATGCAACGGCCCAGACGGGAACTGTCCTTGCGGGCATTTTGTTTCTTGCAAACATAATATGTCAGGTTTGGCTTCCATTAAGAGCCGTTGAACCAGACCGATCCGCAGACGGACCGAGTTAATATTCCATGTTGCAAGTGAAAAGCCCATGACCATCAAATGGCATGGGGTTTATCTCTGGGCAAGGCCTGAATTTTGTAAGCGTGACCAAGGCTTGTCACACTAGTTACTTGCCTTGCCTTCTGGGCGATCAATCTTGCCAATGAACAGCTTAGGATCGAACTTTCCGCCCGTTTCAATATTGGCCAACTGAACCGTGGTGCGCCGGTCTTTGCCATCGACAACGATCCATTGCTGCAATTGATTGCGTTCTTCATCAAATACTAAAATAATATAGCCACCAAGCGATCCTTTGCGATCAGCGAGCGAAATACTGGTAATGCCATCTTTGCTCTCGTAACCAATCACATCGGTTTCTGCAGCAAGATCAACCTGAGGAGACACCACCAGCCGGAGCGGTGTTGCCGAGAGTGGGAATTGATCCCCCTTCTCCTTGGCCCGGTTCTTGATTGTCAGCCATTTGCCATCGGCTATGATTAACATGGGGTTTGGCGCCGCATAATCAAAACGAAGTTTGCCCGGTTTGCTAATCATCAACACGCCCTGACTGGTTTGTCCTTTTGAGCTGATCTGGGTGAAATCACTTTTGAGAGACTGAAAACTATTCAGAAAATTATTGATCTTTTGGAGTGATTTTTGTTGGTCAGCACTAAGCGTAACAACCGGATATTTGGTTCCGGCCGTGGCCATTGGTATGGTTGCCAGCAAAAGGGCAGATAACAAGGCTGATCCAATAATCTTTAAATAATTTGTCATTTTCAACTTTCGAATCTGTAATACTCAATGGCGTTGGCTTTAGTCCATGTTCCACTAGACGCACAAGCGGGCCAATTTACGGCGAGATATAGACTAAACCCGAGCACTATCACCCGGAACCAGAATTTCGCGCTTTCCAGTGGCATTTGCCGCAGAAATCAGCCCTTCCTTTTCCATGCGCTCAATGAGGCTTGCGGCTTTATTATAACCCACTTGCAAGCGTCGTTGAACATAACTTGTTGACACTTTCTTATCACGCAAAACTACAGCCACCGCTTGGTCATAGAGCTCGTCGCCTGATCCCCCCATGGCACCTAGCATTGCTCCGCCGTCAGCTGCCATCTCATCTTCATCGGCCTCTTCAGTGACGGCCTCAACATATTCAGGCGCCCCTTGCGCCTTGAGATGATTTACGATCGCTTCAACTTCGCTGTCGGTTACAAACGGCGCATGAAGGCGTGAAAT
>JAYVXY010000228.1:0-3699 GCA_043784785.1 Aestuariivirga sp. | reverse complement strand
GCCAATAAGGCTGTCTTGAAAACCGCATTGGATCATCAGCTGGTTTCAAGCCAAACAAGCTTGGTGGCGGTTGATCATTCGCCAAAGCGCCCTCCTGGTTATGTTCTGACCCGTGCTGATGTGCCACTCAATCTGCCAGCTGGCTGGGTCTGGGAGAGTGTGTTTGGTGCTGATGTTCCAGCGCAAACTGCTCCACATACGGATCAAAAGGCCGAAGCTGACTTCCTGCAGCTGGCAAAGCTTGATGCACCAAAGCCTGCTGCTCCAGCAACCCAAGTGAATTTGCCACAAGGGGCAACCGATGGTGAATTGATGGCAATCATCGGTTTTGTTCTGGCGATGCTGGCCCTTCTGCTGCAATTCTTTGCCCGTCGGAACAAGGTGCTGGCATGAGCACTTTAATGATCACAACTCTGGCTCCGGCGCGCGTTTCGCGCCGGGGTATTTTGAATATCATCTCGGGCTTGCTCATGATTGCGTCGCTGGCATTGTTCGGCCATTCGATTTGGATTTTTGCCAAGGCACAGCTGGCGCAGGTGTTACTGGAACGGGCGTTCACCCAATCGATCATAACCGGCAAACCTGTGAAAGCCTGGAGCTGGGCCGACACCTATCCCATAGCCCGTATCAAGATTGACCGCATTGGTGCCGAGGCCATTGTGCTCAAAGGTGCATCCGGCGAAGCCATGGCCTTTGGGCCCGCTCTGGTAAATGAAACGGCACGGCCAGGAGAACGCGGCACGTCGGTGATGGCAGCACATCGCGATACGCATTTTTCTTTTTTGAAGAATGTGAAGGTGGGTGACCTGATTGAGGTGACGCGTGATGATGGATTATCATTCACCTACCGCGCCAGCAACATGCGCGTGGTGAATTGGGATCAATCGGGCATTGATGCCCATGCCGCCGGGTTTCATCTGGTGCTGGCTACATGTTACCCATTTAACGCCATCACCCATGGGCCACTGCGCTATATGGTGGAGGCGGAATTGGTGCGGTGAAATCTTCTCCCTCCCCAACACTTGGGGAGGGTAGACGCGTAGCGGACGGGTGGGGATATTTCAGCGAGTCAAACTGTCTACAACTAAACCCAGTTCTACCAGCCCCACCCCGCCCTCCCCTCCCCAAGTGTTGGGGAGGGAGAAGAGGTCACTTTTCCTTCCGCTTTGCCTTGGGCAGTTTCCAGATGTGATCAACCAGTTCGGAAATTTTGATGCCTTCTTCGGTGTAGGCTTCATTTTCAACAGAGATGCCAGCCTGGCTGACTGTTTCCTGCGTACCAGAAACTAAAGGGTGCCACCATGCAAGGCCACGGCCTTCGTTCAGGCGGCGATAAGCGCAGGATGAAGGAAGCCAGCCTAGCTCGGGCACATTGGCGGGGGTGAGGGTTACGCAATCGGGGACGCGTTTGGCCCGATTTTTATAATCTGAACACTGACAGGTTCCGATGTCGAGAAGTTTGCAGGCCGCGCGGGTGTAGAGATATTCGCCGGTATCCTCATCTTCCAGTTTGTTCAAACAGCAGCGGCCGCAGCCGTCGCACAGGCTTTCCCATTCTGGCCTTGTCATTTCGGCCAGTGATTTGGTTTTCCAGAAAGGTTTGTCAGTCATGTTGGGGGTTCTAGCGTGGCTTCGGTTTGGGAAAAAGGGGCAAATAGCGCCTAGGCGTTGATCACATTCATCAGCTTTTCGACATAATTGGCGCGCAGCTTGCTTCTTGCACTTCTTGGGCTTATTTCTCTGCAAAACGAGCTTTGTTACTTGAAAAACCTTCCCACCCGCAATGCCCTCTACCGGGCCATTTGGACTGCTGACTCTTATGTGAGTTCGGGGTTGTTCGAGGTTTGGGATTTCATCAAGCGCGCCAGTTCGGCTTATTCCTCGTTTCTTTATCGGTATTTCCGCATATCTGGCCCCAAGCGGGTGATCATCGATATGATCGATGATTTTTTCACTTTTGGGGTTGTGGCTCTATTTGCCTTGCTGGCCTTTGCGCTGCCGCCGTTTTCGGGCACGGGCGATATTTGGAATAGAGGCCGTGAATATGCCGTGACATTTACCGACAGTGCGGGAAAGATTATTGGCCGGCGTGGCATCAGGCAGGATGACGCTATTCCGCTTGATGAAATTCCGCCGGTTTTGATCAAAGCTGTCTTAGCTACTGAAGATGCGCGTTTCTACGACCATTTCGGCGTTGACGTGATCGGCACTCTGCGCGCTGTGGTGCATAATGCCAAAGGTGGTGGCAAGCAGGGCGGCTCATCCATCACCCAGCAAGTTGCCAAGAACCTGTTTTTATCGCCCGAACGCACAATCAAGCGCAAAGTGAATGAAGCCTTTCTTTCAATGTGGATTGAAGCAAGGCTTTCCAAGAATGAAATTCTGAAACTCTATCTTGATCGTTCTTATTTGGGCGGCGGCAATTATGGGGTTGAAGCTGCCTCGCAGTTCTATTTTGGCAAGTCAGTGCGCGATATTGGCTTGCCCGAAGCTGCGGTATTGGCTGGCTTGTTCAAGGCTCCAACCAATTATGCGCCCCATGCAAATCCTGAAGCATCCAAGGCGCGCACCAATGTGGTGCTCTACCGCATGCTCGATGCGGGCTTCATCAATCAAGGCGAGCTTTTGCAGGCGCGGCGCGCGCCGGCGCAAATTGTGCAGCAGGATATTATGGCCAGCCCCAACTGGTTTTTGGATTGGGCCTATCAAGACACGCTGGATGTGATGCAGAGGCAGGGGTTGATGGGCAATTATGTGGTGGAAGTGAAAACCACCATTGATTCAAAACTCGAAGATGCCAGCCAGCAAATTTTAAACGACGTGGTTGATACGCAAGGACCTGATCGCAATTTTAGCCAGGCCTCCTCGATCACCATGACACCTGAGGGTGCTGTGCGCGCGCTCATCGGTGGGCGTGATTATGGCGACAGCCAATTTAACCGGGCCACCGCAGCAAAGCGGCAAGTGGGTTCTGCTTTCAAGCCGTTTGTTTATCTCACAGCGCTCAATCACGGATATACGCGCGATACGATCGTTGATGATGGCCCCGTTTGCGTCATTGATTGGTGCGTCCATAATTTCGAACCGGATTTTCGCGGTCGTATTCCGCTTTGGGTGGCACTCACCCATTCGATCAATACTGTTGCGGTGAAATTGATGAAAGAAGTTACCCGCCAGGCCATTGAAGAAACGGCTCATAAAGTTGGCATTCAAGGCATGATTGACCCCTACCCCACAATGGCCATCGGCACGAGTGCCTTGACGCTGATGGACTTGGCGACTGGCTATGCGACTTTTGCCGCAGGTGGCAAGCTGGCCAAGCCTTATGCCGTTGTTGAAATCAGACGCACCAATGGTGACTTGCTTTATAGCCACGCAGCCAATGCTGTTGAGCAGCCGCAAGTTGAACCTTATGAAAAAGTGGCTGAACTCAATTCCATGCTGCATGATGTGGTAATGCAGGGCACGGCCACACGGGCCCAGCTTGGCTATGCGCCGGTTGCTGGCAAGACCGGCACCAATGCGAATTTCCGCGATGCGTGGTTCATGGGCTTTACGGCACATTATGTGACGGGCGTGTGGGTTGGCAATGACGACAACTCATCAATGGATGGTTCCAAGGCCAATGCGGTGACGGGTGGGCGCGTTCCTGCCCCGGCATGGAAACGTATTATGGATGTGGCTGAAACAGGTCTTCAA
>JAYVXY010000227.1:0-11871 GCA_043784785.1 Aestuariivirga sp. | reverse complement strand
CGGGTGTTTTCCCAAAAAGGCAGAGCACTGGTGACGATGTCGCGCATCACGCCTTTGGGGATCACGGCATAGCTTGTCGTAAACACGGCGCGGCCTGTCAATAATTCGGTTTGGCCGGGCAAGCCGCCATGCGGGGCATAATAAGTGGGCTTTGTCATCTTGGGCCTTGTGTTAATTGATGTATCAGTGTTGATCTAAAGCTAAATCATAATCAAGGGAACAACCATGGTGAAGTCGCGCCGGTTCTTTTTTGCCTCAATGATATTATTGTCTTTGATCTCGTTTGGCAAAATCGCATTTGCTGATGATGCGCCCAATTGCGAGGACTCCGCCAATCTCAACCAGCAGGACATGAATATGTGTGCTGAACAGGATTTCCAAAAGGCTGACAGGTTGCTCAACAAAACCTGGCCGGAAGCAAAATCATTCGCAGAAAAAGCCGATCAAGACCTTGAGAAAAATTTGCAGGGTTATGCCAAGGCGCTTCTGGATTCGCAGCGTGCTTGGCTGGCTTACCGGGATGCACAATGCGTGCTGGATGGGTTTGGCTCGCGCGGTGGGTCGATTGAGCCGATGCTGGTTTCAGGATGTAAAGCCACAATGACAAATGAGCGGGTGAAAGAATTTCGCGCGATGATTGACGGGCAGTAAACTGCTTTAGGTAACGCGGGTGGGGGCCACTAGGCTTTGCAATGATTTTACATCCTTGCCCGCGATCGCACCCAGAACGGCCTTGGCCAGTTCCACGCCGGCTAATTTATGGTCTTCATTGATCATCATAATGCCGTGTCTGAACCACGGCATGAAGGGCGAGCATTGTTTGGTCACAATGTCAAAATCACGGCCCAAAATCTGGCCTGCTTCTTCCAACCCCGAAATAATCGCCATGGTGATGAGTTCGCTGTGCGAAACATAGCCATCCGGCGCATCATTTTTTTCAATTACTGATCTCGTGAAGTTGCGGACTTCTTCATAGCTTGTATCGATGTTGAGATCGTGTGGAAATTCCGTAAGGCCGTTTGCATGAATAGCTTTGGCGAACCCCAATATGGCGTGCTCATTATATGACAGGCCTGGTGGCGGCCTTAAATGGGCAATGAATTTGCGACCACGCATTGCCAACTGATCAACCGCCAGTTTTGCATAAACTTCATTGTCATAGTCGTGATAGGCATGTTCAATGCCACAATGAGTGCGCCCATGTGTGGCGAAGGGCACATGATTGTCGATGAGATAACGCACACGCTGATCATCAGGCCGGGTGCGCGAGATGATCACGCCATCAGCAAGGCGATTTTCGACGACATAGCGCACAGGGGCCATGGGGTCGTTTAGCTCGTAAGGTGTAACCACCAGGTGATAGGGTGTGTCGGCCAGAACTTCGGAAATGCCGTAAACCAGTTGCTCCACCAGCCCCATTGATGTTCCATCAGTATTTAAGATCAGGCTGATGACGTTGGTTTTGCCGGTGCGCAGGCGAACGCCGGCACGATCAGGACGATAACCTGCCTGCTGTGCCGCAAGCTTCACGCGCCTTCTGGTTTCCTCGGCAATTTCCGGATTATCACGCAAAGCCTGGCTGACCGTTGAGACCCCAAGCCCGGTTATTTGCGCCAGTGTGCGCAATGTCGGGCGGGTGACGTGATCCTCAATTTTAGCCATAACGGTCGAGACACTAGCTGTTGCCTGAAACGTTGCAAGTCCCTAATTATCATGCTGCAACCGCATATTTCATTGCTGCGACGCAATAAAAAAATCTTTCGTGAATCCTATTCTGAAACGTTGCAAAAGACTTTTTTTTCACATAGCTTGCCAGCGACCTAATAAGACATGGGAGGAAATTGTCATGGGTTTGAAGAAGTTTACCGCCGCTCTTGCACTGTCGGTCTCGCTGTTCGCGGCGGGCGCAGCCAAGGCCACCGATATCGAAGTTACCCACTGGTGGACATCTGGCGGCGAAGCTGCTGCTGTTGCTGAATTTGCCAAGGCCGTTGATGCCTCAGGCGATCATTGGGTGGATGGTGCTATTGCTGGTTCAGGCGACGTTGCTCGTCCAATCATCATTTCACGTATTCTCGGCGGCAACCCAATGGGCGCTACCCAGTTGAACCCAGGCCATGATGCTGACGAGCTCATCAAGGCTGGCTTGATGCTGGACTTGACCGATCTGGCGACCAAGGACAAGTGGAACGATATTCTTCGTCCAAAGAGCCAATTGGCATCATGCACGGTTGATGGTAAAGTTTACTGCGTTCCAGTGAACCTGCACTCAGCCCAATGGATGTGGACAAACCGCAAAGTGTTCGCTGACGCTGGCCTGGAACCACCAAAGAACTATGCTGAACTCGTTGCTGATGCGCCAAAGTTGAAAGAAAAAGGCATTCAGCCTTTGTCTCTCGCTCAAGGCTGGCCTGTTGGTCTGTTGATCGGCGATTTGATTGTTGCGGTCGCCGGCGTTGACAATTACGTCAAGGTTTACAAAGATCGTGACCTCGCAATGGCTGCAGGCCCAGAATTCGGCAAAGTGTTCGAAGCTGTGGATGCTGCACGCACTATGATTGACCAAAAGCAAGTGACGAAACAGTGGAACGAAGCTGTTGGCCTCGTTATCAATGGCAAAGCCGCTGCGAACATTATGGGCGACTGGGCCGGTGGTGAATTCCAAGTGGCCAAGATGGTTCCAGGCAAAGACTATGACTGCTTGCCAGGCCTCGGCGTAACGCCGGTTCTCAACACCGGTGGTGACGTGTTCTATTTCCCAAAGAACAAGGATCCAAAGGTCACTGCAGCACAGCTGAAAATGGCTTCGACGTTGATTACGCCAGCCGTTCAGGTTGCTTTCAACTTGAAGAAGGGCTCGCTACCAATGCGTGCTGACGTTGATCTGTCTGCTGCGAATGACTGCATGAAGAAGGGTTTGGAAATTCTTGACCACCCTAAATCCAGCGCAGTGTTCCCGAACGACGTTCAAATGTTGGATCGTGACTCGATCAACCAAATCAACGATCTAATGACCAACTTCTTCTCGAAGCCAGATATGAAAGCAAGCGACGCGCAGGCGAAGTTTGTTGAAATCATCAAGGCCGCGCCAAAGATGTAATCAGACGAAAGTCTGAATGGTTCCGGCGGGGTCTTTGCTCCGCCGGTTATTTTCTCTAACCTTGAATTTTCGTTATTTCAGCCAAGCCGTACGAGTGCACTCGCGCCCGTGTTCTGGCTTGTGCAGAATGATGATTTTTGAAAATGATCCAAATGACGACTGTAGACCAATTTAATTCGAGAGCGCTCAATAAGGCACCGCATATTAAGCAGTTTAGCGATCCAGTTCGTTATGGTTTTGCGGCTTTGATGGGATTGCTGGGAATTCTCAGTTACATTTTTGATTTCCCATTTGCCCAAATTGGAACCTTTCAGCCCATGATGTATGCGGCAGGCTTGGTTGTTGTTTGCGCCGTAATCGACATTCCTTTTAATAAGCTCAGCTATCAGCTCGCGATGATTGCATTTTATATTCTCTGTGCGATCACAGCTTTTGTGGCTTGGTATACTGGCGGCACTGTCATCAGCGCCGATGCCGCTGAGAATATTTGGAAATTCGCAGCCATTTTCATTTTCATGTTTACCTTAGCTGCAGGTGTTTGGAACGCTCCTTTCAAAAATTTCCATTCCAAAATAGCTGCCATCCCGATGATGTATATTGTGCTGTTCGCCTTCATCGGCTGCAGCATTTGGACCGTTGTGTTCTCAACTTCCAACGCCAGGATTTTTCCGACCTATACCTATGCAGGCTTTGGACAATATTTGCGCCTGTGGAATTCAGACAAGTGGTGGATCGCGGTTCACAATGTTCTGATCTACATTGGCTTCAGCACAGTTCTGGCCTTTGTTATCGGGTTTTTGCTTGCCGTGTTTATGGACCAGAAAATCAGACTCGAAGGCCTGTTCCGCACAATCTATCTCTATCCTTTTGCACTGTCTTTCATCGTGACAGGCCATGTCTGGGCTTGGATTTTGTCGCCTGAATATGGCCTTGAAAAATCGGTTCGTCAGATGGGATGGACAAGTTTTTCCTTTGATTGGCTGACCAATACCGACAAGGCGATCTACTGTGTGGTGATTGCTGGCCTCTGGCAAGGAACCGGGTTGGTTATGGCCTTGATGTTGGCTGGCCTTCGCGGCATCGATGATGAAGTCTGGAAAGCAGCGCGCGTTGATGGCATTCCCAAATGGCGCACCTATTGGTCCATCGTCATCCCGATGATGCGGCCTGTGCTCATTACAACGTTCGTGATCGTGGCTTCTGGTGCATTTCGTGTTTACGACATTGTTGTAGCTTTGACCGATGGCGGCCCCGGCATCTCTTCAACGGTTCCATCGGAATATGTCTACGTGAACCTATTCTCAGGCAACATCGCGCAAGGCCTGGCTGCTGCCACTGTCATGCTGTTGATCAGTGCTGTGATCCTGATCCCATGGGTCTATGTCGAATTCGTCAAAGGCAAGCAGATAAGATGAGCTCTATCACTCAATCCATCGAACCGTCAGGCCCAAAACCGCGCAAATGGTTTGCGTGGGAAAACGTGTTGGTTTACGGCTTTTTGATCATCACGGCGGCCTATTGGCTATTCCCGCTTTACATCGTGATTATTACGTCATTTAAGGATTTGGTTACAATCCGTGATGGCAATATTTTTATGCCGCAGTTGCATTACCCCATCGTGGAAGTTACCTCAGATGCTGGCACGGCGATGGTGCAGGAGCATTTCTATGATCCTTGGGTACGTGCTTGGTTGCACGTGTGCACCGGTCTGCAATGCGAAGGGATAAGCCCAAATTTTTGGAAGTCAGTGATCATCACTGTGCCGTCGGTAATTATTTCGATCACTGTTGCCGTGACCACAGGCTATGCCCTTTCCAATTGGCCATTCAAATTCTCTGAAGGTTTCTTCACGGTTTTGATCGTGGGCTCTTTTATCCCTTACCAAGTGATGCTTTATCCGATGGTGCTGCTCACTAAAAACATGGGCATTTACTCAACGCTTTATGCCGTGATTTTTGTGCACACGGTGTTTGGTCTTCCCATCTTAACACTTCTGTTCCGTAACTATTTCCAATCCTTACCCGTAGAATTGTTCAAAGCGGCGCGTGTTGATGGCGCGGGGTTCTGGCGCATTCTGTTTCAAATTTTTCTGCCGATGTCTCTGCCCATTATGGTGGTGGCGATTATTTTGCAGGTCACTGGCATTTGGAACGACTTCTTGTTCGGCGTGGTTTTTGCGGGCCCGAATAACTACCCCATGACAGTGAAGCTCAACAACATTTTCACATCGGCACAAGGTGTCAAAGAATATAATGTGGAAATGGCGGCTTCAATTCTCACCGGCGCTGTTCCGCTTCTCATTTATTTCTTCTCTGGCAAATGGTTCGTGCGCGGCATCGCTGCTGGTGCAGTGAAAGGTTAATTATGGCGGCTTCTCAATCACAATCCTCAACCAACAGCGTTTCTATTCGCGGACTGGCGCAAAGCTATGGCAACTTGCAAGTTTTGAAGCAGCTTGATCTCGATATCCCCAATGGCGAATTTCTGGTTCTGCTCGGGCCATCAGGCTGCGGCAAATCCACTTTGCTGAACTGCATTGCGGGGCTGTTGGAGCCCACCCACGGCCAAGTGTTCATCAAAGGCAAGAACGTAACTTGGGAGGAGCCCAAGGATCGCGGCATCGGCATGGTGTTTCAATCCTATGCGCTTTACCCGCAAATGACGGTAGAGCGTAATCTTTCATTTGGTCTGCGCGTTTCTGGCATGGCCAAGGTTGAGATTGAAAAGCGGGTTAAGCGCGCCTCGGAAATTCTGCAGATTGAGCCGCTATTACAGCGCAAGCCTATGCAGCTTTCGGGTGGCCAGCGCCAACGCGTTGCCATTGGTCGCGCTTTGGTGCGCGATGTGGATGTGTTCCTGTTTGATGAACCATTATCGAACCTTGATGCTAAACTGCGCGCCGAACTGCGCGTTGAAATCAAGCGTTTGCACCAGCGCTTGGGCAATACCATGATCTATGTGACGCATGATCAGATTGAAGCTCTAACGCTGGCTGATCGTATCGCGGTGATGAAAAGCGGCAGCATTCAGCAATTGGACGATCCGCACACGATATATAACAAGCCCAAGAACCGTTATGTCGCAAGTTTTATTGGTTCACCGTCAATGAATTTCCTCAAGGCTGATATTGAAGGTTCAGGTGCCAAGGCGGCACTGCGGTTAGGCGATGGGATGTTGAGCTTGAAAGATTATGCACCAACAGCGCCGCTCGCACCCAAGCAAGTGGATTTTGGGGTGCGCCCTGAACATATTCGCATCAACGCAGGCGTTGAAGCGGGACTATCTGAAACCTTCCTCGCCACAGTGGATATTATCGAGCCGATGGGGTCAGATAGTTTGGTGTGGCTTGAACTTGGTGGGCAAACCATGTCGGCACGCGTTGAATCCAACATGCACTATAAGCATGGTGAAAAAGTGAATGTGCGCTTCCGTGTGGGCCTGGCTTCACTCTTTGATGGGGCGACGGGCGACCGCGTTTAAATCATGTTGGACCTTTCGGGCCAATGGCAAATTCAGAGCGCCGATGGCAAGCACAAAGCTGATTATCCTGTTCCGGGTGATGTGCATTCTGCATTGATTGCGGCTGGCATCATTCCTGATCCCTATATCGGTCGCAATGAATATGATGTGCGCTGGGTAGCGGAAGAAGAATGGATTGCCAGTCGTGAGTTTGAGTGGAATGGCGAAGGCAACTGGCATCTCGATATTGATTATCTCGACACGGTTGCCGAAATCCGCGTCAATGGAAAAAAGGTCTTGGAAGCTGATAATTGCTTTCGGCGTTACACGCCCGATGTGACCAAGGCGTTGAAGCGCGGGACAAACAAAATTGAAATCCGTTTCCTGTCCAATGTGAAGGAAGCCGCCAAACGCCAGAAGGCGCAGCCCTATTACGTGCCCTATTCCGCAAACAATTGCCCAATCCCTGATGGCAACATGCTGCGCAAACCCGCCTGCCATTTTGGCTGGGATTGGAACTTGGCGATCATGCCATTTGGGGCTTATGGGCGGGTCGAGTTAGTCAACCAAACTATGGCTCACGTTTCGAGTTTCGATATTGTTCAGAAGCGCTGTGCCGATGGCAGTTTCGATATTGAGTTGGGGATGTATGTCCACGGAACAGAGGGTGAAGCCTATCAAATCGATATTAGCGTCGGTGGGGTCAAGAAAACGCTGAGGCGCAAACTTGAATTCGATTGGGATCACGTCATCCAGAAACTTAATATCCCAAAGCCCAAACTTTGGTGGCCAGCAGGGAGTGGTGAACAGCAACTCCATGATCTGAGTATTCAATGCGGTGGCCAAGTTGAAATACGCAAAATTGGGCTGCGTGAAATTGAGCTCATCAATCAGAAAGATGAAGTTGGGGCACGCTTTGCATTCAAAGTGAACGGCAAGGAAGTCTTTTGCCGTGGCGCAAACTGGATTCCTGCTGATGCTCTGCCCAGCCGTGCGACACCGGAATTAACGCGCAAACTGCTGCAAGCTGCTGTCGATGCCAACATGAACATGATCCGTGTTTGGGGCGGCGGTTATTATGAGCAGGATTGGTTTTATGATCTGTGTGATGAATTGGGCTTGATGGTGTGGCAGGATTTTCAATTTGCCTGTAATCTTTATCCAGCAACGAAAGAATTTTTGCATGAAGTTACTGTTGAGGTGACGGAACAGGTTCGCCGTCTCCAACATCACGCCTGCATCGCGGTTTGGTGTGGCGACAATGAATTGATTGGTGCGCTCAACTGGTTTGAAGAAAGCCGCAACAATCGTGACCGCTATTTGGCGGCTTATGACCGCCTCAACCACACGATTGAACGAGCCGCAAAAGGAACTGATCCCTCAATCAACTGGTGGCCATCTTCACCATCGCCCGGTCTCCTCAGCTTCGGTGATGCTTGGCATGATGATCGGTCAGGTGACATGCATTTCTGGTCGGTGTGGCATGAGGGCAAAAACTTTGAACACTATAGAGACGTGAATCCGCGTTTCTGTTCCGAGTTTGGTTTCCAGTCATACCCATCGCTGCACATCGTCAAACAATTTGCTGCCAGCGATGAGGATTTGAACATCGCCTCGTCAGTCATGGAAAGCCACCAGAAGAACGCAGGCGGCAATGCACGCATTGCCGAAACCATGTTCCGCTATTTCCGCTTTCCCAAAGATTTTGCCAATTTTTGTTACGTCAGCCAAATCCAGCAAGGCCTTGCGATTAAAACTGCGGTTGAATATTGGCGCAGCTTAAAGCCCCATTGCATGGGAACACTTTACTGGCAATTGAATGACACATGGCCTGTGGCCTCATGGTCATCACTGGATCATGGCGGCGGCTGGAAGGCCATGCATTTTATGGCTAAGCGGTTCTATGCGCCTGTGGCGGTGATGGCGCTGCCCGATAAAAAAGCCGGTGGCATCATCGTAAAGGCGGTCAATGACCGGCTTACAAAGCAAAAGCTATCTCTGAAGCTCACTGTGCTTGATCCTGCTGGCAAGGCCAGATCATTGAAAGACATTAGCGCCAACGTTCCCGCTGACAAGGCTATCGACCTGGCCAAGTTAAAGAAGGGCGAACTTCCCGCGGGCCATATTCTTATCCTTGATTATGAAGCCGCCGATGGAGCCAGGGGCCGTGTGCATTTTGCCAATGAACCCTACAAGGCGCTGAACATCATCAACCCCGAAATCACTCACAGTGCAAAAGTCAAAGATGGCAAATTGCACATTGCGCTGGCCAATAAAAATGCGGCTCTATTTGTTACCGCTGAAACAGGCGTGAATGGCAGCTATTCCGACAATGTGCTGGACATGCTGCCCGGCGAAAAAGCTGAGATCATTTTCACGCCAGATAATCCTGCCGAATTAAACGCCGCCCAAAACAATCTCATCATCCGTAATCTCTACTCTTCATCGCATTAAGGAGGCCCCAAATGCCAAAAAGAATCTCATTCCAACTTTATTCAGCGCGCAACTTTCAACCTTGGCCGCAGGTCATCGAACATCTGGCCAAATGCGGCTACAAGGAAGTCGAAGGTTTTGGCGCAAATTATGAAGATGCTGTTGCCACGCGCGCCCTTCTTGATGCCAATGGCCTGACCATGCCCACAGGCCATTTCAGCATCGACATGTTGGAAAAGGAACTCAAAAAGGCTGTGAAGATCGCCGCCACCTTGGGCATGCGCAACATCTATTGCCCCTTCATCATGCCTGATCAGCGCCCTAAATCTGGTGCGGGCTGGAAGGCTTTTGGCAAACGTCTTGGTGAAATCGGCAAGCAGGTGCGTGATGAAGGCTATGGCTTTGGCTGGCACAATCATGATTTTGAATTCAAGAAACTTACCGATGGCTCCATGCCCCATGAGCGCATTTTTGAAGGCGGCCCGATGCTGGATTGGGAGATTGATATTGCCTGGGTGGCTTTTGCAAGGCAAAATCCGGTAAAGTGGATCAAGGCCTATGGTGATCGCATCACCACGGCCCATGTCAAGGATAACGCCCCAAAAGGTGAAAACCAAGACCAACATGGCCAGGCCGATGTGGGTGCTGGCACTCTCAAATGGCCAGACATTTTCAAAGCGCTGCAGAACACACGCTGCATGAATTATGTGGTCGAACACGATAATCCAAAGGATTTTAAATCGTTTGCAAAAAACAGCTTTAACTTCTTGTCGAAGATTTGAGTGTGGCAATGTTACATACCCCTACAACCGTCATTCCCGCGAAAGCGGGAATCCAACTGGTGGCTTGGTTCCGCGCCTGTAAACGAAGCTGGACCCCAGCCTTCGCTGGGGTGACGGCGTGTGGGGCCGCATTCAATATTATATGGAGAAATCAAAATGGCTAAAAAAATATTAGGCGTTGGCATCATTGGATGCGGCAATATTTCAGCGTCTTATTTGAAACTCGCCCCGTTGTTCAATAATATCGTGATTAAAGCTGTGGCCGATATTAATATGGATTCAGCCAACGCCCGCGCCAAGGAATATGGTGTGAAGGCGCAAACGGTGAAAGAGTTGTTGAAGAATGATGACATCTCCATCGTCATCAATCTCACCGTGCCTGCGGTGCACTACAAAGTGTCAAAGCAAATCCTGCAATCTGGCAAGCATGTTTATTCGGAAAAACCTTTCGTGCTTTCGGTGAAGGATGGCAATGATCTGGTGAAACTGGCCAAAAAGAAAAAGCTGAAGGTTTGTTCCGCCCCCGACACATTCCTTGGCGGTTCGCATCAATTGGCGCGCAAGGCCATTGATGATGGCAAGATCGGCAAGATCGTTTCCGGCACCGCCCATGTGATGGGCCACGGCATGGAACATTGGCATCCAAATCCTGATTTCTTTTTCGTTCCCGGCGGCGGACCGATCCTTGATATGGGGCCATATTACATCGCGAATTTGGTGAATTTTTTAGGCCCGGTGAAGCGTGTGGCAGCCCTTTCCGGCATGGCCAAGAAAGAGCGCATCATTGCCAATGGCCCGCGTAATGGCGAGAAGCTCAAGGTAAAAACCCCAACCACTTACCATGCGTTGTTGCAATTTGAATCAGGTGCCATGATCACGCTTTCCGCTAGCTGGGATGTCTATGCCCACAAACACCAGAACATGGAGCTTTATGGATCAGAAGGCGCGATGTTTGTGCCCGATCCAAATTTCTTCGGTGGTGATGTGATGGTGGCGGGCACAGATACGAAATTGTCGGCACTTCCCGCATGGGATCATCCTTTTGGTAAGCCAAACCAGAAGGATGGCCAAGGCCGCGACGTAGCGAATTATCGTTGTGCGGGTGTGGCTGATCTGGCCGATGCCATCATCAACAAGCGTGATGCGCGCTGCTCGATTGACCGCGCTCTGCACGGCGTTGATGTGATGACATCGATTTTGAAATCGAGCCAGACTGGCAAATTTGTTTCGATCAAAACCAAATGTACCAAGCCAAAGGCGCTGGGCCCTGATGAAGCCCGCGGTCTGATGAAATAATATATTTACCCTCACCCTGAGGAGCCCGCAGTTTTGCGGGCCTCGAAGGGCAGGATGCTTGCTAGGTGCTTCGAGGCTTCGCTTTCGCGAAGCGCCTCAGCATGAGGGATTTTCGTGAAGGAAGCTGTACATGAAATATAATCGTTCGGGGCGCAGCGGTTTGTTGCTACCCGCTTTATCACTGGGCCTGTGGCATAATTTCGGGAGCGACCACGACCATGGCACCAAGCGTGCCTTGTGCCGCAAAGCCTGGGATTTGGGCATCACGCATTTTGATCTGGCCAATAATTATGGCCCGCCTGCGGGATCAGCAGAGGAAGCGTTTGGCAAAATCTTGCGGGAGGATTTTAGCCTTCACCGCGACAAGATGATTATCTCCACCAAGGCCGGCTATCACATGTGGGATGGGCCTTATGGCGAATGGGGCAGCCGCAAATATATGTTGGCGAGCCTGGATCAAAGCTTGAAGCGGATGGGCCTGCCTTACGTTGATATTTTCTATTCGCACCGGTTTGATCCTGATACACCGTTGGAGGAAACCATGGGTGCGCTTGATCATGCGGTGCGTTCGGGCCGCGCACTTTATGTGGGCATTTCAAATTATCCGGCGGCTTCATTGCGCGAAGCGGCGCGGATTTTGAAAGAGCTGGGCACGCCCTGCCTCATTCATCAGCCGCGTTATTCCATGTTGCAGCGTGAGCCGGAGATGGGTGGCGCATTTGAAGCGGCCGATGCAGCAGGCATGGGCACCATTGTGTTTTCACCCTTGGGCCAGGGGCTGCTCACCAATAAATATCTGGG
>JAYVXY010000226.1:0-32312 GCA_043784785.1 Aestuariivirga sp. | reverse complement strand
ATGTTCCGTCTTCCCTCGAAGGGGTTTCCGTTCGCGACGGTGATCAGAGATTGGGAAAGATGTGGCGCTTGCGGGTTTGGGGTAACGTAACTCAAATTCGTGGGAGCTTGGTGATTGGAAAAGATCGGGCACTACGACCTGATCGCCTTTTGTGGCAAAGCTGTCTTTAGTTGACTCCCGCACGGTTTCGGACCGTCCAGTTCAACAAGCACTTACTTTCAATCATCGAGCAAAAATCGCCGCAAAAGCGTGGGCGCGCTCAGCGCCTTTATAGCCGGACTATTCTACCGGCACATCTTGCGTCTGTTTGCGCCCGCGCAACCCTTCGCCTTCTACCCTCGAAAACGGATGCGGCCGTTTTCATAGCTAGCAGAGCTGTGCCCGAACCTACCTCAGCGCTTTTCCTTCATGGCCTTGCCAAATTGGGCTTGAGCTTGGCCTGCGGTATCGTCATCCAAGCGCACGGTGAGTTGGGTTCGCCCATCTTCAAAGGCTTTGCGGTCAAAAACCTCACCGCGTTGATGCAGCCAAGCCATGCCTTTTCCATCGGCTGGATCAATCATGATGTCATAAAGTGTGCTGGATTTGCCAAGTCGGTTCTCGACACTATCAAGCAATCGATCAATTCCCTCGCCTGTCAGCGAAGATACAAGCACTACATCCTCACGGCGCTGCGCCGTGGCTTTGCGGTTGGCCAATTCCGTGACGTCGAGCAAATCAGATTTGTTCCACACTTCAATGATCAAGCTACGGCGCTGCTCATCAATGCCAAGCTCCTCGAGAACCAATTTCACATCATGAGCTTGGGCTTCAGTTTCGCTGTGGCTGATATCACGAACATGCAGGATCACATCGGCAGCCAAAACTTCTTCCAAAGTCGCACGGAAGGAAGCAATCAGCTTGGTTGGCAATTCAGAGATAAAGCCCACCGTATCAGACAGAATAATCTTGCGCCCGCTGGGCAATGAGATGTTGCGCATGGTGGGATCAAGTGTGGCGAATAGCAAATCTTTGGCGAGAACATTGGCATCCGTCAGTTTGTTGAAGAGTGTGGATTTACCAGCGTTGGTATAACCAACCAAGGCGACGATTGGATAGGGAATGCGCTCCCTGCCCTTACGGTGCAAATCGCGGGTTTTAACCACCGTTTCAAGTTCGCCTTCAATCTTGGAGATGCGTTCTTGAATTAAGCGCTTGTCCATTTCGAGCTGGCTTTCACCAGGGCCGCCCAAGAAGCCAAAGCCGCCGCGCTGCCGTTCCAAGTGAGTCCATGACCGTACGAGTCGTGACTTTTGATAATTGAGATGCGCCAACTCAACTTGCAGAATGCCTTCCTTGGTTGTGGCGCGCCGGCCAAAAATTTCCAGAATTAAACCGGTGCGATCAAGCACCTTGCAGTTCCATTCGGTTTCAAG
The DNA here is from genome assembly GCA_043784785.1 of Aestuariivirga sp. GTDB lineage: Bacteria > Pseudomonadota > Alphaproteobacteria > Rhizobiales > Aestuariivirgaceae > Aestuariivirga. Next base: position 30,897 of record JAYVXY010000226.1, on the reverse strand, counting down.
ATTGCGCTGCTGGATTGGTGAAAGTTGGGCGTTCAACACCACCAATTCAACTTCAGTTTCGGCGACCAGTTTGGCAATCTCTTTGGCCTTGCCGCTGCCAATATAAGTTGCCGGATTTGGCTTAAGCAAAGGTGCAATAATCGTTTGGACAATCTCAAGATCAATCGCTTCAGCCAAGCCGATGGCTTCATCGAGTTTGCTCTGCGCATCCCTATCGAAGGCATTGACTAAATTGCGCGCTTTGCGTTCAACATGCAGCACCAAGGCCCTCGTGGCCTCTGGTCCCTCCATTTGAAAATCAACACCGCCGCCCGCTTTAACGTGTTTTTTAATGGTCACGCGTCACGGCTTTCGTCGTCGAACAGGCTGATCGGGCCACCGGGCATAATGGTGGAAATAGCATGCTTATAGACCAACTGAGAAACACCATCGCGGCGCAGCAACATGCTGAAATTATCAAACCACGTAATGATGCCTTGAAGCTTCACGCCATTGACCAAAAATACCGTAACTGGCATTTTGGATTTTCTGAGATGATTGAGAAATGTGTCTTGCAGGTTTTGTTGTTTTTCTTGCGCCATGATGTTTTCCGCGTGTTGTTATGTTTTTTTGGGTCGTAGCGATTGTTGCCGACAATATCATAGAAAACTTTGTGGCAAAAGCATGCTTTCCTAGCTCTCCTCCCCATCCTTTCCGTTCAAGCCCAGCATCTTGATTTTACGATGTAAAGCTGATCTTTCCATGCCGATAAAAGTGGATGTGCGTGAAATGTTGCCGCCAAAACGAGAGAGTTGGGCCGTGATATAGTCGCGCTCAAAGGCGTCACGGGCATCACGCAAAGGCATGGCCAGCAAATGATCACCGCCCAAACTCAGCGAAGTTGATGTGACGGCAGCATCCGTGCTGATCTGCTCTTGCGTAATTTCATCAGAAATTTCGCCCGATGTTACGATCATGGCGCGCTCGATATTGTTACGCAATTCGCGCACATTTCCAGGCCAGTCACGGGTTTGCAACATTGTTAACGCGTCATTCGAGAATTTTTTGAAGGGTTGGCCAGACGCCGAAGAATAAGATTTTGAAAAATATTCAATCAGCTCGGGAATATCCTCGCGGCGTTCCTGTAAGGCAGGAACCCGAACCGGCACCACGCCCAAGCGATGATAAAGGTCTTCTCTGAATATTGATTCAGCGATCAACTGTGGCAGGTCTTTTGCTGTTGACGTAATGATACGCACATCGACTTTTACTTTCTTTGTGCCACCCACACGCTGAAAGGTTTGATCAACAAGCACGCGCAAAACCTTGCCTTGGGTTTCCATTGGCATGTCGGCAATTTCATCAATGTAGAGTGTCCCGCCATGAGACTCTTCCAAGGCACCGATGCGCAGAGATTGGCCTGCACTGGTTTCAACACCAAATAACTCTTCTTCCATGCGTTCTGGTGCCATCGTCGCTGCACTCAAAACCACAAAGGCACCATTGGCGCGAAGTGACATGGCATGCAGTGCCCGAGCCGTCATCTCCTTGCCTGCCCCCATCGGCCCTGTGATAAGCACACGACTATTGGTCGGTGCTATCTTCTTCAGAAGTTGACGCAGCTGCCGCATCGCCGCCGAATTGCCAATCAATTCCATATCAAGACCCGAGCGGCCTTTCAGTTCGCTATTCTCCCGGATAAGACGCGAGGTTTCGAGGGCGCGACCAACGACCAAAATCAATCGATCAGCGTTGAATGGCTTCTCGATATATTCATATGCACCACGCTTGATCGCCGCAACGGCGGTTTCAATGTTGCCATGGCCAGAAATGATTACGATTGGCAGCGTCGGATGTAGTTTCTTGATCTCGAGTAACAGATCCAATCCATCGAGCCTTGACCCCTGCAACCAGATATCAAGAATAATCATCGATGGCTTGCGCTGTGCAATCTCCGACAAGGCTGCATCAGAATTATGCGCAAGGCGGGTTTCATAACCCTCATCTTGCAAAATACCCGCAACCAACTCTCGAATATCGGCTTCGTCATCAATGATCAGAATATCAGCAGCCATTTGTTTCCAATTACGCAGTTTGTTCAGTTAAAATATGCAGCGGGGCGAAGAACAGCGTAACACTGGCCCCTTGTCCATTTGGCGCATCTTCCAGACGAAGCCTACCGCCATGTTCTTCCATAATGCGTTTGACGATGGCAAGGCCAAGGCCAGTGCCCTTCTCGCGTGTCGTCATATAGGGTTCGGCCAAGCGATTGCGATTTTCTTGCGGCAAGCCCACACCATTATCGACCACAGAAACAAACGGCATGTCATGATCAATACCGGTGATTACATCAATTTTACCGCGCTCGGGTGAAACTTCGCGGGCTTCAATCGCTTCCCGCGCATTCTTCACAAGATTGGTGATCGCTTGCGTCAGCAGCCGGCGATCAAAAGCAAATGTGAGCGCCGGATCAGCAAGGTTCAGGTTAATATCTATGTCGCCCGCCGATACACGCTGCAGAACTGTGGCATCGCGCACCACGTCATTGAGATTGTTCGGTTCGGGTACGGCAGATGGCATGCGTGCAAACGACGAAAACTCATCAACGATACGCCCCAAATCTGCCACTTGGCGAATGATTGTATCGGTGCATTGTTCAAATACATGGCGGTCACTGGTGATTTCTTTGAGGTACTTTCGTTTCAACCGCTCGGCTGAAAGTTGAATTGGCGTCAATGGGTTTTTGATTTCATGGGCAATGCGCCTGGCAATATCTGACCATGCGGAGTTGCGCTGAGCTGAAACAAGTTGGGTTATATCATCAAAAGTAAGAACATAGCCGTGTTCGGCGTCATCGCCACGCTCAGTTGTGATGCGCACAATAAAGCTGATATCCTGACCGTTGATCTTCATATCAACCTGGCCTTCAGCCGCTCCTGACGGGCGCGAGAGCGCCAGCGCATAGACTGGCGCCATATCAGGTAATTTATCTTCAATTGGTTGGCCCAGAAACTCGGCTTCCGGCCTCCCCAGCAGGATCAACGCCGAACGATTTATCAAAGAAATACGGTGATCAGGATCAATCCCGATCACACCAGCACTGACGCCTGATAGCATCGCTTCGGTAAATCGCCGCCGTCCGTCAAGCTGCTCATTGGTTTCAACCAACTGATCTTGATGGAATTTTATTTGATCTGTCATCATATTGAAGGTGCGCGACAATGTCATCAAGTCGCCCGGGCCATCAATAACGTCGACCTTGGCATTAAAGTCACCTTTCGCAACTTCCCGCGAAGCTGACAGCAACCGGACAATTGGGGCCACCAACCGATCTGAAAACCACATGCCAACCCAAACTGAAGCAAGTAAAAATATTAAAGCAACCACCGCATAGACCGTTGCAAAGGTGAGTTGTATTCCCACGCGCTGCTTTAGAAGTTTATCGTAATCCGCTTTCGCATCCCGGGTTTTAGTCAGTTGATCAATGACTACTGGTGAAACAAGTCGGTAGATATAGAGAAAATGTGAGGGATAGCCTTGGAGTTTTATAAGGGCGCGAACCAGATTGCCACCCCTGCCCGGCGGGATAACCACCAACTCGCCATTTTCCGCTTTAACGATTGCTTCCGGAGGCGGGGCAATGAATTTTATACGATCATCAGCAGTTACATTGGCCTGAATTTCTTTCGTCGTCCCGTTAAACACGAAGGCCGCCGCGAGGTTTCGCAAAGCGACGTGACGCGCAACACGTTTAAGATAGGTCGGTCGATCATTATCGAAATCAGGTAATTGTTGAACGAGGTCGGCTGCAATATTAGCCGTATCGGTGCGAGTGGCCTCAGAGGCATTGGTGAGATAAGCATCAGCAACGGTTGAAGCCGTATCTACGATGGCGCGCGTCCGATCTGAAAACCAAGTATCCAAACCACGGTTAAGTGTAACAGTTGCAAAAACCGCCACAAGAATCGTAGGCAATAATGCAATCAAGCTGAACAACGAAATCAATCGAATGTGAAGCCCAGTACCTGCGGTCCCTCGTTGGCGTTCCAAAAAAAGATGCAAGATTTGAAATAAGATCATGACCAACATGAACAACGCCAGAAGACCGTTGGCCAACAATAAGTAGGTCGTAAGCTCACTTGTTGGCTGAATTGGCGTTGCACCTGTGAGTATGAGAAACGTCGAAAAGCCCGTCAGTGTACCCAGCAAAACAAGGCTCAAGGCCGCCCAGCCTGATAGGCCGCGCAACCTCGTGGATGTAAATCTCTCGGGTGACTTCAACATGGATTGATTATGCCTGAAACTGTGACCCAAATTCAACAGTCATAGTGGCATTTTGGTGACTATCCTTTTTAGGCTTGAAACCAAGACCTAAAGAATAGCTCGCAAAGGTCTGATATTGCGCTCTTTTAGCTTTGACCGCAGCGTATTTCTGTTGATGCCTAAAACATCGGCTGCCTTCAATTGATTGCCGCGTGTCGCGACCAACACGGCGCGAAGCAAAGGCGGTTCGATTTCGGCAAGTATGCGCTCATATAGACCATCGGGTGGTAAACCCTCGCCAAAGCTTGAAATATATTTGGCCAGATGTTGTTCCATGAATTCCGAAAGCAAATCAGTTTGGCTTTGCACGGCGCTCGGCGTTACAGCCATCTGATTGTTTGCTAGTTCCCGCCGCACCGAGTCTTGACTGATGGTGTCATCAACCTCCATGGCCATTAAGCGCTTCACCAGATTTTCAAGTTCGCGCACATTTCCCGGCCAGCGCTGGTTTTTCAATTCCTCCATCGCCGCTGGCGACATATCTTTTTGCGGCAGCCCCTCTTGAGTCGCTGTCAGCAAAAAATGGCGGATCAAATCGGGGACATCTTCGGTGCGATCTCGCAACGGCGGAAGTCGCAACGGTACGACATTGAGGCGGAAGAAAAGATCTTCACGGAAAAGCCCCTGGGTGATCAGATGGCGCAAATCGCGGTGAGTTGCCGCGATGATCCGCACATTGGTCTTGATCGGCGCATTGCCACCGACACTGGTATATTCACCTTGCTGCAAGACGCGCAACAGTCGTGTTTGGGCTTCTAAGGGCATGTCACCAATTTCATCAAGGAATAGGCTACCGCCTTCTGCTTGCTCGAAACGGCCTGCCATGCGCGCATTGGCCCCTGTAAACGATCCCTTCTCATGGCCAAAGAGTTCTGATTCAATCAACTCACGCGGGATGGCAGCCATATTGACGGCCACAAAGGGACCTTTTCGGCGGCGGCCATAGTCATGCAGCGCGCGCGCAACCAGCTCCTTGCCGGTGCCGCTTTCGCCAATAATCGTAACGGTGAGGTCAGTCTGTGTTAGCCGCGCGATCATGCGATAAATCTCCTGCATCGCCGCAGAGCGGCCGATAATAGGGAGATTTTCGCTGCTCTCCACAAGGCGCGAACCGGTTGGCTTGACCGACTGTTCGGCAGCACGCCCCACCGTTTGCACCAGCACATTTAAATCAAACGGCTTCGGCAGATAATCATATGCGCCAAGTTCTGTGGCACGGATCGCAGTCATAATTGTGTTCTGAGCGCTCATCACAATCACCGGTAATTTCGGACGTGATCTTTTAATGCGCGGCAACACATCAAAAATATTCTCGTCGGGCAACACCACGTCGGTCACCACGATATCGCCCTGCCCTTCAACAACCCAACGCCACAGTGCGCTGGCAGTGGAAGTTGAACGCACGGTATAGCCAGCACGGTTTAAGGCCTGGGTTAAAACGGTGCGAATGGCGCTGTCATCGTCGGCCAATAAAACGGTTTTGACGTTCATGGCTTGGTTTCCTTTTGCGAGGGTGATTGTGTACGTAAAAGTGGCAATAGAACCCGGAAAGTGGTTCCAACATCACGGGGAAGACATTCAACAACCCCGCCATGGTCGGCCACAATTTTAGCAACCAGCGCCAAGCCTAAACCGCGGCCATGCGGCTTGCTGGTAACAAATGGGTCAAAAATATGTGGTCGCAATTCTTCCGGAACGCCAGGGCCTGTATCATGAATACAAACTTCGAGTGGCAGCGACACGCGCTGGGGCGAACCCGGCACCGAAAGTTTCATGCCGGGTTTGAAGGCCGATGTGAACGTAATCTCGCGCAGGCCCTCAGTCGTTTGAAGTGCTTCGGCCGCGTTTTTGGCGAGATTCAAGAAAACCTGCACCAGTTGATCATGATTGCCATTCACGGGCGGAAGCGAGGGATCATAGTCTTCTTTGATTGATGGGCCATCCTGAGAACTGGCTTGAATCAATTGTTTCACCCGGTCGAGCACCACATGAATGTTAATTGGTTGTCGCTCTAACGGGCGTTCATCCGAAAATACTTCCATTTGATCCACCAGATCACGGATGCGGTCTGTTTCATCGCAGATCAGTCGCGCCAATGGACGATCCGCTTCATTGAGCGAAGGCTCCAGCAATTGTGCCGCCCCTCTGATTCCAGATAGCGGGTTTTTGATTTCATGGGCCATCATGGCGGCCATGCTGGAAACGGCACGCGCCGCCCCTTGATGGAACAATTGCGAGTCCATTTTATGCGCCATCGAGCGACGTAACAACATAACCAAAACAAACCGGGGATCATCCGTCATAAGCGTGGTCTGCAAATCAACCACGCGTTCGCCACCCCAGCGCGGCGTGCCAACACCAATGGCATATTCATTGACCACACCACCGCTATGGCGAACTTGGGCCACAGCTTCCAAGGCTGGACTGGCGAAGGGCACCAAGTCGTTGAGCTTGTGGCGAGACAGAACCGCTACACTGCCCTGAAAGAAATCTTCTGTGGCTGCATTGACCATGCAAATCCGATCATCACCATCAAGGATAAGCAAGGGATTTGGCAAAGTATCAAAAATCGACCGCATGGCCGGAAAGTTTTCAGCGGTCATGCGGCGATCTCCAACTGATGCGAATAGATGTCTTCAATGCCAATACGAACTTTTTGATTGTCGTTTTCGCGCAGCAATGTGCCTCTCAAACCTTCAGCCATCTCCGATGTTAGCAGGCTACGCTGTTGAAGCCTCGTAATGGTCCAGCCTAAATGCTTGCGGAATGTGCGATTGCCCAACACTTCGCCATAAAGCGATAGCGTTTCATGTTGTTGCGCAATCAGATAGCTTTGCTCCTGACCCAAGCTTGGCTCGACTTGGCCTGACCCCACCTTCAGCGCTTCAGCAATCACGCCCGGCCACCATGGCCTGCCATAGCTTCCACGTCCGATCATAATACCATCAGCACCTGAGGCTTTCATCATGGCCTTGGCATCTTCGGCGGATTGACCATCGCCGTTAGCGATTAGCGGAATCTTGATTGCATCCCGAACCGCCCGAATGGCATTCCAGTCAGCAAGACCACCATAGAACTGGCAGCGTGTGCGGCCATGAACAGTAACCAATGCAATGCCCGCTGCTTCAGCGCGCTTTGCGAGTTCTGGCGCATTCAGTGTTTTATCATCCCAACCCAACCGCATTTTCAAAGTGACCGGAACACGGGCCGCTGCGACCGTGGCTTCAATCAGGATTAGTGCATGATCGAGATTGCGCATCAGCGCGGAACCCGAAAGCCCCCCAGTGACCTGTCGCGCCGGGCAACCCATATTAATATCTATAATGTCTGCGCCCAAGTCCTGAGCGACGCGCGCGCCCTCGCCCATCCAATGGGCTTCGCGCCCGGCGAGCTGGATGACGAACGGCGAAACCCGCTTTGCACCTTTGGCGCGGCGCACCATATCGGGCCTTTCACGCGCCAATTCCTCGCTGGCCACCATTTCGGAAACGACAAGTCCCGCCCCGCCCTCATGGGCAATGGCGCGGAATGGTTCATCTGTAACGCCCGACATAGGCGCCAAGAACACATTGTTCCGCGTCGTTATATTTCCAATCGAAATGCTCATTAATTAGGCAACACCAAATAGCGATTAATTTTTAGCCATGTTACGCTGCAATGCAGCTAGGTCAAGCAGAAAACGCTGTTCGGCATTCTCATTTGTGCGTGAATGCATTATGGCGGGTACATGACAGTAGCAGCAGTAATCGTGGCAGGCGGCAATGGCCATCGCGTGGGGAGTGATGTCCCGAAGCAGTATCAATTGATCGGTGGAAAACCGGTTATTTGGTGGACAGTAAACGCATTTTTAGATCATCCGCTGGTTTCCCATGTGCGATGCGTGATCGGCGCAGATCACCAAGAAATGTTTACACGGGCGACCGTCGGTTTGAAGCTTCCGCCTCCGGTGACTGGTGGAGCAACGCGACAAGAATCTTGCTGCATTGGGATCGAGGCCTGCGCTGGCTTGCACCCCGCAAAGATTTTAATTCACGATGCGGCCAGACCTTTCGTATCGTCAGATTTGATTTCTCGATTGATCACTGAACTTGGTCGGTATGAAGCCGTTATTCCAGGTCTGCCCGTGGCCGATACCATGAAATTTGCACCCGATGGCTTTATCAGCAAAACAATTGATCGTTCAGCCATGTGGTTTGTGCAAACACCCCAAGCTTTTAGTTATGACAAGATTTTAGATGCACATCGGCTTGCAAAAAAACAAAACCAAATTCAATTGACTGATGATGCGGCGGTGGCTGAAAATGCAGACATGGAAGTTCGAATTATTATGGGCGAACAAGCAAACCGGAAATTGACAACTGCCGCCGACGTTCAACAAGCCGATGTCGAGCTGCGTCGTAAGCAAATCGTCGAACGACCTGACATTCGCGTTGGTCAAGGCATTGATTTTCATGTGTTAGAGGGTGGTTCTGCTGTCATGTTGTGCGGTGTCGCCATACCCCACACCCATAAACTCAAAGGTCACTCCGATGCTGATGTCGCGATGCATGCTTTAACCGATGCAATCCTGGGTGCGATTGGCGAGGGCGATATTGGCACACATTTTCCGCCCAGCAACATGAAGTGGAAAGATGCGGCGTCTTCAATTTTTTTGACGAAAGCGATGGGCTTGTTGATCGCGCGCGGAGGCGTGTTGGCCAATGTTGATATTACTATTTTGGCAGAGGTCCCAAAAATCAGCCCTCACATTCCAGCGATGAAGGCGGTGCTGGCTCCCCTGCTCAAAATTTCAGAAGATCGAATAGCCATCAAAGCAACGACGACTGAGAAGCTTGGCGCCATTGGCCGCCAAGAAGGCATGGCGGCTTTTGCAACAGCAACTGTGCGGTTACCAATATGAATGCCGCCGTACAAGTTTTTGAAGTCCTGCGGCGGCGCGGGTTGAAGCTGGCCACGGCAGAGAGTTGTACGGGCGGCATGGTCGCATCAGCAATGACAGATATTGCCGGATCATCGGAGGTCTTTGATCGTGGATTCGTGACCTATTCAAACGACGCCAAGTCCGCCATGCTCGCAGTTCCGGCTATACTCATCGCGGATCATGGTGCTGTTAGCGCAAAAGTCGCGGTGGCGATGGCGGAGGGGGCGCTGACGCACTCGCAAGCCGACATTGCCATTGCAATTACAGGCATTGCCGGGCCAACGGGCGGCAGCATCGAGAAACCCGTTGGGCTCGTCCATTTTGCTTGCGCGATGGATGGGGCAGATACAATTCATATTGAGAAAAGATTTGGCAATCTATCGCGCGCAGAAATCAGGACAAAGGCAACAGAATCCGCCCTTGGCCTTGTGCTTCGTCAGCTTGAAGCGACGCCATAAAGTGTCCGGCCTCTTTCTTCAAAAGCAGTCATTATTTTTTGAGTAGCAAAGTCGGTTAAACGGCTTGCCACCATCTGCAACATCATGCTTTTCATGGTGTATTCGACTGAGATAGAAACATCTGACTGACCAACAGGCGATGCTTTGATTGTCCATACTGCTTTAAGCGACTTCATCGGGCCATCGGCTGATGTGGCCGTTACAGTATGGGCTTTGGTGTCTGTTACAACATGGCTCGTAAAGCTTTCGCGTAAACCCAGCTTTTCAAAAGCCACTTGCAAGTCGGCGTCAAATGTTTCGATGTTGCCTTCCCGCTTGCGTTCACCCCGAATGACAGAACGTTTCAGCAGCGGCAAAAAATCCTTATAGGATGCCACATCGGCAGCAATCGCAAAGGCCTGATCAACGCTGAGATTGACACGGCGGTTGGTTGAAAATTTCGGCAATTATTGCTTCGCCCGTGCGGCTTGCAGCTTGGCAAAATCATCGCCTGCGTGGTGCGATGACCGCGTAAGCGGAGACGACGACACCATCAAAAATCCCTTTGAATAGGCCAGTGTTTCATAAGACTTGAATTCATCTGGAGTAACGAACCGATCAATCGCCGCGTGTTTGCGCGTTGGCTGCAAATATTGGCCGATGGTGATAAAATCAATATGGGCCGAGCGCATATCATCCATCACTTGCATCACTTGTTCGCGGGTTTCGCCAAGGCCAACCATGATACCCGATTTGGTGAACATCGTTGGATCAAGCTCTTTCACCCGCTCTAACAGTCGCAACGAATGGAAATATCGCGCACCCGGGCGAATTTTTAAATAGAGGCCGGGCACAGTTTCAAGATTGTGATTAAACACATCTGGTTTGGCTTCGACCACCAACTCCAACGCGCCATCTTTTTTCAAAAAATCAGGTGTGAGCACTTCGATCGTTGTTAAAGGCGAGGCTTTGCGAATTTCGCGGATAACTTCAGCAATGTGAAAAGCACCACCGTCGGCAAGATCATCACGGTCCACTGACGTGATCACCGAATGGGAAAGTCCCATGCGCGCCACAGCATCTGCCACGCGAGCTGGTTCCCCCACATCAAGCGCCTCGGGCATCCCGGTTTTTACATTGCAAAAGGCACAAGCGCGTGTGCAGGTGTCACCCATCACCATAAACGTCGCATGTTTCTTCGACCAGCATTCGCCGATATTCGGACAGCCTGCTTCTTCGCATACGGTGACAAGCTTGTTTGCACGCACAATCTTCTGCGTTTCCGTATAGACAGCCGACCCCGGCGCTTTCACCCTGATCCAATCCGGTTTGCGCAGGAGTGGTGTTTCAGGGCGACCGACCTTTTCAGGGTGGCGCGGTTTCAACGTATCAAGAAGTGTGGCCATTAAAGCTTATCGCGTTCCGCCAAACATGCGCAAAATGATCAACAGCACCGAAGCACCAGCGGCGGAAACGATCAAATTGCCCCAGAACCAACCGTGAAAAATTTCATGCAGATTAATACCAGCTTCACGCGCCGCATAGAACCCAACAAAGGAACCAACCAAGCCGATGACAAGGTTGATGATCAGACCATGTCGTGACCCAGTCACATTACCCGCCAGCCAGCCGGCCAATATACCGACGATCACGGTGCCAACCCAGCTCATGCTGCCCAATTGCATGATCTCTTTCATGTCAAACTCCTTAGTGCAAAATTCTGGCGACAATCATCACAATGACCGCACCAATTGTTGCCGTCACAATGTCACGACCGATTTCATTGCGAATACCGAGATTGATCTTTGCGGCATTCATGACATATGAGCCGACGAACGACCCAAGCACCCCGCTGATCAAATATTGCACAATGCCATAGCCACCCACGACCCAACTGGCCAACCAGCCAGCGGCAATTCCCATGATCACGGCGATAATGATATTTTTAGTGTCCATGTCTGACCCCTTGTTAACTGAGGCAGATATGGCCCAAGGATGTGTCCGATTCAAGTCCAATGCCTCACATGTGAATGACGCGGCCATAAGCGTCGAGAACGCTTTCGTGCATCATTTCCGATAGGGTTGGATGTGGGAAGACTGTGTGCATCAATTCTTCTTCGGTGGTTTCTAAGCCCATGGCAATCACAAAGCCCTGGATCAATTCGGTGACTTCAGCACCCACCATATGCGCGCCGATGAGGCGACCGGTCTTAGCATCGAAAATGGTTTTGATCAGGCCCTGATCTTCACCCAGAGCAATCGCTTTGCCATTGGCCAAGAATGGGAAGCGACCAACTTTCAATTCGTAACCTGCGGCTTTGGCCTTAGCTTCGGTAAGTCCCACGGAAGCCACTTGCGGGTGACAATAGGTGCAACCGGGGATTTGCTCTTTCTTCATCGGGTGAGCATCAAGGCCCTTGATTTTTTCAATGCAGATCACGCCTTCATGTTCGGCCTTATGGGCCAACATCGGCGGACCCGCCACATCGCCAATGGCATAGAGGCCGGCTACATTGGTGCGGCCAAAACCATCAATCACCACGCAGCCTTTTTCAGTTTTCACGCCTAAGGCTTCGAGACCAAGATTTTCGATATTGCCGACAACGCCTGTGGCGGCGATGACCCGGTCGAAGGTGATTTCTTCGTTGGTTGTGTCTTGTTCGATTATGGCCGTAACGCTATCGGCCCCCTTTTTGAGCGCTGCAACTTTGGCCGAGATGCGGAACTTGATGCCCTGCTTTTCCAATTGCTTTTGTGCCATCTTGGAAATTTCAGCATCTTCCACCGGCATGATCTGATTCATGATTTCAACCACGGTCACGTCAGCGCCCATTGAATTATAGAACGATGCAAACTCAATGCCGATGGCGCCGGAGCCAACCACAAGAAGTTTTTTAGGCATTTCCTTCGGCACCATGGCCTCGAAATAGCTCCACACCAATTTGCCGTCATGTTCCAACCCGGGCAGCACGCGGGGGCGCGCACCTGTGGCGATGATAATATGCTTGGCGGTATAAGTGCCAGCTTCCAACACGCCCTTTGGAATGGGGTTTTGCGGTTGCATGGCAGGCTTGGCGGTTTTGGAAACCACGACTTCGCCGGGCTTGGTGATTTTGGCTTCGCCCCAAATGACTTGAACTTTATTTTTCTTGAGCAAACCGCCCACGCCCATATTCAAGCGACCAGACACAGCGCGCGAACGGGCCACGACCTTGGCAGGATCGAAGCTGATGTCTTTTGCCGAAAGGCCGTAAGCATCGGCATGGTTCATATAGTGATAGATTTCAGCCGAGCGCAGCAGCGCCTTGGTAGGAATGCAACCCCAGTTGAGGCAGATACCGCCCAGATGTTCACGCTCAACGATTGCCGTTTTGAAACCAAGTTGGGCGGCGCGAATGGCGGTCACATATCCGCCGGGGCCAGCACCAATGATAAGAACGTCGAAATTATTGTCGGCCATGTTTTTGCTCCAAACTCTAAAAATTCGTCATTCCGGACAAGGGCCTTGCCTCGGCGAAGCCGAGGTTTGCCCGCGATCCGGAATCCAGCTTTCTGTCAACGAGCAAGAAAGCTGAGCCCCTGCCTTCGCAGGGGTGACGGGTTGAGGGGGATGATTGCGATATTTCACAACCCCAATATCTTCTTCCCCACTGGCACCAACGCAGCACCAATGGCTTTCGTACTCTCCGCATCCAAATGCCCGCCGTCGGTATCGTCAGCCTTGGCCACAGAACCCGCATCAAAGAAGTGTACGCCCTGTTCTTGCGCCACGCGGGCATAATGACCTGCGAAAAGTTTGGACTCTTCAATCGCATGGCCCCAAAGATTGTTGAACCACTCATCCTTGGTGCGAACGAGTGAAGGCGGTGACATGATCAGGATTTGTGGCACGGTGAAGCTTTCCACATAATCATGGTGCTTAACCTGCATGATCAACCGCTCCATGCCCATCGAGGCATCAAAGGCGCGGCAGCGATTGGCATATTTAATATCATTGGTACCGAGCATGATGATCACCAGATCAAGCGGCTGATGCGTGGTGAGCAACATGGGCAGGGCCACAGCACCATTGCGCTCGGCCTCACAAGTCGGATCAGGAAAAACTGTAGTGCGCCCGTTCATCCCCTCTTCAATCACGCGGGCCTTTTGGCTGAGGCCAGCGCCAAGAACATTTGGCCAGCGCGTTTCAAATGGATGCCGCCCCGAGGTGCTGGCATCATAACCCCAAGTAAGCGAGTCACCGAATGCGAGGATGGATTTCATTGCTTTACTCCTACACCAACATCAACCCAGGCTCTTCGAGATACATCTTGATCGCACCCAAGAACTCCGCTCCCAGCGCACCGTCAACCGCGCGGTGATCCGTGGACAGATTGACCGACATGATTTGCTCAATCACAATGTCATTGCCGCGCACCACGGGGCGGCGTTCTCCGGCACCTACGGCCAAGATGGTTGCTTGTGGTGGGTTGACGATGGCTTGGAAGTTTTTGACACCCATCATGCCCAAGTTGGAAACGCTGCATGAGCCGCCAGTATATTCTTCCGGCTTCAGCTTGCGGGCTTTGGCGCGGGCGGCATAATCCTTCATCTCGATGGAGATTTGAGCAAGGCCTTTGGTTTCGGCTTTGCGCACCACAGGCGTGATCAAGCCGCCGGGGATCGACACGGCCACACCCACATCAGCATGATGGTGCTTGACCATGGCGCTTTCCGTCCAGCTTACATTGGCATCAGGCACTTTGATCAAAGCCATGGCCATGGCTTTGATAACAAAATCATTGACCGAGACTTTCCATGCGGGTTTGCCGTCTTTGTCTTTCGGGGCTTGCAGGTTTAGTCGCTCACGCAGGGGCAGCAATTGTTCCAGCGAAATATCCACGGTCACATAGAAATGCGGAATGGTTTGCTTGGCTTCGGTGAGGCGGTGAGCAATGATCTTGCGCATACCGTCATGCGGCACCAGATTATAGGAGCCTGCTTCATAGAGTTTCAGAACCGAAGCATCCGATGGCGGTGCTGCGAATGTGGTAGCTTGTGGAGCGGCGGCTGGCGCGGCACCGGGCTTGGCGTTTTCCACATCCTTCATCACGATCCGGCCATGCGGGCCTGATCCGTGTACGGAGGATAATGTGATGCCTTTTTGTTTGGCGATACGGCGGGCCAATGGTGAGGCGAAGAGGCGACTGCCCTCTCTTGTCGCACTTCGCGCGACTGTCTCTCCCGCGAGGGGAGAGACTTGAATGAAAGGCGCTGCTGCTTTCTTTGTCTCTCCCCCAGCGGGAGAGACAGGCGCACTTGCGCCGGGAGAGGGCTGTGCAGCAACATCACTCAACTTCTCACCCTCGCCCAAAATCACCGCAATCGGCGCATTGACCAACACATCATCGGTACCCTCGGCCACGATGATCTTGCCCAATGTGCCTTCATCAATGGCTTCAATTTCCATGGTGGCCTTATCGGTTTCGATTTCGGCCAGCACATCACCCGACTTGACCTTATCGCCCTCTTTTTTGAGCCATTTGGCAAGCTTGCCTTTCTCCATGGTGGGGGAAAGGGCGGGCATGAGGATGGTGACGGGCATGGGTTTTGCCTCTCATTACTTGTTGTTGAGAACCGAGCTTTGCGCGGCAGCCTTGGCGAGATCTTCAGTCAAAGCTTTGCGTATGGCATCGAGATTCGAAGCCACCGTGCCATGGCCCATTTCGGCGCAAGCGCCCGCCACTTGTTGCGCCATGCCAGCCAGCACATGCCCCCAAACCTCAGGTTTGCCAAACGCCATGGCGTGCAGCGAAAGGCTCAATTGGCCCTTGGTGATCCAAGCGCGGGCAATTTCGCCAGCGCCTGAATCATGAAACACTTCATGGGGTGGCTGGAGTTGATGCGGATGGGTGTCGTGGGAATGGTCGTGATGGTGATCGTGATCGTGATCAGACATAGAGAACTCCTTTTGCGGCGGCCACAACTTCATCTGCGTTGGGCAGCGCCAGTTTTTCTAAATTAGCAGCATAAGGCATGGGCACATCTTTACCCGCCACACGGGCGACGGGTGCATCAAGATAGTCAAATGCGTGTGTCATAATTTCGGCAGCGATTTCGCTCGTCACACTGAAGCGCGGAAAGCCTTCTTCTACGCACACGCAGCGATTGGTTTTCTTGATGCTTGTCACCACAGTGGCAATGTCCATCGGGCGGATCGTGCGCAGATCAATCACCTCGGCTTCAATGCCCTCAGCAGCTAGCTTTTCAGCAGCAGCCAGCGCATAAGTCATGCCAATACCGAAAGACACGATGGTGACGTGATGGCCGGATCTGGCGATGCGGGCCTTGCCGATCGGCACGACCCAATCATCCAGCTTTGGCACTTCAAATGATTTGCCATAAAGGATTTCATTTTCAAGAAAGATCACCGGATTGGGATCGCGGATCGCGGCTTTCATCAAGCCCTTGGCATCAGCGGCAGAATATGGGGCCACCACTTTGAGGCCGGGGATTTGCGCATACCATGCGGCATAGTCTTGGGAATGTTGCGCGCCCACGCGGGCGGCAGCGCCGTTGGGGCCACGAAACACAATCTGGCAGCCCATTTGCCCGCCCGACATATAAAGGGTTTTTGCGGCGGAGTTGATGATGTGATCAATGGCCTGCATGGCGAAGTTGAAGGTCATGAATTCAACAATGGGTTTGAGGCCCGCAAAGGCAGCACCTGTGGCAATGCCAGTGAAGCCGTGTTCAGTGATTGGCGTGTCAATCACGCGAGTATCACCAAACTCCTCTAACATGCCTTGGCTGATTTTATAAGCGCCCTGATATTGGCCCACTTCCTCGCCCATCAAGAACACATCCTTGTCGGCGCGCATTTCTTCCGACATGGCGGAACGGATGGCTTCACGCACCGTCATAGTGATCATCTCGGTGCCTGCGGGAATTTCGGGGTCGTGCAAGTGACTGCCCTCTCCTGTCGTGCTTTGCACGACTGTCTCTCCCGCGGGAGGAGAGACATGGGGAGTTGGTGTTATTTTCTGAGTCTCTCCACTTGCTGGAGAGACAGGCGCGTCAGCGCCAGGAGAGGGCTGTGCCGACGCACTGCCAATCACAGCAATCGGCGCATTCACCTTCACGCCCTCGGTTCCCTCAGCCACCAGAATTTCAGTGAGCGGGCCTTCATCAATGGCTTCCACCTCCATGGTGGCCTTATCGGTTTCGATCTCGGCCAGAATATCGCCGGACTTTATTTGGTCACCGACTTTCTTGAGCCATTTTGAAAGCTTGCCTTCTTCCATGGTGGGAGAGAGCGCTGGCATGAGGATGGTTGGCATTTAGGTTTCTCCTCAAGCCACTTTATAAATATCGGTGTAAAGTTCAGCCTCCGCAGGCTGCGCATCGGCTACAGCAAAGTCAGCCGCAGCTGTTACAATTTCGCGAATATCTGCATCCATCTTTTTGAGATCATCTTCAGTAGCGCGGTTCGACAACAAGAGGCGCGCTTTGACCTGTTCAATCGGATCATGCTCCTCGCGCATTTTTTGCACTTCTTCTTTGCTGCGATATTTCGCAGGGTCTGACATGGAGTGGCCGCGATAGCGATAGGTCATCATCTCCAGAATATAAGGCCCCTCGCCTGCCCGACAATGTTCCATGGCGCGGTCGGCCGCTTCTTTCACGGCGCGAACATCCATGCCGTCGACTTGTTCGGATGGGATGCCAAATGCCTCGCCGCGTGCACCCAAGTGATCCCATGAGGCGGTAGAGCGCGTCGCAGATGTGCCCATGGCATAGCGGTTATTCTCGATCACGAAGATGACCGGCAATTTCCAGATTGAGGACATATTGAAGGTTTCATAAACTTGGCCCTGGTTGGCTGCGCCATCACCGAAGTAAACCATCGAAACATTTTTGTTGCCGCGATATTTATTGGCAAAAGCCAGGCCCGCACCCAATGGCACCTGCGCACCCACAATGCCGTGACCGCCATAAAACTGTTTCTCGCGGCTGAACATGTGCATGGAACCGCCCTTGCCTTTGGAATAGCCGCCCTGCCTGCCCGTAAGTTCCGCCATCACACCCTTGGCTTCCATGCCACAGGCCAGCATGTGCCCGTGATCACGATATGAGGTGATGCGCTGGTCACCCTCAATGGCCGACATTTCCATGCCAACGACAACCGCTTCCTGGCCGATATAAAGATGACAGAAGCCTCCAATCGAACCCATGCCATAAAGCTGGCCCGCCTTTTCTTCAAAGCGGCGGATCAAAAGCATATCGTAATAAGCCTTCAATTCTTCGTCGGCACCAAGACCGGAATTCTTCAAATCTTGTTTAGATGATGATTTTGCAGATTTTTCTGCTTTGGCGGCTTTTCGCGCCAAGTAAGCTGAGCTGACGGCCATCGGCTTTCTCCCGTTTTATGGGTCTTGCTTAGCAGTAAATCACTGTAGATGCTTGTAAAAACGAATATTAACCGGATTTCGGTTTATCCTACGGAATTCAAATGGAAATCAGTTTTGAAAATGCACCACTAAGTCGCTTGGGTTTCCAAAATTGAGGGTTTTGCGCGCCATCTCATCGAGCAGATCGGGATCGATTGCATCGGGTCGCAATTCAGCTACCCTCGCCTCAAGCGTCTTGTGTTGTCCTTTGATATTCTCAAGATCGTCTGACAATTTTTTGACCTGCGCTGTCAAACTATCCCGGTAAGCAAAACCACGAGCACCACGTTCGGCCTGCCAGCCAAAATAGGCTAGCAAAGCGACACAGCCCAAGCTAACCACGAACTCGAATCTTTTAATTCTAAAAAACTGCATGGCCTTTGATCAATCATTTTTGGTTAAACTTTTACTAATAAAACAGATAAACACTCTAAAGACTTGATTTTTCAGCTCCGAACGCCGAATTAGGGGTTATCATGCTGTCCAGTAGCCGATTTATAGTCGCCGTCCATGTCCTGAGCCTGCTCGCACGTAATGCGGGCAAAGGCCCTATGTGCTCGTCAGTGATTGCCGAAAGCGTTGGCACCAATCCGGTTGTTATCCGCCGCATGATGTCAGAGTTGGAAAAAGCAAGTCTGGTTTCGTCAACGGCTGGGCGCTCTGGCGGCTTTGAATTAAGTCGCGGCGCTTGCGACATCAGTTTGGCCTGTGTTTATGCTGCTGTTGAAAACGATACTGTGTTTCGTATGCATAAAGTTGACCCGGCGGCTGATTGCCCCGTTGCTTGCCAGTTGGAAAGAATTCTTGCGCCACGCCTGCGAGAGGCTGAAATGGCGCTAACGCGTTCACTTTCCAACACCAAGTTAAGCGAAGTCGCGACATCGATGAACTAAATTGGGGGCGCTTTCCTTATTGGAACAACGCCCCCGTTTACATTAAGCTTTCAGAATTGAACGGCCAGCATAAACCGATTGGCCACCGAGTTCTTCTTCAATGCGCAGCAGTTGATTGTATTTCGCCAACCGGTCCGAGCGGGCAAGCGAACCGGTTTTGATCTGGCCGCAATTGGTGGCCACTGCGAGATCAGCAATCGTTGAGTCTTCAGTTTCACCCGAACGATGCGACATCACGGCGGTGTAGCCAGCCTTATGCGCCATTTCGACGGCTTCCAATGTTTCGCTCAATGAACCGATTTGATTCACCTTCACCAAAATTGAATTGGCAATGTGTTTCTTGATGCCTTCGGCCAAACGCTTGGTGTTGGTGACGAATAAATCATCGCCGACGAGCTGATGGGTTTTGCCGATCAGGTCGGTGACTTGCTTCCAACCATCCCAATCATCTTCCGACAAACCATCTTCAATCGAAATGATTGGATAGGCCTTGGCCAATTTGGCCAGATATTCGGCTTGCTCCTTGATTGAGCGGGTCACACCCTCGCCTTCATAAACATACGCGCCGTTCTTGAAGAACTCGGTCGCGGCGCAATCGGTGGCGAGATAGACATCCTTGCCAGGCTTGTAGCCTGCCTGCTCAATCGACTTCATCACGAAATCAAGCGCTGCTTCTGCTGATGGCAGATTTGGCGCGAAGCCGCCTTCATCGCCAACGTTGGTATTGTGGCCTGCCTTCTTGAGGGCTGACTTCAACGTATGGAAAATTTCAGCACCACAACGTAAGGCTTCCTTGAAGGATGATGCGCCAACCGGCATCACCATGAATTCCTGAAAGTCGATCGGGTTATCAGCATGCACACCGCCATTGATGATGTTCATCATCGGCACTGGCAGGGTGCGGGCCGAAGCGCCGCCGACGTAACGATAAAGCGGCAGACCGCAGGATTCAGCGGCAGCCTTAGCCACGGCCAGCGATACACCAAGAATGGCATTGGCACCGAGGCGGGCTTTGTTGGGTGTGCCGTCAAGTGCGATCATTGCCTTGTCGATGGCGATTTGATCTGTCGCATCCATATCGGCCAAGGCTTCATAAATCTCGCCATTGACGGCTGACACGGCTTTGAGAACGCCCTTGCCCATATAGCGGGCCTTATCGCCATCGCGCAGCTCTACGGCTTCATGAGCACCAGTTGAGGCACCTGATGGCACAGCCGCGCGACCGAATGCCCCGTCTTCCAGTGTCACATCAACTTCGACGGTTGGGTTACCACGGCTATCGAGAATTTCGCGCGCGGTGATGTCGAGAATGGCGGTCATGTGCTGCTCCAGTGTTTGATTTGGCCGTGCTTATGATCACCCTTTGTGACAAATGCAAGAAAATTGAGGTGCGCACATCAAAGTGCATGCTTGCAGTTAGACACAACTCGGCTAGCTATGAAAACGGCTGCCTCCGTTTTCGAGAAGAAGTGAAGGGTTGCGCGGGCGCAAACAAACACGAGATGTGCCGGTAGGATAGTCCGGCTATTTGAGTGCTGAGTGCACCCACGCTTTTGAAGTTGTTTTTGCTTTGGGTCGCTCTTGTTCGGAATGGATTTAAAGCCATTCCTTTGAGCCATCTAAGGCACGCGGGTCGTAGTGTCCGCGGGTCTAGCCAAAGCACTCCGAGAATTTGAGATACGATACCCCAAATCCGCAAATGCCTCATCTGCTCCATATAAGTCACCGTCGCGAACTTAGACCCCTTCGGGAGCAGACAGGAACACACATGGCATAGTAGGAATATAATGTCAAGAGGTGAATCCAAATTATTTTATTTTCTTACCCTTCCCCCGTCGGGGGAAGGTGGCGCGCAGCGACGGATAAGGGCTTGCGCAGCAAGCACAACCAGCTCAGAATTTTGCAATGAAATTCACACCGACAAAGACTTTGAACCGAGCAAGAGAGCT
The DNA here is from genome assembly GCA_043784785.1 of Aestuariivirga sp. Lineage (GTDB taxonomy): Bacteria > Pseudomonadota > Alphaproteobacteria > Rhizobiales > Aestuariivirgaceae > Aestuariivirga. The sequence goes on along the minus strand of JAYVXY010000226.1, from coordinate 9,966 downwards.
TCGTCATAACCAAACCGAGGCTGAGAAGAAACTCTGGGGATATTTACGTGGCAGTCGCTTAAACGGTCACAAGTTCACCCGCCAAACACCCATCGGGCCCTATATCATCGATTTCTTATGCTTTGAGAAAAAGTTGATCATTGAAGTCGACAGTGCAACCCACGGCGACCCCCATGAAGTTGAATATGATGCAAAACGCACAGCATTTCTGGAGGCTCGCGGATTTAGGGTGTTTCGGTTTTACAATGCGGACGTGTTTGAGAATCTGACAGGTGTTCTTGATGGTGTTCTTTTGCGACTGGAAAGGTCTTGACTTGCGTCACTGCGGCCCAAGAGCCGCAGCCCTCATCCGGCCTTCGGCCACCTTCCCCCGATGGGGGAAGGGTTACCTAATTCAAACGCCGATCCACCCAATCGCGTGTTCTGAAATAATAGCCAATGAATGGCAGGAACCAGGTTGATCCGTTGTAAAGTGGATGCGATGGAAATTCGGGTTGGTCGAAGGCGCAGATGCGGTTGACTTTGCCCAGAATTTTTCGCGCAGTTTGGTGGCCGAGATAGCTCATCATCGCAATGCCCGAACCATTGCAGCCCAACGCGTAATGCAGGTTTTCAAACTTGCCCATATGCGGCACCTCATCCAGCGTGAAAGCCACATTGCCGGTCCAGGAATGGGTGATCTTTGTGCCTTTCAATTGTGGAAAGCGATCAATCATAAATTGGTAGAGCAGGGGTGCTGTGGTTACCGGATCAGTGTGCCCGAACTTGGCGCGGCCGCCAAAGATCATGCGCTTGCCATCAGGCGACAGGCGGTAATAGGTGAGCACACGCCTTGTATCTGCAAATGAACGATTGCGCGGGGAAAGCGAAGCCGCCATATCCGGCGCTAATTCTTCAGTGGCGATAATATAGGAGCCGACGGGAACCACGCGCCGCTTGAAACTTGGGGTGACGCCACCTGTATAGCCGTTCGTTGCAATGATCACATCGCCAGCCCGCACCACACCGCGCGGCGTGGTCACCGCCCAGCTGCCGTCAGTATTCTGGGCAAGCCCCGTGACTTCCGTCTTTGAAGCGATTGCAACACCAGCCTTGTGCACCAGCCCGAGCAGGCCCTTGAAATAAAGTGCCGGGTGCAAATGGGCCGCGCGGCCCACCACCATGCCACCACGATAGTAATCAGAACCGATCTCTGCCCGCTGCGCCTCACGCGGCACGATGTAGGAATCAGATTGCGCTTCGGCATTGAGCAGCGCCACCTTCTTGGCCATGTCATCAAAATGGCTTTGGCACCAAGCGCCCAAGAAATATCCGTTTTTGTGCCAGCCACATTCAATCTTGTTGTTGGTAATCAAATTTTCCACATGCGAAAAAGCATCGGCCGCGTCGTTCAAAAAAGGAGCAGCCTGATCATTGGGCATCGGCTTGGACATATAGCGCTTGCCCACATTCACCCCGCCAGACACCATGCCGCCACTGCGGGTCGAGGCGCCAAAGCCTGGCTCTGCTGCATCGAGCACCAGAACCTCAACCCCTTGATGGGCCAGCTCCAACGCTGCTGACAAGCCCGCATAACCAGCCCCCACAATGGCCACGCGCACATCCTTCGGCAACGCGGTTTCTGGCAATGCTTGTGGTGCATAATCCTCCCACCAAAACGGGCGGGCTTTGAAATTTTCATGAAAAATTGTGTTGTCCATGCGGACAGATTAGCAGGGCTTGCCAGATAATCCACACTTCTTGCGCAATACAGCCAGCCGATATTTGTCACTCGACCTTGCCCAAACAATCGACTAGTTTGCCACATTCGGGGCAGCATTATGGAGATTCTGGTGGATATGTTTTCAAGCTTGAAAAGCGGTGCGTTGGCTGTTGCGGCCTTAGCGGTGATGTCGGTTTCGGCCTCGGCGATGCAGGTGATGGTGGTGGTCAGCAAGGTCAGCCAACATATGACTGTGACTGTTGACGGCAAGCAAATGTATGATTGGCTGGTTTCAACCGGCGGCCCCGGCTATGACACGCCAACCGGCACCTATCACCCCTTCCGCATGGAAAAAGAGCATTTTTCCAAGGAATGGGATGATGCGCCAATGCCCAATTCGATGTTCTTCACGGGCGCGGGCCATGCCATCCATGGCAGCTATCACATTGCGCGTTTGGGAACCCGGGCTTCGCATGGCTGTGTGCGCTTAGCGCCGCAAAATGCCGTCATTCTCTATGGGCTGGTTGAAAAAGCTGGCTATCGCAACACCACTTTTCAAATCAAGGGTGGGTTGTTTGATTTTGGCAACTCAACAGCCAGCAATGATATATTCGGCAAGCCGCACAAGCCCTTCCATTTCTTCTGGGAAGCCAAGCCAAAGCCAACCACCAAGCCCGCCTCAATCCTCAGCCACAAGAAAAAGAAGCTGAAGCCGCAGGTGGCTTCCAATGGGGCGACAGGTTAAGTTTTAAGGTTCCGCATCCAATCCTTGACAAATCGTCCGGCCCATCGGCATATCCCGCGCAAATTCAAGGATTAGAGATTATGACCCACGCCTACCGCAGCCACAAATGTGGCGATCTTCGCATTGAACATGCAGGATCGGAAACCCGTCTTTCTGGCTGGGTGCACCGGGTGCGTGATCATGGCGGCGTGCTGTTTTTGGATGTGCGTGATCATTATGGTTTAACCCAGGTGGTGGCTGATCCGGCATCGCCAGCTTTTAAAGCGGCGGAAACCCTGCGCAGCGAATGGGTGGTGCGCATTGATGGCAAAGTGCGCGTGCGCCTTGCGGGCACTGAAAACAAAGACATGCCAACTGGTGCGATTGAAGTTTATGCCACCGAAATTGAAGTTTTATCTCAAGCGGCTGAACTGCCATTGCCGGTGTTTGGCGATACCGAATATCCTGAGGACATTCGTTTGAAATATCGGTTTTTGGATTTGCGCCGTGACCGCATTCACGCCAACATTATGAAGCGTGGATCAATCATCAATTCGCTGCGCCGCCGCATGGTGGATCAGGGCTTCTTTGAATTCCAAACACCGATCCTCACGGCGTCATCACCAGAGGGCGCGCGCGATTATCTGGTGCCAAGCCGCGTGCATCCCGGCAAGTTCTACGCCCTGCCGCAAGCGCCACAGCAGTTCAAACAGCTGATCATGATGAGTGGTTTTGATCGCTATTTCCAAATCGCGCCATGCTTCCGCGATGAGGATGCGCGGGCTGATCGTTCGCCCGGTGAATTCTATCAGCTTGATATTGAAATGAGCTTTGTGACACAGGAAGATGTGTTCAACGCGGTGGAACCTGTTTTACGTGGCGTGTTCGAGGAGTTTGGCAGCGGGCTGCCCGTGACGCAGAAATTCCCGCACATCGCGTTTAAGGATTCAATCCGCTGGTATGGCACTGATAAGCCAGACCTGCGCAACCCAATCAAGATGCAAGATGTCTCAGATACATTTCGAAATGCGGGCTTCAAGTTGTTCAGTGATCTTCTTGCCGATGTAGGTGGCAAAGCTGCCGTTTGGGCAATTCCTGCCCCAACAGGTGGATCACGTGCGTTCTGCGATCGAATGAACAGTTGGGCTCAAGGGGTTGGTCAAGCTGGTCTCGGATACATCATTTTCAAAGAAGGTGGCGAAGAGACTGGGGCTGGGCCGATTGCAAAGAGAATCGGGCCTGTTTTGACTGAGAGCTTGCGGCAAAAATTAAACCTACAAGTTGGCGACGCCGCATTTTTTATTGGAGGCAACCCTGATAAGTTTTACAAGTTCTCCGGTGAGGCCCGTACGCGCATTGCAGAGGAATTGAACCTTGTTGCCAAGGATCGTTTCGACTTCTGCTGGATCGTGGATTTCCCGATGTATGAGTGGAACGAGGAAGACAAGAAGATCGACTTCTCGCACAACCCGTTTTCTATGCCGCAAGGCGGGCTGGAGGCGCTGGTAGGCCAAGACCCGCTCACCATCAACGCCTATCAATATGATATCGTGTGCAATGGTGTGGAGCTTTCATCCGGCGCCATCCGCAATCATCGCCCCGACATTATGAAGAAGGCGTTTGAGCTGGCGGGCTATCCTGAAGATGTGCTGCTGGAAAAATTCGGCGGCATGTACCGTGCCTTCCAATTCGGCGCGCCGCCCCATGGTGGCATTGCGCCGGGTGTTGACCGCATCGTCATGCTGTTGTGCAATGAACCCAACATCCGCGAAGTGGTATTGTTCCCGATGAACCAGCAGGCCGAGGATTTATTGATGTCGGCGCCATCCCCCGCCACGCCAAAACAGCTGAGAGAACTTCACATTCGTTTGAATTTACCTGAAAATTAACAGTCTTCGTTGCTGAATCAGCACCGAGTTGTTAATGATCCGTCGATAATCTCACGAGGACTTGATCCATGATGCGCAAATTCTTTGCGGCAACACTTGCTGCAACACTTATTCTTTCTGCAATGCCGATTTCGGTTCAGGCAGCCCCTGTTGCTGATGATGCGATTGTTCAAATCAAGAAAAAGAAACCCATCGTCATAAAATCAAAACAAGTTGCAGAAGTGGCCACTCTGAAAAAACGTGTTGTTGTGTTGCGCAAAACTGTTGGCAGCCAGCAGCCACAGGCTGATGCGACTGTGGCACATCTTTCCGGTTCGGCCTGCGGTTCATTTTTGCAATGCGTGTTTGGCAACAGGCACCGCAATGCCAATGTGCAACAGGCCAGCTTCACGCCACTTCAAAAGGCAGGCCTTTCGGGCCACACCACCAACCGCGTGGTGGAGTGGAGCGAAACCAAATATCCGGTTGGCTCATTGATTGTAAAAACCCCAGAGCGGGCGCTCTATTATGTGTCAGGCGATGGTGAGGCCATTCGTTATGCGGTGGGCGTGGGCCGCGAAGGCATGCAATGGAGCGGCAGTTCAACAATCGTTGCCAAGGCCGAATGGCCAAGCTGGACCCCGCCAAAAGTGATGATCGAACGTGAAGCTCTGAAAGGTCACATCATTCCGCCTTTCATGGAAGGTGGGCCGGGCAATCCGCTGGGTGCGCGCGCCATGTATATTGGTGGCAGGCTTTACCGCGTGCACGGCACCAACAATGAAGCCTCAATCGGCGGCGCTGTTTCATCAGGCTGCATCCGCATGATGAATGCCGATGTGATTGATCTTTATAACCGTGTAAAAATCGGCGCGAAGATTTACGTTTATCAATAGAAGGCTGTGTTTCTGAAGAACACAAATACACTCGCACCTGACACGTCACCCCAGCGAAGGTGGGGGCTGGGGTGACGATAATACAGTGCAAGTCTAATGCTCAGACAGTCGCACATAATAAAAAACCCCGGAGGCTCAAGGCGCTCCGGGGTTTTGTATTTAGAAACGAGGAAGAATTACTTCTTCTTTGCAGCAGCTTTCTTAGCAGGCTTCTTAGCAGCCTTCTTTGCAGCTTTCTTTGCTGGTTTCTTTGCAGCTTTTTTTGCAGCAGCCATATTTTCTCTCCTAGAGATTGATTGTTAGTGCCCCACAACGCAGGCCAGACTGACTTGATACAAACGTCAACATAAAAATATTTTTTTGTTTGCCGTCCGTAACTGTCACGTATTTGAACCCGTTTGTGTGATTCGGCAATATGCCGACAACGTCTTGTGTATGATCATCGGATGACTAACAATTGGTAAACGAAACCCGCTGTTGCCTGATCATCCGTATACTGATGAATATAAAAATTCAAATTAGCAGCATAAAATAACGCGTTTATGCATATCATCAGTACACGGATGAAATGAAATGAGAGGCATTTTTGAGTTTGATAGAGATGCCCCAACAAAAGATTGTCCACAATTTTTTGAAAAAAACTGTGATGATGACCGTCAATACACCCCTCCAACTCTCGATTCACCCCTCAATTTTCTCCTCAGCTGTCATCACCGGACTTGTTCTGGTGATCCATTCTTCCGCGTGACGGATGTCAAAATAAGCGAAGTGTCTTTCGTTCAACCCATGGTGCAAATCCAATCTAAGACGCTTCGCTGGTTCATTTACATTACGTGTTGCACGATGGATCACCGGAACAAGTCCGGTGATGACAATGACGGGGAGCCTCACTTAGCCGGGCAGCATTAGAACGAGTTGGGGAATGACGGGTGAGAAGGAGGAGTTTGTAAAACAAAAAGCCGGGATTGCTCCCGGCTTTTGTATTACTCTTTGCAAACGTCTGTGTGTTTGCACTTCGGACAATGCACTGGAGATGACGAGCGGTAGCCCATCCTCACTTCATTCATTTCCTCGTCGGTGTAGACCTCGCAAACGAAGTGATGTCCGCAATTTCTACATTTTAGGTGCTTCGGTTTTGGCATTGGATTTCTCCTTCAGATATGCCTGCGACCAAAAGCTCCGCTCGACTCTAAAAACAATTCTGCCTACTCTAATGCTGTCAGTTGGAAAGGCGAGTCTCGCTTTTTCATCGCCCACAGTTTCGGTCTTTGAACTATGGGTAACAGCGCCGAGGTCTCATCACCTCGGCGTTTGTATTTTTGGAACGATGTTGCTCGTTTGAATTCCTTTTGTTCTATTTATTATTTTGGCCTCAAACATTTCTGTTTGAGGCCGCTAGTTTCATTTGTTTCAATCTCACGAACATCCGCTCGTTGATCCGCAGGTATCGCATTTGAGGCATGTGCCGTTGCGCACCATGGTGTAGTTGCCGCATTCGCCGCAACTATCGCCTTCATAGCCTTTCATGCGGGCTTGGGCGCGTTGATCCATTTGCGGAGCAGGGGCCGACACAGCTTCATAGGCATAGGCGGACGCTGGAGGTTGAGCCAGAGCCAGGCCACCCATTGTTGCGCCAATCGTTTCTGCCGCACGCATTAACAGCGCATGCGAAGGTGATTGGGGTGTTGCGGTCGATGCTTGCGGCATCACCACAACATTGGCGAGGTTTTGCTTGCGCACAAAGCCTGAAGATACAAAGCGCTGGGCCGGAACTGCGGGCTTATCATCGGAACCCACACCCTTGCCTAATGCATCAAAGCCCATTTCGGAAGCTTCAACATGGGCAAGCTCATGGCGGCCAAGATAGGAAACCGCGAGTTCACGGAACACATAATCAAGGATCGATGTGGCATTCTTGATTGACTCGTTGCCCTGCACCATGCCCGCTGGTTCAAACTTGGTGAATGTAAAGGCATCCACAAATTCTTCCAGCGGCACACCATATTGCAGGCCAACCGACACAGCGATGGCGAAATTATTCATCATGGCGCGAAGGGCTGCCCCTTCCTTGTGCATATCAATGAAGATTTCACCGATCTTGCCATTCTCATATTCGCCGGTGCGCAAATAGACCTTATGCCCACCCACAGCCGCCTTCTGGGTATAGCCCTTGCGGCGGTCTGGCAATTTGTTGCGGGTTTGAACGCGCTCAATATAACGCTCAACAATTTTTTCAACGATCACTTCAACGCGTTGTTGTTGCGGCTTGGCCAACAGGGTTTCCACAGCATCCAAATCTTCATCATCTTCATCAGCAATCAGCTGCGAAGACAAAGGTTGCGAAAGCTTCGAGCCATCGCGGTACAGAGCATTGGCTTTCACGCCAAGCTTCCATGACAGCATGTATGATGCAGCACATTCTTCAACTGTTGCATCATTTGGCATGTTGATGGTTTTGGAAATCGCACCCGAGATGAAGGGCTGCGAGGCGGCCATCATGCGGATGTGGCTTTCAACCGAGAGGAAGCGCTTGCCAATGCGGCCACAAGGATTGGCGCAATCAAACACCGGCAGATGCTCATCCTTCAAACCGGGTGCGCCTTCCAATGTCATGGCACCGCAGACATGGATATTGGCTTTATCAATATCGGCGCGCGAGAAACCAAGATGGGCCAGCATGTCGAATGAGAAATCGTTGAGTTGCGCATCGCTGAGCTTCAACACATTCTTGCAGAACTCTTCGCCAATGGCCCATTTGTTGAACACGAACTTGATATCAAAGGCCGAAGCCAACCCGCCTTCGATCTTGGCGATCTGTTCATCACCAAATCCCTTGGCCTTCAGTGCCGCATGATTGAGCGCAGGCGCATCCGACAATGTGCCATGGCCCACAGCATAGCCGATGATCAATTCAATTTGATCAGCGTTATAACCCAATGTGCGCAAAGCTTCAGGCACTGCTTGGTTGATGATCTTGAAATAACCACCACCAGCCAGCTTCTTGAATTTTACCAAAGCAAAATCAGGTTCAATGCCTGTGGTATCGCAATCCATCACCAAGCCAATGGTGCCGGTTGGGGCAACCACCGTTGATTGAGCATTGCGGTAGCCATGGGCTTCACCCAGTTCCACGGCCAAATCCCAAGCGTGGCGGGCAGCCGCGATGAGCGATTTATCCTTCAAGTCATTCTCATCCAGAGGCACCGGTGCAGTGCGCACATTTTCATAGCCAACCGCAGCACCAAATGCCGCACGGCGATGATTGCGCATCACGCGCAGCATGTGCTCGCGGTTCTTGGCAAAGCCGGGGAAGGGGCCAAGCTCCTTGGCCATTTCAGCAGAGGTTGCATAAGAAATGCCGGTCATGATCGCAGAGATCGCCGCACAAATGCCGCGGCCTTCATGGCTGTCATAAGGAATGCCAGCAATCATCAAAAGCCCGCCAATATTGGCAAAGCCCAAGCCGAGCGTGCGATATTCATAGGAGAGACGGGCAATTTCCTTGGAAGGGAACTGCGCCATCATCACTGAAATTTCGAGCACAACAGTCCACAAACGCACCGCATGTTCAAATGATGCAATGTCAAACTTGTTTGAAGCAGGTTCGCGGAATTGCAACAGGTTCAGTGATGCCAGATTGCACGCCGTATCATCCAGGAACATATATTCTGAACATGGATTAGATGCGCGGATTTCACCTGATGCCGGGCAAGTGTGCCAATCATTGATGGTGGAATGGAACTGGATGCCGGGATCAGCCGAGGCCCAAGCGGCATGGCCAATCTTGTCCCACAATTCGGCAGCCTTCAAAGTTTTGAAAACCTTGCCATTGGTGCGATTGAGCAAATTCCAATCGCCATTGGTCTCAACAGCGTTCAAGAATTCATCGGTCACGCGCACCGAGTTATTCGAGTTTTGGCCAGATACAGTGCGATAAGCTTCGCCATCCCAATCCGTGTCATAGGTATCGAATTCAATATCCTTATAGCCCTGCTTGGCAAATTGAATGACACGCTTGGTGTAATTGTCAGGCACCATATTGCGGCGCGCTTCTTTGACAGCACGCTTCAGGGCCGGGTTTTTTTCAATTTCAAAGCAATCACCACCGGGGCCTTCACAATTCACACATGCCTTCATGATAGCGGTGAGGCACTTCTTCACGATCTTGGAACCGGTGACGAGCGAGGCAACCTTTTCCTCTTCCTTCACCTTCCATTGCACATAGTTTTCAACATCGGGATGATCAACATCAACCACCACCATCTTGGCCGCACGCCTGGTTGTGCCGCCAGACTTGATGGCGCCAGCAGCGCGGTCACCAATCTTGAGGAAGCTCATGAGCCCAGATGATTTGCCACCGCCTGAAAGCTTTTCACCTTCGCCGCGCAGGGATGAGAAGTTGGAACCCGTGCCCGAACCATATTTAAACAGGCGCGCTTCACGCACCCAAAGATCCATAATGCCGCCCTCATTCACCAGGTCATCGGAGACTGATTGAATGAAGCAGGCATGAGGCTGTGGATGCTCATAGGCTGATTTGGATTTGGTCAGTTTGCCGGTTTCATGGTCAACATAATGGTGGCCCTGTGAAGGGCCATCAATGCCATAAGCCCAATGCAGGCCGGTGTTGAACCATTGTGGAGAATTTGGAGCACATTTCTGTGTGGCCAACATGAAGCATTGCTCGTCATAGAATGCGCGGGCATCTTCCTCAGTGTTGAAATATTTGCCCTTCCAGCCCCAATAAGTCCATGTGCCAGCCAGACGGTTAAACAC
>JAYVXY010000225.1:0-12035 GCA_043784785.1 Aestuariivirga sp. | reverse complement strand
CGGAGCAGGTTTTTTTGGCGGCTCTTTCTTCGCCGCAACTTTCTTTGAGGGCTGCTCAACAATTTTGGCCTTGGATTTAACCGGAGCATTTACGGGTGCTTTGGCAACAGGTTTCGGCTTTTCAAGCTTTTTTGGCGCTGGCTTTTGAACCTCAACAACAATTTCAGGCTCTGGCTCAGGTGCTGGCGGTGTGACCTGCTCAACTTCAACAAGCGTTACTTCCTCAGTGGGTTTACCCGTAATGCGGTTAAAAAGTTTTTTGAAAAAGCCAGCCATGTCTCAAAGCCCCATATACAAATATGAAGCCGAAGCCGATGTGACGCGCGCCTTCACCAGCGCCCCAGGCATCATCGCTGCTTCAAACTTTGCGAGAGCAAAATGTTCCGTGCGGCCTTGGCTTGGCGTTTCAACCAACACATCACGCATTGCTCCAATTTGAGAAACCATAAACTTTCCCAACCGAGCCTCACCCTTAACGCGTAACAAAGCCGCTCGACGCTTAATGACGCCTTGCTCCACCATCGGCATTTTAGCGGCGGGTGTGCCCGGGCGCGGTGAATAGGGAAATACATGTAAAAATGTAAGCCTGCATTCGTCCACAATCTTCAATGAGTTTTCAAACATCTCATCAGTTTCGGTAGGGAACCCCGCAATAATGTCTGCTCCAAAAACCATATCGGACCGCTTGTCGCGCAACAGATTGCAAAATTCAATCGTATGCTCGCGCGAATGTCGGCGCTTCATCCGCTTCAAAATCATGTTATCGCCAGATTGCAGCGAGAGATGCAAATGTGGCATCACACGGGAATCACCGGTAATCACCTCAACCAATTCATCATCAGCTTCGATTGAATCAATCGATGATAGGCGCAGACGTTTGAGTTCGGGCACATCATTCAAAATATGCGCAAGCAACTTGCCCAGCTTCGGTGCGCCCTCAAGATCAGTCCCCCAACTCGTGAGATCAACACCGGATAAAACCACCTCAGCATGGCCTGCCGCCGTCAGACGCCGTATCTGCTCCACAGCATCGGCAATCGGCACCGAGCGTGAATTGCCGCGACCGTAAGGAATAATGCAAAATGTGCAGCGATGATCACAGCCATTTTGCACTTGGACAAAGGCGCGGGTTCGGCCGGTGAGGTGTTCAATCATTGGCGGCCGCGTTTCTTTGACAGCCGTGATATCGGATACATCAACGCGCGGCCGATTGCTGCCGGGTAACCAACTCGAAGCCTGCAACTTTTCTTCATTGCCGAGCACCCGCGAAACTTCAGGCATGGCGGCAAACATTTCTGGATCAGTCTGCGCGGCACATCCGGTCACAATAATCTGTCGATCGGGATTTTCTTTGTAAGCTTTGCGGATCGCCTGCCGGGCTTGACGTGTAGCCTCTGAAGTCACGGCACAGGTGTTAAAAATAATTGCGTTCTTAAGCTTTACCTTCTCCGCATGGCCCCGCATTATCTCAGACTCAAACGTGTTGAGCCTGCACCCAAAGCTGACAAGTTCTGGCATAGTCAAAGCATGCCCTCGGGCAGTACGCCGTCAAATTCATAAGCAACTGGCCCCGTCATCAACACATGGCCATCGCTTTCGCGTACGCTCATAAATAAATCACCACCCGGCAAAGTGATCTTGCAAGCCGCATCAATAATTTTAATCCTGTGACCTGCCGCCATAGTGGCACAGGCCGCAGTGCCGCAAGCTTTGGTAAGGCCCGCCCCGCGTTCCCACACTTTTAAAATCACATGATCGCGGGCCACAACTTTGGCAAAAGAGATGTTTGCGCGTTCCGGAAACAGCGGATGATTTTCCAGCATCGGTCCGGCACGTCCCAAATCGACAACATCCAAATCATCCACCCAAAAAATGCAATGCGGATTACCCACATTCACAACTGAAGGGGAATGAATGAGCGGCGCATCAATTGGCCCATATTGCAATTCGATATGGCGTGTGTCGGCAAATGGCTCAGAAAGTGGAATATCTTTCCAGTCAAATTTAGGTAGGCCCTGATCAATGGTCACCAACTTGTCACCAGCCTTGGTGGCCACCAACATCCCACCCTTGGTGATGATGGTGGCAGCGTCGCTTTTATTTTCATCAAACAGCAAATCTGCAATACAGCGCGATGCATTGCCGCAAGATTGCACTTCGCCACCTTCAGCATTCCAAATGCGCATGCGCACATCGGCCTGCGAGGTTTTCTCCAAAACGATCAGCTGATCGCAGCCCACCCCGGTTTTTCGATCCGCGATAGCCCGGGCCTGATCCTCCGATATGGCAAGTTTTTTGTCGCGCGCATCCAGCACGACAAAATCATTGCCCAAACCATTCATTTTCCGGAATTTTACCGGTGCATTCGCTAACATGATGCCGTCTATATGGGCGAAAACATCAATAATCTCAATTGCTATTGAACTAGTCGCCCGCCAATTGCGGCGGCTTCATTAACACCCGCAAAACTTGGGGCAGATCGTTGCCACGCTTCAAAATCAATCCACCTTGTGCAATCACCGCGTAAATGCCCTGCTTGCGCACTAAACTGGGATTTTTCACGATTCTATAAAGCGGCTGTTCACTGCTCCTCCGAAAAACTGAAAATGTCGCAATTTCACGACCAAAATCAAGGGCATAGTCGCGCCACTCACCTTCGGCGACTTGGTGCCCATAGAGGTTCAGGATTAGATTTAATTCCGTACGATGAAACACGACATTTTTTGGTGATTGGCTTGGAAAGCGCACCAAAACATTAGCTCTGCTGGTCACTTCACCAGCGCTCATCTTGCACCGCCCTGCCAATCGTCATCACGTCGTAACAATGACTCGACAGGTTCCAATTTGCAAGCGGCCAAAATTCCCCAGTTTTGCCGCAATTGCACCAAGTCTTGGACAAGATACAGGAACATATTTTAATCGTTGCCTCGACAGCCCGGCTGGTTCACTTCGGTTTAAGCCCCCCAGCCCCCCGAAAGCGACGAATAACCAGCCGGGCCCCCTGTATTCAAGACGATAGTTAAGTCTGTTTGTCTGTAGAGTTTTAAGGCGGTTGCAGTTGCAACCGCCCTTTTTTTGCTTGTGTTTAGACCAAAACGAAATGAGACAAAATCGGCTTACTTCATTTTGCCCCTTGTTAAATCTGGGGAAATTTAAGTTTTAATGGGTCTATTCAAAGCCATATTGCTCTAGACTTGACGAAGCAACGGCATTTCCCAATATCTGATGCCGACAAGACAGGGTGATCCATGGCTAAAGCAACGCAGAAGAAATCCGATCAAACCGGTAAACCACAAGCTTTTCAGGCTGAGGTCGGAAAACTGCTGCATATGATGGTGCATTCGGTTTATTCAGATCGTGATGTTTTCTTGCGTGAGTTAATTTCAAATGCCTCCGACGCTTTGGACAAGCTCCGTTATGAAGCCATCGCCAAGCCTAGACTTTTGGAAAAAGAAGCAAGGCTCGAAATTGCCCTTTCGCCAGATAAGAATCTAAAAACACTGACAATCGCTGACAGTGGCATTGGCATGACGGCTGACGAACTTTCAGAAAACCTAGGAACAATTGCAAAGTCTGGAACTCAGAACTTTGTCGAAAAAATCAAGGACGCACCAAGTCTCATCGGGCAATTTGGTGTTGGCTTTTACTCAGCCTTTATGGTCGCCTCAAAAGTCGAGGTCTTTTCGCGCAAAGCCGGGTCAAGCGAAGGTAATGTTTGGACTTCTGATGGCGAAGGCACATTCACTGTTGATGCGGCCAATGAATTAGACCGCGGAACAAAAATCATACTGCACCTTAGGGATGATGCTGCCGATTATCTCGAGGATTGGAAACTCGAGCAAGTCGTGCGCAGCTATTCTGATCATATTGCCCACCCCATCATGCTGGCTGGCGAGGGCGAACCTCGGCAAATCAATTCGGCAAGCGCCATCTGGATGCGTGCTAAAAATGAAGTGACACCTGAACAGCATAAGGAGTTTTTTGGTATTCTCAGTCACAGCACCGAAGCACCAGCACTCACCATTCATTACCGTGCCGAAGGTCGCCAGGAATATAATGTGCTGCTTTATGTGCCAGATGATCGCCCTTTTGATCTCTATGATCCAGAACGCAAAGGCCGCCAAAAGCTTTATGTAAAGCGCGTTTTCATCGCTGATGATGTAGGTCTCTTGCCGCCCTATTTGCGCTTCGTGCGCGGCGTGATCGACAGCGCCGATATGCCGCTAAACCTTTCGCGGGAGATGCTGCAGAATAATCCCGATGTTGCCGTCATTCGCAAAGCCGTTGGCAACAAGGTTTTGGCCGAGCTTAAAAAATGCGCCGAGACAGACCCGGAGGCCTTCAAGAAAATTTGGAACGTTTTTGGCCCGGTGATCAAGGAAGGGCTTTATGAAGACTATGAGCGACGCGATCAATTATTTGAAGTGGCGCGTTTCCGTTCCACAAAACGCGATGGCCTAGCATTGAAGGATTATATCGCAGGTCTAAAAGAAAACCAGACCGCGATTTACTACCTCACCGCCGAAGATACAGCCAAAGCCAAATCCAGTCCTCAATTGGAAGGTTACAAAGCGCGTGACGTTGAGGTGCTGCTGCTTACGGATCCTGTCGATAGTTTCTGGGTGCGCACGGCCCTGGGCTTTGAAGGCAAGCCATTTAAATCTGTGGCTCACGGCACGGCAGATTTAGACTTGATTAAAACCCAAAAAGAAGCCCCGGCCACCAAGACGGATGAGCCCGCAGCGGTCGCTTTGGTCGCAGCATTCAAACAGGTGCTTGGTTCCCGCGTTTCAGATGTACGCATCTCTAAACGCCTCACAGACAGTGCCGTTTGCCTGGTCAATGATGGGCAGATGGACCGCACCTTGGAAAAACTCCTGTCACGGCAAGCCGATTCTGGCGTGGCCGTCAGTGCGCCTGTTCTAGAAATCAATGCGACCCATGATTTGATAAAGGCGCTGGCCAAGCTTGCAACAGACAAAGGCGCTTCATCAATTGACGATGCTGCGCATTTGCTGCTCGATCAGGCCTTTATGCTGGAAGGTGAAGTGGTGGCCGAACCCGCAGATTTTGCCAAGCGCTTGGCAAAGATCATGTCTAAGGCCTTTGGCTGAGTGATTGGGCAACGGCCAATACGGAAGTGCCTTTGCTTAAAGTGATTGCGCGTTGCAGGATGCTCATGGCATCTGCCAGGGCCTGCCCCGGCCTATCGCCCAGCAAATGAGCCAGATAAAGACCAGATAGAAAATCACCTGTACCATTAGGTACAAGTTTCATTTTATTGCTCGTGAAATCTTCAACATCATTTTCTGTGACACGAAGTGTGCAGAGCTTGTCGGAGCCTTCGGGCACTGATGTTGCGATGACCTCAACGTCTGCCATTGTTCTGGCCGCAGTAACAGCCTCATCACGATTGTGAACGTCATGCTTTGTCAACCAGGAAAGTTCAAATGCATTGGGCGTGATGATACCGGCCAATGGCAGCAATTGATCACGAATGGCACTAGCCACTGCCTCACTCACATAGAGCTTGCCATCATCACCGATCACCGGATCAACCAGAATAATTTTAGTGTTCAGGCGCGCAATAAGTGAAGCCACAACTTCAATCTGCTCGACACTCGAAAAATATCCGGTAATCACCGCATCGATACTTTTGAGCGCGCCAAGTTTTTCAAGCGCACCAATCATTGCCGTCAATTCGTTTGCTTGGGTCGCACGACCTTCGGGCTTCCCATGGCCCGGATGATTGGACAGCAACACAGTCGGCAGAGCCAACACCTCATGGCCCTGCGCTTGCAACGCCGGCACAATGCAATTCAGGCCCACCGGGCCATAAACCACTTGGCTGGAAATGGCTAAAACCCGCGCCATTTCAGAAAATATTTTTCTCAACCAGCGGCTTGTTTGCTGCGATTCTTTCAACGCCTAGTGCCGAAACATCAATTGTGCGATAGCTTCCAAAACAAATCAATTCAGCAATCGCATTGCCAGTCGCTGGCCCCTGCTGAATGCCATGGCCAGAAAAGCCATTGCCGAAATAGAAGTTCTCAACCGTCGGATGCCGACCAATAATGCCATTTTGGTCGAACCAGTTATAATCATAATGGCCAACCCAATGGCCCACCATTTTCACAGCTTCAAACGCCGGAACGCGTTCGGCAGCGAGCGGCCAAATCTTTTCTTCAAACCAGGAAAAATCCATCTCCCAATCTTTTTCCTGTGGTTCTTCCGTTTCGTCCGGTGTGAACCCCCACAGAAAATTGCGGCCCTCGGGGCGGAAATAAATGCCGTTAATATCAAATGTCAGCGGCCCCTTGCGCAGAGTATCTGGTGCGGCGGGGCAATCAACAACATAAACATAACGCTTGGCTGGAGACACTGGCAGATCAAACCCAATCATCGCAGCAACCGCGCCCGCTGATGTACCAGCAGCATTAACAACGGCCCCAGCCGATAGAACCTCACCGCTTGCTAATGTAACCGACGAAACGCGTTCTTGGGCGCCAATTGCGGTAACTTCCGAGTTGATCAATGAAACATCTTTCGCAATCGCTGCCTTGCGGATCAGATTCATGAATTGATAGGGGTCAAACCAGCCTTCACCTGTGCGCCCAAAGCTCGCCGCCGTAATGCCATCAAAATTCATATAGGGAAACCGCAGGGCCAATTCCTTTGGTTCCATCAAAACCGTGTCGACACCTAAGGATTGTTGCAGCTTGGCGTTCTCCTCCAAAACCGCAACCCCGGCATCACTGGCCATCACCAAATAGCCCTGCTCTTTGAAACCAATATCGGCGTCGGGGCCTAGCTCATCTTTCAAACCGCGCACCAGCTTCAGACCAAATTCTGAAAGCCTGATATTTTCTGGTGTTGAAAACTGCCGCCTGATTCCACCCCAGGAAAGTGCCGTACAGCTATGCTTAAAGCTAGAGTCTTTCTCGATGATGGCGATTGAACCCTGATAACCGTTCTTGCGCAAATAATAGGCCGTGGAAGACCCCACAATTCCGCCACCAATAATAACCACATCAAAATGCTTCATCTCAAATCAATCCTAAATCAATGAGATAGAGCAGCACGGAAGCGGTCAGTGCTGCAAGCCCTGTTCCTAATGCAATGGCACCCGACACTGCGGGCACCGATTCATTGTTTTGCTGGGCAAATAGAAACGCATTGGCGCCAGACGGCATGGCTGCAAACAAAACCGCGATCTTCGCCCAAAGAGGCGGCAAGACAATGATGTAGTGGCTTAGAATGAAAACCACGATCGGCATCAAAATCATTTTAAGGCCAATCAAAGCGAACATGCCATCCCACGATCCACGTAATGAATATGCACTCAGGGAGACTCCCAAAGCAAACAACGCCGTGGGCACTGAGGCATCAGCCAGCATTGTTAACATTTTATCCGGGATCGGGTGCAGCCCTAAACCCGTGATGCGCCACAGGCTGCCCGCAATCAACGCAATCACAATGGCGTTTCGCGCTAGATTGCCAAGTAGTTCTTTGCCGGTTCTTTGAAACGAAAAACTCCCCGAATGCCTTACGAGTTCACGGTGCAGGGTGGCCGAAAACCACAAGATCGGCGCATGGATCGACAGTATCAATCCGAGTGGCACCGCAACGGACGGCCCAAAATGGGCAAGCGCCAATGGCGTTCCAAGCAGCGCCAGATTACCAAAGCCCGAAGCCATCGAAGCTGCCGCACCACCACTTGCACTGATGCTTGGGATAAACCGTGATACAAAAGCTGCCGCAATCCAAGTCAGCGCAAGGCCACCGAAATAAACCGCCCACAGACTCCAAGGCGCCACATCTTTGGTATCCATCGTCGCCATGGTTTTGAACAACAGGGCGGGAATGGCGACGTTGAAAACAAAAAGACTAAGGCCACGACCCGCAGGCCCATCAATCGCACCAAATTTGGCAAACCCATAGCCCAGCACAATCATGCCGAAAACCGGCAAGACGGTGATGAGAATGCTGTTCAACGATTACAGCCAGGGATGAGAAGCAGTGTTACTCTTCTCAAAAGCCGCAATTGAATCCGCCTTTTCCATGGTCAGGCCAATGTCGTCCAAGCCATTGAGCATGCAATGTTTGCGGAAGGCATCCACATTGAACTTGATCGTGCCACCATCAGGCCCGCGAATCTCCTGGTTTGGCAGATCAATCGTCATCGTGGCATTCGAGCCACGCTGCGCATAATCCAGCAGTTTCTTTTGGTCTTCAGCCGAAACCACAATCGGCAAAATGCCGTTCTTGAAACAATTATTATAAAAAATATCAGCAAAGCTGGTGGCAATCACGCAGCGAATGCCAAAATCCAAAAGCGCCCAAGGCGCGTGTTCACGCGACGAACCACAACCAAAATTGTCACCCGCCACCAAAATCTCAGCTTTGCGGTAAGCTGGCTTGTTCAACACAAACTCAGGCAGCTCTTGGCCCTCCTGAGTATAGCGCATTTCATAAAACAGTGATTTGCCCAACCCCGTGCGCTTGATGGTTTTTAAGAACTGCTTGGGGATAATCATATCAGTATCGATATTGGTGATGTTCATTGGCGCCGCAACACCGGTCAATGTATCAAATTTTTGCATGCTTTATTCCTTACACCACGAGATCAACGGCCAGAGTTTCATCTGCGCCGATCATCAAATTCAAATTTTGCACGGCGGCACCTGATGCACCTTTGCCAAGATTATCATAGATCGACATGATCAACACTTGGCCGCGCTCGTCATTGGCCAAAACATGCAGGCGCAGTTTGTTGGTGTTGTTCAAAACTTGTGGGTCAAGCACAGGCGAACGTTCCAGCATTTCCAGCGGAGCCACTTCGACAAATTTGGATTTGGCGAAATAGGCGCTCAGTGTTTTGTGAATCTTCGCAGCGGTCGTGCCCTTTTTCAAACCTTTGAGAAACAGCGGCACACAGCCCATCATGCCTTGGGCATAATTGCCAACAGCCGGCTGAAAAATCACATCGCGCTTCAGCCCCGTATAATATTTCATCTCGGCCAAATGCTTGTGATTGAAGGTCAGGCCATAAGGCATGAAGGGAGAAGCAGAAGCGCCCTTGGCCACATAATCCTCAATCATCTTCTTGCCGCCACCCGTATATCCCGAAATTGCATTGTAGGTGACGGGATAATTGGCCGGCATCAAGCCTTTCTCGATCAACGGCTTGACCGAAGCAATCAGTCCTTGCGGATAGCAGCCGGGGTTCGATACAAATTTGGCTTTGGCAATGCGGGCGCGTTGCTTCTTATCAAGCTCAGCAAAGCCGTAAGCCCATTTTGGATTCACCCGGTAAGCGGTGGAGGCATCAATCACCCGGGTTTTGGATTTTTTATCAATCAGCAAAACGGCTTCAATGGCCGCCTCATCCGGCAAGCAAAGTATCGCCACATCAACGGAATTGAGCAATGCCCGCCGCGCTTCAGGATCTTTGCGCTTATCAAGTGCAATTGAAACCAGTTCAATATCGGTGCGGTTTTTCAGCCGATCGCGGATTTGCAGGCCGGTTGTTCCAGCCTCGCCGTCAATAAATATGGTGGGTTTTGTGGTCATCAGCGGGCTTCTACAGGCCTTGCGCGCCCATTTCAATATGAACGGCAGATAAATGGTGCCCTCAGAATAGGTTCAGGGCTGACCCCTCATAAGGGTTCCATCAACGGTGATGAACACCGAAAAACTGAACCCGAAATGCAAACAGAAGGAATTATACCATGATCCGCAAAACCCTTATCGCCCTCACCGCCGCTTCAGCCATTGCCCTCAGCTTTGGCGCATCATCCGCAAAGGCCGACAGCATTGATTTTGGCTTTGGCTTTGGCACTGGTGGCCCAGGCTTCGGCGGCGTCCACATTCACGCTGGCGACTCAGGCTATTATGGCCCTGGCTATTATGACGCTGGATATGATGATGGCAGTGATTGCCATTATGTGATGAAGCACAAGCTGGTTTGGAATGCTTGGCACACTTACAAAGTTTGGAGCTGGAAGAAGGCTTTGGTTTGCTACTAAGCCCAGCCCCTCAATAAGTTCCGGTCCCCTGCAAGGTTAAACCTGAACGAACAAAAATCCGGCCGCGGTCTCCCACGCGGTCGGGTTTTCTATTGGCAGCCAAACATGCAGGTGGTTGGATTGGCGTTCATCGATTGAACTGTCGTAAAACCGGCCAAAAGCCCTGTCATCACCGTCAGGCCAACAAGCGCAAATAACACGCGGCGCAGAAACTTCGCATCGGCAACAACATTCGAACCCATATTAACTCCCACTGTAAAACACAGACAAACAGACCCGCCGGGAATCAGTCTATCGTTGCATAGGTTCTCATATGGTAAAGATGAATCCAAGCAAGCTGAAAATAATTAAATTTACTGGGGTTGCCGAATATCCACAAAGCGACCGGCCAGTGCCGCCGCAGCCGCCATTTGCGGTGAAACCAAGTGGGTGCGGCCCTTGTAACCTTGTCTGCCCTCAAAATTGCGATTAGAGGTTGAAGCAGCGCGTTGGCCGGGTTTCAACTGGTCAGGATTCATGGCCAAACACATGGAGCAGCCAGGTTCACGCCATTCAAAGCCAGCGGCGACGAAAATCTTATCCAGGCCCTCAGCCTCGGCCATTTCCTTGACCAAGCCAGAGCCCGGAACAATCATGGCGTAATCCAATGAACCAGCAATCTTCTTGCCCTCAACAATCTTGGCCACAGCACGCATATCTTCAATGCGGCCATTGGTGCACGAGCCGATCCAGATTACATCCAGTGGAATATCCGTGATCTTCTGGCCAGCGCGCAAGCCCATATATTCCAGCGCACGAAATTTGGATTGGCGCTTGCCTTCATCAGCAATCAATGATGGATCAGGAACCTGACCCGCCACCGAAACCACGTCTTCAGGCGAAGTGCCCCATGATACAATCGGCGGCAGATTGGCGGCATCCAATGTCACGATGCGGTCGAAATGCGCTCCTTCGTCGGAGTGTAATGTGGCCCAATAGGCCATAGCCTTATCCCAATCGGCACCCTTGGGCGCACGGGGCTTGCCCTTCAGATATTCAAATGCTTTTGCGTCCGGCGCAATCATGCCAGCACGTGCACCACCTTCAATGGTCATGTTGCACACCGTCATGCGGCCTTCCATCGACAAGTCGCGAATGGCTTCGCCGGCAAATTCAATCACCGATCCTGTGCCGCCCGCCGTGCCGATTTCGCCGATGATGGCAAGAATGATGTCTTTGGCGGTGGAGTGCGGCGCCAGCTTGCCATTCACTTCCACTTTCATGTTTTTGGCTTTTTTCTGGATCAAGGTTTGCGTGGCCAACACATGCTCGACTTCTGATGTGCCGATGCCATGAGCCAACGCACCAAACGCGCCATGGGTGGAGGTATGGCTGTCGCCACACACAATGGTGGTGCCGGGCAAGGTGAAGCCCTGTTCCGGGCCAACTACATGCACGATGCCTTGGCGCTTATCCAATTCGTTGAAGTAGGTGATGCCGAATTCTTTCGCGTTATTGGCCAGTGCTTCCACCTGCAAGCGGCTTTCGGTTTCGGCAATGCCTTTGGAACGATCGGTGGTGGGCACATTATGATCAACCACGGCCAGCGTCTTTTCCGGATGGCGCACTTTGCGCCCGGTCATGCGCAGGCCGTCGAAGGCTTGTGGGGAGGTCACTTCATGCACCAGATGGCGATCAATATAGAGCAGGCAGGTGCCATCATCAGCCTCATGGGCCACATGATCATCCCATATCTTGTCGTATAATGTGCGTGCTTTGGTCATTGGATCACCTGAATTGTGTTTAGGCGGCTATTTAGCGCCTGTTGCGCGCCTGTCAAATATTGGTTGCGCAGGCGCATTTGCAATCTGGACATGACTCTGCCCTGCGACGAAAACGGCTTATCCGTTTTCCAAGGGCAGAAAGAAGCGAAGGGTTGCGCGGGCGCAAGCAATCGCAATAATGCCGGTCGAATAGTCCGGCGGAAAGGCGCTTGTTCACGCCCACGCGAACAGGATTTTGGGCATT
>JAYVXY010000224.1:0-3815 GCA_043784785.1 Aestuariivirga sp. | reverse complement strand
CCATGGCGCGCAGCACTTTGAGAAGCTCTGGCCCAAGCAAAGGGTTGATGTTCTTGAGCATTAGATCGTCTCCTTGAATAGAACGTCCCGGTCGATTGCGAAATTCGCCATCAGCGACAAGGCAGCACCACCCATGGCACGGGCATCAGCCCCCACGCTGCCTGCAATAATCACCAAAGGCGCTATACCGCGACGATCCAGTTTCTCAAAATGGCGGTTCGTTGCGGCTACAATCTGCGACCGAATGTCAACCGGCAAGGCCCCATCAATGATGATGGCCTCAAAATCGATGAGGCCCGCTGCCGATAAAGCTGCATGAGCCAAATTCTTGGCCGTGTCTTCAATCCATTGGTCAAGCTCGGGCCCCAATCCGGTCCAATCATTGGGGTTCCGCGTCAGAACCAATTCATCATGGCCATGATTCATCAATTTGCGTTCCAACAAATAAAGTGAAGCATGCCTGATCAATTGTTCGCTTCCGGTTTTTGAAGGAACTGGCAATGGCCCAATAGCACCAGCACTTTTCGTGCGGCCTTGAAACAGGCTGCCATTCAGAACCAAGCCACCGCCCACAAAAAACCCAACATAGAAATAAGCAAAATCACGATAGGTGCGCCCGTGGCCAAAAAACAGTTCTGCCGCACAGGCCGCGCTCGCATCGTTGCAAAACAGAACCGGCCATTGGCCCAGTTTTGAAATTTCTTCGGTCAAATCGAAATTGCGCCAAGCCTCCAGAACGTGATGGGGTGCACCCACTTCCTCTTCCCAGTTCCAGAGTTCAAACGGAGAAGCAATACCCAGCCCGGAAATGCGCGGATGCAACTGCAAAGGCAAATCCGCGAGCAATTCCCTTAAGCCGCTTTTAGCAAAGGCCAGAAATTCAGTGGGCGTTGGAAAATGATAGGGTTGACGCACGATCTTGCGCACTTTTCCGGCCAGATCGAGCAAAACCAAATCGCCTGATCTGCGGCCCACTTTAAGCCCAATCGAAAATGCCCCATCTGGGTTCAACTTGAATGGAACCAGCGGCTGGCCGACTTTGCCGCGTTGCTTGTCGCCCTTGATCACCAGGCTATCGCGCTCAAGCTGGCGCACGATCACCGAAACCGTTTGGGCGGAAAGGCCAGTCAACCGGGCAATTTCGGCCTTAGGCAATTGCCCATATTGGCGGATCAACGAAAGCGCCAAACGTTCATTATAGAGCCGCATACCATTTTGCGTTGTGCCGCGTGAAGCTGTGGGCCCGCCGCTGCTCAATGGCTTATCGCTTGATGCACGCTCAATATTCACTCTAAGGTTTCCCATCTGCCTGTTTTCGCGGCAGTTCTTATGACTTAGGAGCAGCTTCTCGTAACGAGCTTTAACTGTCAATAAATAAATCATTCCGATTTACTTATTGACAGAAGCCAATTTTTCCGTCCATGATGACAGGTGAAAGAAGGAGCACTTTCGGGTGCTTCTGCTCTTCACAGACGTAAAAATCAGTTTGTTTACGGCACCATAATGGGCCGTTCCATGGGAGGATACTTATGAAATCAATTTTGAAAGCCGCTCTTGTCGGCGTTGCACTCACCAGCTTTGCCTCAGTTGCATCAGCTGGCACATTGGCTTGCTTGATCACCAAGAACAACACCAACCCTTTCTTCGTGAAGATGAAGGAAGGTGCTGCTGCCGCCGCCAAGACCGCTGGTCTTGATTTCCAAGCCTTTGCTGGCGAAAAAGATGGTGACGCTGCTCCACAGCTTACCGCCATTGAAAACTGCGTTGCTGCTGGTGCCAAGGGCATCCTCATCACCGCTTCAAATGCTTCGGTTGAACCAGCTTTGAAGGCTGCCAAGGAAAAGGGCGTTCTCGTTATTGCTCTCGACACCCCACTGGGTGATGCAACCGCCCAAGACATGACCTTTGCGACCGACAACTTCGAAGCCGGCACCTTGATCGGTTCATGGGCCAAGGCCACTTTGGGCGACAAGGCCAAGGATGCCAAGATCGCCATGCTCGACATCAACAAGGATAACATCTCGGTTGACGTTGCCCGTGACACAGGCTTCCTCAAGGGCTTCGGCATTGACGTTCCAGACCTGAAAGTTATGGGTTCGGAAAAGGACGCTCGCGTTGTTGGTCATGAATCTTCAGGTGCAAACCCAGAAGGTGGCCAGAAGTCGATGGAAACCTTGCTCGCCAAGGAACCAAACATCAATGTGGTTTACACCATCAACGAACCAGCTGCTGAAGGCGCATTTGCCGCTCTTAAAGCTGCTGGCAAGGAAAAAGGCGTTCTAATCGTTTCGGTTGACGGTGGCTGCCCAGGTGTAAAGAACGTAACCGCTGGTGTCATCGGCGCAACCTCGCAACAATATCCATTGTTGATGGCTGCAAAGGGCATCGAAGCCATTGCTGCTTTCGCCAAGGACGGCACCAAGCCAAAGGCAACTGATGGCCTGGCGTTCTTCAACACCGGTGTAAACTTGATCACCGACAAGCCAGCCAAAGGTGTCAAGTCAATTGACTCCAAGGAAGGCACGGCAAAGTGCTGGGGCTAATAGCTCCGTAACTTATACTTGACGAAGCGAAGGGCGACGATAAAGTCGCCCTTTGTGTATTAACGCCCGACAAGAGGCGACTGAAATTTATGGGAGGGGTTAAGGGGCATGAGCGACAATAGCGCGCCAACCAAGACGATTTCTGATTTTGAAGCCAAGCTGAGCGAGGCCGACAAGAACGTCGCGAGCTTTGAAATGGATGATAATTCGCTGATCGCTAGGGCTCGTATCTTTTTGGGGACAAACCCCACGGCTATCCCTGGGATTATTTTGATTGTTAGCATTCTCATTTTCAGTGTGATTGCCCACAACTTCTTGCTTCCGGGAACGCTGTCAACCATTCTAAAACAAGTTTCCGTTGTTGGTATTATTGCGATAGCCCAAACAATCGTCATTTTAACAGCAGGCATTGATTTGTCTGTGGGCGTGATGTTGGTCATCGCCACGATGGTTATGGGTCGCTTCGCAACACTGGATGCTTATCTTTTTCCAGTTTATCTCGTCGTTCCTATGGGGATTGCCATTGGTGGATTGATGGGTGCCTTTAACGGATTGCTGGTAACAAGGGCACGAATTCCGCCCTTCATTGCGACTTTAGGCACTTACTTCATTTTCCGGGCTCTAAACCAATGGTACACGGGGTCCGAATCTGTGCGCCCCAGCGATTTGGAAACAAAAGCTCCTGGATTACTCGTGTTTGGTCATCCGCCTACAGTGTTTGGTTATACGCTCGAGTTTGGTGGGTTTTCGGCAATCGGTGGCACATATGCGATGTTGCTTATTGCCGCAATCGTTTGGTATTTGCTGAATCGTACGGCTTGGGGCAGGCATGTTCATGCCGTGGGAGATGACCCAGATGCTGCAATGCTTTCCGGCATTCAAATCAATAGCACACTCGTTTCCGTTTATGCCCTTGCTGGTTTGATCTGTGGCATTGGTGCATGGATAGCAATTGGCCGTGTAGGTTCAATTTCGCCAATTTCATTTGAAAATATCAATCTGGAATCCATAACTGCCGTCGTAATCGGCGGTACATCTCTGTTCGGTGGCCGCGCTTCGATAGTAGGTTCTGTGCTCGGTGCGATGATAGTTGGAGTATTCAACATGGGGTTATCGCTGGCCGGAGTCGACAGTTATTGGCAAATGTTTGCATCCGGTTGTTTAATCATCGCAGCCGTTGCAATTGACCAATGGTTGCGGAGGGCTTCACAATGAGTGCTAAGAAAGTGATTGCTAAAAAACCTGCTAAAAAACCAGTGGCTAAAAAACCGG
>JAYVXY010000223.1:0-12198 GCA_043784785.1 Aestuariivirga sp. | reverse complement strand
TCAAAAGCTATGATCAATCCATCGTCATTGAAACCACGATTGACCCCACCATCCAAACCAATGCCGAGCAATCGATGCGCAAGCGGCTGAACGAAAATGGCAAGAAGTTGAATGTGAGTGAAGGGGCCATGGTGGTGATGGATCCAACTGGCGCTGTGATAGCCATGGTGGGCGGCAAGTCCTACCAAAAGAGCCAATATAACCGCGCCATCGCCGCCAGCCGCCAACCGGGCTCGGCGTTCAAGGCCTTTGTTTATGAAGCCGCCATGGAAAATGGCTTCACACCGGATTCAATTGAGGTGGATGAACCGGTGCGCATCGGCAATTGGTCGCCTGAAAACTATAAGCAACAATATCAGGGCCAAGTGTCACTCGAACAGGCCTTCGCCCAATCCATCAACACCATTGCGGCCAAACTAACCGTTGCGGTTGGTGCTGCCAATGTGGCGGCTGTGGCCGAGCGTTTCGGCATAACATCCACTCTTACCCATGATGCATCCTTGGCTTTGGGCACGTCCGAAGTTTCACCCATTGAGTTAATCACCGCCTATGTGCCCTTTGCCAATGGCGGCACCGCTGTTCAGCCCTATGTGGTGCGCCGCATCGTGACGCGCGATGGGCAAGTGCTTTACGAACATCACGGTGATGGTTTGGGTCGCGTCATTTCGGACAACAATTTAGGCGAAATGAACCGATTGTTCCGCGCCGTTGTACAAAATGGCACGGGTGTTAAAGCGCAGTTTGGCAATTTTGACATTGGCGGCAAAACCGGCACCAGCCAGAATTACCGCGATGCCTGGTTTGTGGGTTTCACACCTTACATGATCGCCGGTGTGTGGATGGGCAATGATGATAACAGCCCCACCAAGAATGTGACCGGCGGCTCATTGCCAGCCTTGGTGTGGCGTGATGTGATGGAGCCCGCCCATGCTGGTTTCGCTGTGGCCGTGTTACCGGGCTTTGAGCAACCAACGGCACAACCCCCCGCGGATCAAACGGTCGTTGATCAAAACCAAACATCAACACCAGATCAAGTGGCGAACGCGACAGCACCACAAGACCAGCCCACCAAGCGCCGCACCATATTTGATGTTCTGTTTGGCCCTTCTGATCCCGCCATCCCAAAACGCAAGAAACCGGTTTGGGAACAAAGGCAGGATGACAAGAGTCTTTATTGAGCAGGCTTTCCCCGCCCCTGTCATTGCCGGACTTGTTCCGGCAATCCATTTGTCAGGCTACGAGATAGTCGCTTCGCTAAACTGAAGTGTGTGCCTGCTGAACGATGGATCACCGGAACAAGTCCGGTGATGACAGTGTTTAGGAGGGCGTTTAACCTATTTCAGTATTTCGTAACCGACAGGCGGCGGAAGATGGCGCTTGGCAGGTTGGAAAAATCATCCGTCCACTGATCAATTCCAGACACCGGCACCAGCGGCTTCACATCGCTGTTCTGATCAAGAGCCGCCAAGCTGCTTGCACTCCTTGAAATCACAATGGCGATCGAATGCGCGGCACTCAGATCGCCAGCCTTAGGTGGAACATAATCCACCACGCGGCCCTGCAATGCAGGATCAACCGCATGCATGTTGGCAGCCACCACCGGCACCAGATCCATATAGCGATTGGTGACATGGATCACCAAAACACCATCACCCTTCACATGGGAAAGATAGAGCTGCATGGCTTCGGTGGTGATCAGATGCACCGGAATGGAGTCGGAAGAGAACGCATCAACCAGAAGATAATCGGCTTTTTCATCCCTTGATTGGTTCAACGTAATGCGCGCATCACCCTCAATCATCTTCATTGTTGGTGCACAAGCTGACAAGAATGTGAATTGATTTGGATCTTGCGCAACCTTGATCACATCGCGGTCAATTTCATAATAGGCCCAATCTTCATTTGGCTTGGAATAGCAGGAAAGCGAACCCGTGCCCAAACCAACGATGCGGTAAATGCCAGTTTTACCTTCAGCGGAAAGACGCGCTTGCGTGGCTTGCAATGCGCGCGCCATGCCACCTTCAGGACTATAGTAGGTTAGGGGATGCGGCTTGCCGACAAAGCCGCTCGCCAGTTCATCAAGCCGTTCAGCACCATGAACTGTGGTGCCGTGATTGAGCAGGCGGTAACCAATAGCAGCACCATTGTCTGTAACACTCAGCACGCCGAAATAGCTGCGTAAGGCCACGCGTTCTTGGGATTGCCCGGTAACTGAGCTTAAGATCACCATCACCATTGACAGGCCTGCAAGACCCATTTGCTGGGCGCGGAACATGATGAAGGCGAAGGCACCAAACACACCAGCTTCAATCACGCGCGTTGACAAAAGTAGATGCAAGCCGCCTTGTGGCGCTGACAGGGCCATCAACACCATGAGGCCAATGCCAATGGCAATTGGTAAAAGCGGTTGACGCAAAGTCGCCATCACTTTTTCATTTTTCAAAACATCATGGCGTGCGGCAACACCAATGACCAGCAACAGCGGATATTCAAACACCGAGTTGAACACCAATGGTGCAACCAGCGAAACGAATAATCCACCGAGCACACCACCCAGCGACATCAACATATAAAACTCGGTCAAATGAGTAGCATCAGGCCGCGCTTCGTAAAGCTGGCGATGGCAGATGATCGCGGTTGAGAAAAATGACAATGCGCCGATGATCATGACTGGAACCGCCAATGACAAAGGCAAGGCGAACTGCACCACAAAGGCGATTGGCAGGCTGACCAGCTGGATGATGCGGGCCAGCTTCATCGATACCAATGACCTATCGCGGAACACTAAAACGAAAGTGAGCAGGAACAACACCAAAGGTGGCAACCACAGGAATGGGGCGGAGGCAATGTCAGTTGTGATGTGATTGGTCCAAGCCACAAGCAGAGCCGAAGGCACGAAGGACATGAAAATCCACCAGCCGCGCATCCGCCATGTCACAGCTGCGGTTGAGCTGGTGGCATGCGAGGCCAGTAAAGGGGCTTCACTGCGCAACATCATCAAGCCGCACAGGCCAATCGCGGCAGCAAGGCCCATAAAACCAAAACTCCACAGCAAGGCCTGATTATGCAGGCCGAGCAGAGGCTCAACAATAAAGGGATAGGCAATCAAAGCGCCCAAGCTGCCAATATTGCTGGCACTATAAAGGAAATACGGGTTGGCCGCATTTTTATGGGTGGTGCGGGCAAACCAGCTTTGCAACAAGGGGGCGGTGGCCGAGATAAAAAAGAATGGATAACCAATGGCTTTGGCCATCAGGCCGATAAGCCAAATGCCAGCCGTGGCCCCGCCCGCCGGAACATCGGCCATCGGCAGGGTGACGGGCAGGCTCAACCAGGCCAGGCCCATCAAAGACACATGCAAAAGAACGGCGAGAGCTGGCGGCAGATATTTTTTGAGGAGATGGGCATAGCAATAGCCGCCCAGCAAGACAGCTTGGAAAAAACACATGGCAATGGCCCAGACAGCAGGCGTTCCCCCCAGAAGCGGAAGCGCCATGCGCGCAAACATTGGCTGGACTAAAAATAGCAGCGAGGCGCTAAGCAGCATGGTGGCCACATAGGCTGGCACCAGCATGGCCCCGGTTTTCATGGCATTCGGGCGGCTTTGAGTGATTTCCGGATGATTAACGGCCATAGAGCGCTCCTCGCAAGATAAGCGCATGTTTTAGTCGAGGAGGGGTTGATAGCTGATTAAGGCAATTTTGCCCCATATCGGTGCAAATCGCGCGCTTCATGGCGCAGCCAGGCGCGGGCCTGCTTGGCCAGTTTGCAATGGGTCAGAACCAGCCGCCAAAAGCGTGGACCATGGTTCATTTCCCGAATATGCGCCACTTCATGGGCAGCCACATAATCCAAAACAAATGGCGGGGCCAAAATCAAACGCCAGGAATAGGACAATGCGCGTGCTGCTGAACAAGAACCCCAGCGGCTGTTCTGGTCACGCACCGAAATGGCGGCGTACTGAACCTCCATTGCGGCTGCATAGTGTTGAGAGGCGGCGGTCAATTCTTTCAAGGCCTGCTGTTTAAGCCAATCCGTCAAACGCCGGTTTACATGAGCATAATCGCCCGGAACGATGATGGTTTTGGCCATCTCATCCAGCTGCACCAGCCCACGCCTGCCGCCGGGACAGATGATTTTATGTTCGATGCCGCAAAAAGGCATGATCACCCCATCAACAAAGCAGAGTGTCGGCTTGCGGTTTGCAATATTCTTTAAGATCCAGCCTTTTGAAGCATGGGCAAAGCGCAGCGCTTCGGCTTGAGGGGTTCGCTTTGGCAATGTCATCACCAAACCTGAACCATCCTTGGCCACACGCATGATCATGCGCTTGCAACGCACATTGCGTTTGAAACTGATGCGAATGTCTTGGCCTTCAAGGGCAATCACACAAGGTTCAGGCGCAGGATGGCTGCGCAGAACTGCGATGCGGCCAAGAAGACTGATCATGCCCCGTTGGATTGAAAGAAGGCTATGATTTTAGGGGCGACTTCGGCGCGGAATTTAGAACCGGAAAATACACCATAATGCCCAACACCCATCTGCAGATGATGAACTTTCTTTGCAGCCGGAATGCCGGTGCAGAGATCATGCGCGGCTTCGGTTTGGCCAACACCTGAAATATCATCACGTTCGCCCTCAACCGTCATCAAGGCCGTCTTGGTGATTTTGGCAGGATCAATCAATTCGCCGCGATGACGATAAGTGCCATTGGGCAAATCAAAATTGATGAAAACCCGGTCAACCGTTTGCAGATAAAATTCAGCGGTCAAATCCATCACCGCCATGTATTCGTCATAGAATGTCTTGTGCTTGTCGGCGTCTGCTTCATCGCCGCCAACAAGGCTGTGATAAAGTTCCTTATGGGCTTTCAAATGGCGATTGGCATTCATGGCGAGGAAACTGCCAAGCTGCATGAAGCCTGGATAAACCTCGCGGCCCTCACCCGCATGACCACCAGTCACACTCATGACCATGTTATTGCGCAGCCAATCGGAACCTTTTTCTTCGGCCAGCTTGTTGACAGCCGTGGGGTTGCGACGCGTATCAACCGGCCCGCCCATCAACACCATGGAAAGAGGCACCAGAGGATCATTATTGGCGCTCATCAAGGAAACTGCGGCCAGCACCGGAACCGAAGGCTGGCAAATCGCCATCACATGGGCGCGGGTTTCGAGGTGCTGCAGAATGGAAATCAGCGTATCGGCATAATCATCAAGGTCAAATGATCCATGTGACAACGGCACGTCACGTGCGTCAATCCAGTCGGTTACATAGACATCATATTGCGGAAGCATGGCTTCCACTGTGCCACGCAGCAGAGTTGCATAATGGCCCGACATGGGGGCCACCATCAACAGTTTTGGCAGCGGCTTGGTTTTGGCAGGCACATCTTTGACAAAATTGATCAGGTTGCAAAATGGTGTTTGCCAAACAATATTTTCCTGGATCGCAACATCCTTGCCATTCATTTTAACGCTGGTTACGCCAAATTCCGGTTTGTCATAACGGCGCGTGGCCCGCTCAAACATATGGAGCGAAGCGGCGGTGCTGCGCCCGAGCGATGTATGAGCCAATGGATTAAACGCATTTTCCCAAAAGGCCAATCCCGCCTCGGCAAAGAACCGCATGGGCTGAATGGCGGCATGGTTCATTTCATAAAGTGGATAAAGCATTTTTGGTCCAAACATCCTTCAGAGCATGAAATATGCCCGTTAACAATCCGACAACAAAACTGATCCCCGACAGCAAGCTAGCCTTGTAGCATCTTTTTCAAGTCTTCCGCCAGATTCTTTGCATCGGTCGTATATGGGAAGTGTTTGACGAATTTTCCATCCGGCCCCATCACATAGATAATCGAAGAGTGGTCCATGCTATAATCTTTGGGGGTCTTGGGGTCGGGCACTTTTTGATAAAACACATGAAACGCCCGGGCCATGGTGGCCACTTGTTCGGGCGATCCAGTCAGGCCGACAAGCCGCGGATCAAAATTGGAAACATAACCGCCAATCACCGCAGGCGTATCGCGCTCTGGGTCAATGGAAACAAAAACCGGTATAATCTTATCAGCCTCTGGCCCCAGCTCTTTCATTGCCGCCGCCAGCACCTGAAGTTCGGTGGGGCACACATCTGGGCAAAACGTATAGCCAAAGAAATAAATCGTATAATGTCCCAGAAAATCTTTCTCGGTAACAGTCGCTCCCTTGTGGTTCACCATGGTGAAGGGGCCGCCGATCAAAGCTGTGCCAGAGCCAGTTGGGCCTTGAGCGGGCCATTGGGTTAAAGCCAAAGCCGCCACAGCCAGCGCCGCCATGAGCACGACAGCAGCGGCGATCAGTTTGGGGCGCGATGGCAGAAGTGAGGAGTTTTGCATCAGGCTTTCGCCTATAGCCTTTTCCTGCCAATATTGAAATGAAATGACTGATATTTTTGCCATACCACCAATCAATGAGCAGCAGGGCTTGGGGCTGCTGCGTTTGCGTACGCTGGTGCGGCTGCGCTGGCTGGCGGTCATTGGCCAATCCATCGCTGTGCTTGGCGTGCAGTTCATTTTGGGTTTTAAGCTGCCCTTGGCCCTGTGCCTGGCGATGATTGCTTTGAGCGCCTGGCTCAATATTTTTCTAACCCTGCGCTGGCGCGGCGGACAAAGATTGGCTGCCCGCCCGGCAGGATTGTTGTTGGGCTATGATGTGGTGCAATTGGCCATATTGCTTTATTTGACCGGCGGATTGGAAAACCCGTTTGCGTTTTTGTTTTTGGTGCCGGTTACGATTTCGGCAACCTCATTGCCATTGAAGTGGACTTTGGCACTGGCCGCACTCGCCTTTGGCTGTTCCACCATTTTGGCCTTTATCCATAAGCCTCTGCCCTGGTCTGATGCCAATGCCTTGAGCCTGCCGCCCACTTATATTGCCGGCATGTGGGCAGCCCTGGTTTGCGGCACGGTGTTCTCTGCAATTTATGCAAGGCGCATTGCAGAGGAAGCAAGGCTGATGTCGACGGCTTTATCGGCAACCGAGATTGTTTTGGCGCGCGAGCAGAGATTATCGGCGCTCGATGGTTTGGCGGCCGCAGCGGCCCATGAATTAGGAACCCCGCTGGCCACCATCGCCCTGGTGGCCAAAGAGCTTAAGCGCGAAAGCCCAAAGAATTCTCCGCATACGGAGGATATTGACCTGCTCATCAGTCAAGCCGCAAGGTGCCGCGATATTTTGAAACGCTTGGCTGTGCCAGAACAATTATCCGATGATATGTATCAGCAAGTCACACTGGAGGCGATGATTGAAGATATGGTGGCGCCTTTGCGTGGCTCAGAAGTCAAAATCATCATTGATGCCGCAGTCGACGGAAAAATTCCAACGCCTGAGCCGATTTTTCGCCGCAACCCAGCCATTACCTATGGTTTGAGCAATCTCCTGGAGAACGCCTTTGACTTTGCAGCCTCATCAGTTGAAGTGAAGGCCCGCTGGAACCCAAACCAGATCATTCTTGTTGTTGCTGATGATGGGCCGGGCTTTGATCAGACGATCTTTGATCAATTGGGTGATCCCTTTGTCACCACAAGGCCCGGCTATGGCGAACAGGATGAAAATGAAGAAGGCCGCCATGAGGGCATGGGGCTGGGGCTTTTCATTGCCAAAACCTTGCTGGAGCGATCAGGCGCCGTCGTGGC
Source organism: Aestuariivirga sp. (assembly GCA_043784785.1). Classification (GTDB taxonomy): domain Bacteria; phylum Pseudomonadota; class Alphaproteobacteria; order Rhizobiales; family Aestuariivirgaceae; genus Aestuariivirga. The sequence goes on along the minus strand of JAYVXY010000223.1, from coordinate 4,526 downwards.
GCTGGCCAACCGCAAATATCCCGCCAAGGGGGCCATGATCCAGATTACCTGGCCGCGCGCCGCTGTAGACGTTGGCAAAAACGCTTGACGTTGCCCTTATGCCGTCGCACAAGGTGAAATCAACATGATAGAAAACACTGAAAAAAACCTCCTCCTCGTTGATGATGACAAACCCTTCCTGACTCGCCTGGGCCGCGCCATGGAAACCCGCGGGTTTTCCGTGCGCATGGCCGACACGGTGGCCGAGGGCATTGCCGAAGTGAAAAAGAATGCCCCCAATTATGCTGTAGTGGATTTGCGCCTGAGCGATGGCAATGGCTTGGACGTGATCGAAGCGCTGCATGCCACAAGGCCCGAAGCGCGCGTGGTGGTGCTGACTGGTTATGGCAACATCGCCACGGCTGTCACCGCCGTGAAACTGGGGGCGATTGATTATCTGGCCAAACCTGCTGATGCCGATGCGGTTTATGGCGCGCTGACCAGCGACACCGACAACCGCAACGCCCTGCCCGATAACCCCATGTCGGCCGACCGGGTGCGCTGGGAACATATCCAACGGGTGTTTGAATTGTGCAACCGCAATGTGTCGGAAACCGCACGGCGGCTGAACATGCACCGACGCACGCTGCAACGGATTTTGGCGAAGCGGGCCCCGAAATAATATTTTCTATTGTAGGAAAATAGTGCTTGACACCGTACGGTGGGAGAGCTATATCTGGCTAGTCTCCACAATTGGGTCTCCCGATAGAACAAGTTTTGCAAGGTGAATGAAGACGACGTTTTTGGGTGAACTGATTGTGCTTAATAGGTTTCGTCACCCCAGCGAAGGCTGGGGTCCAGCTAGCTACGAGCTCTGAAATTTGAAGAAAGCGGGATGCCAGCCTTCGCTGGCATGACGGGTGTGAGTGGCAAGTAAATAAGATAAAATTGACCACCAAGCACTGTCATCCCGACTTTCGTCGGGATGACGGAAGTTAGGAGATTAAAAGCGAGCGAAAATCACACATCCAAATTCGCCACGTTCAGCGCATTGTCCCTGATAAAATCCCGCCTTGGTTCCACCACATCGCCCATTAGTTTGCTGAACAGATTATCGGCATCATCCATCTCGGCGACTTTTACGCGCAGTAATGAGCGTGCGTTGGGATCGAGCGTGGTTTCCCAGAGTTGGTCGGGGTTCATTTCGCCCAGCCCCTTATAGCGTTGCATGGAAACGCCTTTGCGGCCTGCGGTGAAGATGCTTTCCAAGAGCGACAATGGGCCAAACACTAGGGACTCGGAATCCTTGCGGCGCAGCTTGGCGGTGCGGGCATAGATTTCCTGCAAATGCGCGGTTTTTTTATCAAGGCGCAAGGCATCTTGAGAGGCAATCAGCTTGCCATCAATGTGCCAGCTTTCTTTGACACCGCGCAATTCACGCTCAAACAACAAGCCGCCATCATGGGCCACGTGGCCTTTCCAATTGCGCTCGGTTTCCTCTGAAACCGCATCGAGACGCTTGGCGATATAGGTGGCGGCACCAGCCGTGTTTTCATTGGTTGAAAGCACTTCAGGATTAAGCGCACCGGCAATGGCCACTTGCTCGATGATGTAAGATGGGTAGCGTGAATGCAGCGCTTCCAACATGGTGCGGATGGCCAAGGCCTCTTCGACAATGGCGCGCAGATCAGGCCCGCCGCGCTCACTGCTATCTGCCAGCTGCAAGGTCACACCTTCCAGGCCCACATCAACCAGATTGGCCTCAAGGCTTTTATTGTCTTTAAGGTACTGTTCCGATGAACCGCGTTTGATTTTATAGAGCGGCGGCTGAGCGATATAGAGATGACCACGATCCACCACTTCGCGCATCTGGCGGTAGAAGAAGGTGAGCAACAGCGTGCGGATATGGGCACCGTCAACATCAGCGTCGGTCATGATGATGATTTTGTGATAGCGCAATTTGTCCGCGTTGAATTCCTCGCGGCCAATGCCTGTGCCCAAAGCGGTGATGAGGGTTCCGATTTCGGCAGAGCCCAACATTTTGTCAAAGCGGGCGCGTTCAACATTTAGAATCTTACCACGCAAAGGCAGCACGGCCTGGTTCTCGCGGTTGCGCGCCTGCTTGGCCGAGCCACCAGCAGAATCGCCCTCTACAATGAAAAGTTCGCACAGGGCGGGATCACGCTCTTGACAATCGGCCAGTTTGCCGGGCAGCGTTGACATATCAAGCGCACCTTTACGCCTTGTCAGCTCACGCGCCTTGCGCGCCGCTTCACGGGCCAGCGCTGCTTCAATGACTTTGCCAACGACGATTTTTGCATCTGATGGATGTTCTTCAAACCACGCGCCTAATTGCTCATTGATCAGGCCTTCAACCACGGGCCGCACTTCTGATGACACGAGCTTGTCTTTGGTTTGAGATGAGAATTTTGGATCGGGCACTTTGACTGATAGCACGCAGGTTAAACCTTCGCGCGCGTCGTCACCGGTGATGGCGATTTTTTCTTTCTTGGCAATGCCACTTTCGGAGGCATAGGTGTTGATGATGCGGGTGAGGCCGCCACGGAAGCCTGCCAAATGCGTACCGCCATCGCGCTGGGGAATATTATTGGTGAAGCAGAACACACCTTCATGATAGCTGTCATTCCACCACAAGGCACACTCCATCGAGATGCCATCTTTTTCGCCACGGATCATGATTGGCTCTTTGATCAGGCCTTGCTTGGTGCGGTCGAGATATTTGACAAACTCGACAATGCCACCATCATAATAAAGCTCAAGCACATGCGGTTCCACGCCGCGCTTGTCGGTGATGACAATACGCACGCCCGAGTTCAGGAACGCAAGCTCACGCAGGCGGTGTTCCAGCGTGGCAAAATCAAATTCGGTTTTGGTGAAGGTGTCGGTTGAAGGCAGGAAGGTGACTTCGGTGCCGCGCTTGCCGTTTGAATCGCCAATCACTTTGAGCGGCGCATCAGGCACGCCATGGGTGAAGCTCATATAATGGGTTTTGCCATTGCGGTGAATGGTGAGCTCGAGCTTCACCGAAAGCGCGTTCACCACCGAAACACCCACACCGTGCAGACCACCCGAAACCTTATAGGAGTTCTGGTCAAACTTGCCGCCAGCGTGAAGCTCAGTCATCACGATTTCAGCAGCGGAACGCTTGGGCTCTACATCATCATCTTGTTTGATGTCTGTCGGGATGCCGCGACCATTATCGGTGATGGTGACGGAACCATCGGCATTTAGCGCCAGCGTGACGAGAGAGGCATGACCAGCGAGGGCCTCATCAATACCATTATCAATGACTTCATAGGCCATGTGATGCAGGCCTGAGCCATCATCAGTATCACCAATATACATGCCCGGGCGTTTGCGCACGGCATCAAGACCTTTGAGCACCTTGATCGAGTCTGCGCCATAATCGGCAATAGCCTCAGCACGCTTTTCTTCAGCCTTTTTTTCGGACTCGTGTTTTTCTTCTTCGGTCATTATTTCACTTCCAAAATAGATCCATGTTCAACGTGATAGAGCGCTGATTGCGCACCTGACTCATTAAACAAACTTATATCCGTGCCTGTCATCCAAGCCTGCACACCCAATTGGGTGAGTGCTTCAAACAATCCCCGCCGCCGATGCGCATCTAAATGCGCTGCCACTTCATCGAGAAGCAACACGGGTGCGGCCCCCACCAATTCTTTTACAGCACCCGCCTGCGCCAATATCAACCCGATCAGCAAGGCCTTTTGCTCGCCTGTTGAACAGAGTTCGGCAGGTGCATTTTTGGGGCCATGCATCACCGAAAAATCGGTGCGGTGCGGGCCTTTCAGCGTGCGTTGCTGGGCCCTATCGAGGCTTCGCGAATCGTATAATATCTTAGCGTATTCTTCTTCAGCTTGCACGGCAGGATTATGCGCCACCAAAGCCTCAATATCACCCAAAAGCTGCAAGATTCCCCATGGAAAAGGGCTGGCATCGGCCCCTGCTGCAAAGTGCCTGGCAAGCGTTGCGGCGGCGGCATTGCGGGCACTCGAAACCGCCACGGCCTGTTCAGCCATTTGGGCTTCAATGCTGGAAAGCCAAGTATAGTCGCAGCGCGGGTCTTGCAGCAGGAAATTGCGCTCGCGCATCAGTTTTTCAAAAGCTGAAACCCGCGCGCCATGATGCGTGTCGAACGCCACGACGAGACGGTCAAAAAACCGCCGCCGATCAGAAGCAGGGCCGGCGAAGAGGCGGTCCATCGCCGGCGTGAGCCACAGCATTTTGAGATAATTGGTCAGCACGCCCGATGAACGCTGAACCGCGCCATCGACCATGGCATTGCGGCCATTGCTACCACCATCTTCAGAGAGAGGATCGCCCTCGAAACTGGTGCCGAGTTTAAACTCACCACCAGGTATTTCCACATCGGCAGCCACACCCCACGAACCCGAACCGCCAAGCCGCGCAATAACATTAAAGGCCGAACCGCGCAGGCCGCGCCCCGGCACGAGCAGTGATAGCGCTTCCAGCACATTGGTTTTGCCTGCCCCATTTTGGCCCGT
>JAYVXY010000222.1:0-12244 GCA_043784785.1 Aestuariivirga sp. | reverse complement strand
GGAGCTTGAAGGGGTATAGCTCAGTTGGTAGAGCGGTGGTCTCCAAAACCACAGGTCGTGGGTTCAAATCCTACTGCCCCTGCCATTTTGGTTTTATTATTGAGTTATATCAATGGTTTGACTGAAAGCTTCGAAAACAGGAATATGAGATGGCCGAGAATAATATCGTTAGTTTTGCACGAGATGTGCGCGCCGAAGCAGCTAAGGTCACTTGGCCGACGCGGCGCGAGCTTGGCATTTCGACTGTCATGGTGGTGATCATGGTGGTGGCGGCGAGTTTGTTTTTCTTGGGCGCAGACGCCGTTCTGAAATGGGGCGTCGAAAAAGTGCTGTTTGGTATTTAAGTAACAAAATCAAGGCACTACGGGAAATTTATGGCAAAACGCTGGTATATCATCCACACCTATTCGAACTTCGAAAAGAAGGTGATGGAATCATTAAAAGAGCAGGCTGTGCAAAAACACCTCGAAGATTCCTTCGAGCAAGTGATTGTGCCGACCGAAGAAGTGGTGGAGATTCGCCGTGGTCGCCGGATTAAGAGTGAACGCCGATTCTTTCCGGGCTATGTGCTCGCAAAGGTTGATTTAACCGACGAAGTGTTCCATTTGATCAAGAACACCCCGAAGGTGACAGGTTTCCTCGGTTCTGGTTCCAAGCCAGTTCCGATTTCAGATATTGAAGCCAACCGCATTCTCAACCAAGTGGCTGAGGGTGTTGAGCGGCCGAAAGCTTCGATCCGGTTTGAAGTTGGCGAGCAGGTTCGCGTCGCTGATGGACCATTTGCTTCCTTCAACGGTCAAGTTGAGGAAGTTGATGAAGAACGCGCACGGCTCAAAGTGGCTGTGAGCATTTTCGGCAGGCCAACGCCTGTTGAACTCGAATATGGGCAAGTCGAGAAGGTGAAGTAAGACCCTCATCTTCCCATTGCTAACGCAATGGGCCCTTCTTCTCCCGCTGTGCGGGCGAAGAGGTAATGTTAACCCCGTGGGAGGCCTTAAAGCCCGACCACTAACCTTGAAAGAGGGATACATATGGCGAAGAAAATCGTCGGTTATGTGAAGTTGCAAGTGCCAGCTGGCCAAGCAAACCCATCACCGCCAATCGGCCCAGCACTGGGCCAACGTGGTTTGAACATCATGGAATTCTGCAAGGCGTTTAACGCTGCCACGCAGAAGATGGAGCAGGGTTCGCCTGTTCCAGTGGTGATCACTGCGTATCAAGACAAGTCTTTCACCTTTGAAATGAAGGCTCCACCAGCTTCTTATTTCTTGAAGAAGGCTGCCAAGATCAATGCCGGTTCGAAAGAGCCAGGCAAAGTTGTTGCAGGCAAAGTGACCATGGCGCAGTGCCGTGAAATCGCTGAGCAAAAACTTAAGGGCATGAATTCGCGTGACCTTGATGCAGCTGCAAGGGAAATTGCAGGTTCAGCCCGTTCCATGGGCTTGGTTGTTGAGGGCTAAGATCATGGCAAAAGCAAAACGTATTGAAAAAAACATGACCGGTCTTGATCGTTCAAAGTTTTACGCCATCGAAGATGCCGTAAAGCTGATCAAGGACCGCGCCAATGCCAAGTTTGATGAAACCATCGAAGTGGCGATGAACTTGGGCGTTGACCCTCGCCATGCCGACCAAATGGTGCGCGGCGTGTGCAACCTGCCAAACGGTTCAGGCCGCAAAGTTCGTGTTGCGGTGTTCGCCAAGGGTGCCAAGGCAGAAGAAGCCAAGAAGGCCGGTGCAGACATTGTTGGTGCTGAAGACCTATTCGAAATCGTCAACAAGGGCACGCTTGATTTTGACCGTTGCATCGCAACGCCAGACATGATGGGTTTAGTTGGCCGTTTAGGCAAAGTGCTCGGTCCGCGCAACATGATGCCAAACCCAAAAGTTGGCACGGTAACCATGGATGTGACTGCTGCTGTTAAGGCTGCCAAGGGTGGTGCTGTTGAATTCCGCGTTGAAAAAGCCGGAATTGTACAGGCTGGCATTGGCAAGGCTTCATTCTCGGTTGATCAGATTGCCGGAAACCTCCGCGCATTTCTGGATGCTGTGAACAAGTCCAAGCCAGCGGGTGCCAAGGGCACTTATATCAAGAAGATTTCGATTTCGTCGTCGATGGGCCCAGGGTTGAAGTTGGACCTTGGTGTTATGTCGGCTTCGTAATTTACAAGAGTTTCCATGCAGGGCGGCGTTGAGCCACTCTGCATGGATCCCGCCAAGACCTAACGGTTTTGCGGGTACCTGTCCAAGATTGCGGGTGCGACATGGGAAACCGTGAAGCTTAATCGAAAGAGCCAGCATGAGATGGGTGTCAAAACAGAATGCGGATCACCATATAGCGTGATCATCAGTCGGTTGAGACCTCAAAAACCTGTTTGGCAACAAACAGGGGACAGGCAGTAGAGCGCCGCAAAAGCGTGACTGCCTTCGTAGGTGGAAAACGTTTGAGCGGTTGGTCCAACAGCGTGTTCGCAATGAAGCGACGCGCTAATAAGGAGAGAGCAAGTGGAAAGAGCTGAAAAAACAGAGCTCGTTGCGACACTCCACCAGTTGTTCAAAACAACCGGTGTTGTTGTTGTGGCCCACAACAAAGGCCTGACTGCGAACCAAGTCCTTGACTTGCGTAACAAGATGGCCGCTGCGGGTGCTACCATAAAGGTGGCAAAAAATAGCCTGACAAAGCTCGCTCTGGACGGCACTGATGCTGCCGGGATTAAAAACCTGTTCGAAGGCCCAACCATGTTGGCTTACGGCGCAGACCCGGTTACGGCACCAAAGATCGCTGCTGATTTTGCCAAGGGAAACGACAAGTTCGTTCTTCTTGGTGGTTCACTCGGCACCACGGTTCTTGATGCCAATGCAGTCAAGGCTCTCGCGGCATTGCCTTCACTTGATCAATTGAGGGCAAAACTTGTTGGCATGATCCAGACCCCAGCCACCCGCATTGCGGGCGTGGTTGCGGCTCCGGCTGGCCAACTTGCACGCGTGATCAATGCCTATGCCACCAAAGCAGAAGCTTAAGAAAGCTATCCCGTTTTAATTGTTGTTTTAAACCGACTGAAAAAAGAGAGAAGATAAAATGGCCGATTTAGCCAAGATTGTTGAAGACCTTTCATCCTTGACCGTTCTGCAAGCTGCGGAACTTTCCAAGATGCTGGAAGAAAAGTGGGGCGTTTCTGCTGCTGCTCCGGCTGCTGCTGCAGCCGCTGGCCCAGCTGCCGCCGCTGTTGAAGAAAAGACCGAGTTCACCGTGATGCTTACCGCTGCTGGCGATAAGAAGATCGAAGTGATCAAGGAAGTGCGCGCCATCACCGGCCTGGGCTTGAAAGAAGCCAAGGATCTGGTTGAAGCCGCTCCAAAGGCCGTTAAGGAAGGCATCAACAAGAAGGATGCTGAAGACATTAAGAAGAAGCTCGAAGCGGCTGGTGCCAAGGTCGAGTTGAAGTAAAACACAATTTCGCCATGGGGGGCGGCCAATGTGGCTGGTTCCCCATGGCGCGTTTGTGCGTAGAGTTTAAGTGAAACGGTTTGTATGAGGCTCTGGAAAAAGGGGTCTGATGCAAGCCGTTTTAGAGGCTTTTTTGGGGCATTTGCTCCGTTAAACGAAAGTGACAGGAAAACACATGGCTGACACCCGTACCATTGCAAGCCGCAAGCGCATTCGCAAAGTTTTCGGTAAAGGAATCGAAGTTGCAGTAATGCCGAACCTCATCGAGGTTCAACGCGAATCCTATGACCAGTTCCTTCAAATGAAGGAACCCACAGGCGGCCGCGCCAATGAAGGTTTGCAATCGGTATTCAAATCGGTGTTCCCGATTTCGGATTTTTCGGGCCAGGCCGTGCTTGAATTCGTGCGTTATGAATTTGAACAGCCCAAATTTGACGTTGATGAATGCCAACAACGCGGCATGACCTTTGCTGCGCCCTTGAAGGTGACGCTGCGCCTGATCGTGTTTGAAATTGATCCAGATACCCAAGCCAAGTCGGTCAAGGACATCAAGGAACAAGACGTTTACATGGGCGACATTCCGCTCATGACCAAGAACGGCACGTTTGTTGTGAACGGCACCGAGCGCGTGATTGTTTCGCAAATGCATCGTTCGCCAGGTGTGTTCTTCGATCACGACAAGGGCAAGAGCCATTCATCAGGCAAGATCCTGTTTGCGGCGCGCGTTATTCCTTATCGCGGCTCATGGCTGGACTTTGAGTTTGATGCCAAGGATTTGATTTTCGCACGTATCGACCGTCGCCGTAAGTTGCCGGTCACCACGCTGCTTTATGCCTTGGGCATGCAGGCCGAAGAAATTTTGCATTATTTCTATAAGTCAGTGACCTATACGCAAACCAAAGATGGCTGGAAAATGCCATTTGCGGCTGAGCGTTTCAAGGGCATCAAGCCATTGGTTGACTTGGTGGATGCCAAGACCGGCCAAGTGGTTGTTGAAGCTGGCAAGAAGATTACGCCGCGTTTGGCGCGCAAGGTCATGGAAGACGGCACCAAGGAATTGTTGGTGCGTGATGAAGACCTTTACACCCAATATATTGCTGATGAATTGGTGAACGAGCATACGGGTGAAATCTTTGCTGAAGCTGGCGAAGAAATTACCGAGAAACTTTTGGGTCAATTGAAAGAATTGGGCTTCAAGTCGCTCAATCTGCTCGACATCGATCACATCAACACCGGCGGTTATATCCGCAACACGCTCAAGGCCGACAAGGTTGAAACCTATGAGCAGGCGCTGGTTGAAATTTACCGCGTGATGCGCCCTGGTGAACCACCAACCCGTGAAGGTGCAGAAGCCTTGTTCAAAGGCCTGTTCTTTGATCAGGAGCGTTATGACCTTTCTGCCGTTGGCCGCGTGAAGATGAACATGCGTTTAGAGCAAACTGTTGAAGACACCATGCGCGTGTTGCGCAAGGACGACATTTTGCAAGTCATCAGGGTGCTGCATGATCTGCGCGATTCAAAGGGCGAAGTTGACGACATCGACAACCTCGGCAACCGCCGGGTTCGCTCGGTTGGCGAGTTGATGGAAAATCAGTATCGCCTTGGCTTGGTGCGTATGGAACGCGCCATCAAGGAACGCTTATCATCGGTTGATATCGACACGGTGATGCCGCATGATTTGATCAATGCCAAGCCTGCGGCTGCCGCGGTTCGCGAGTTCTTTGGTTCATCGCAGCTTTCGCAATTCATGGATCAAACCAATCCGCTTTCTGAAATCACCCATAAGCGCCGCCTCTCGGCGCTTGGGCCTGGTGGTTTGACACGTGAGCGTGCGGGCTTTGAAGTGCGTGACGTGCATCCAACCCATTATGGCCGTATCTGCCCGATTGAAACGCCAGAAGGTCCGAATATCGGTCTGATCAACTCGCTGGCCACTTATGCCCGCGTGAATAAATATGGCTTTATCGAAACACCGTACCGCAAGGTTGTTGATGGCAAGGTGACGAATGATGTGAAGTATCTCTCGGCTATCGAAGAGTCGAAGCATCATATCGCCCAAGCCAACGTGGCTTTGAGCAAGGAAATGAAGTTCACCGATGATCTCGTGATCGTGCGACACAATGGTGACGTGTTGCAAGTGACGCCAGACAAGGTGGATTTTGTTGACGTTTCACCAAAGCAGATTGTCTCGGTTGCTGCAGCACTCATTCCATTCTTGGAAAACGACGACGCCAACCGCGCTTTGATGGGTTCAAACATGCAGCGCCAAGCTGTGCCGCTGGTGCGTTCTGCGGCACCATTTGTGGGCACGGGCATGGAGTCTGTTGTGGCCCGCGATTCGGGTGCCGCCTTCACCGCACGTCGTTCTGGTATTGTCGATCAGGTTGATGCCAAGCGTATTGTTATTCGCGCCACCGAAGAAACCGACCCAACAAAGCCTGGTGTCGATATCTACACGCTGGCCAAGTTCCAGCGTTCAAACCAATCAACCTGCATCAATCAGCGTCCACTGGTTCGCACCGGTGACATTGTGAAGGCTGGCGACATTATTGCCGACGGCCCATCAACTGAGCTGGGTGATTTGGCCTTAGGACAAAACTGCCTCGTGGCGTTTATGCCCTGGAATGGTTACAACTTCGAAGACTCCATTCTTCTCTCTGAGCGCATTGTTAAAGATGACGTGTTCACCTCCATTCATATTGAAGAATTCGATGTGATGGCGCGTGACACCAAGCTTGGGCCTGAGGAAATCACCCGCGATATTCCAAACGTGGGCGAAGAGTCACTCAAGAACCTCGACGAAGCTGGCATTGTTTATATCGGTGCTGAAGTGAAGCCGGGCGACATTCTCTGCGGCAAGATTACGCCAAAGGGTGAAAGCCCAATGACACCAGAAGAAAAACTTCTGCGCGCCATTTTCGGTGAAAAAGCCTCTGATGTTCGTGATACCTCACTGCGTCTGCCTCCTGGCGTTTCAGGCACGGTTGTTGAGGTTCGTGTGTTCAATCGCCACGGCGTGGACAAGGACGAACGCGCACTTGCCATTGAACGCGAAGAAATTGAACGCTTGGCCAAAGATCGTGACGATGAATTGGCGATCCTCGACCGTAACTCTTATGGTCGTTTGCATGACTTCTTGTTGGGCAAGGTTGCAACCGGCGGCCCACGTGGGCACAAGCTGGATGGCAAAATCACTGAAAAGAACATGGAAGACATTCCGCGTTCGCAGTGGTGGAACATTGCGCTGGGTGCTGAAAAGTCGATGGGCGAACTTGAAGCCATGAAGGTGCAGTATGACGAGTCCAAGAAGGGCCTCGAAAACCGCTTTATGGATAAGGTTGAAAAGCTGCAACGTGGTGATGAATTGCCTCCTGGCGTTATGAAGATGGTTAAGGTCTTCGTGGCTGTGAAGCGCAAGATTCAACCCGGCGACAAAATGGCCGGACGCCATGGCAACAAGGGTGTGGTTTCGCGCATCGTTCCGCAAGAAGACATGCCTTATCTGGAAGACGGCACGCCAGTTGATGTTGTGCTCAATCCACTCGGCGTGCCTTCGCGCATGAATGTTGGTCAGATTCTTGAAACCCATTTGGGTTGGGCTTGTGCCGGCATGGGCAAGAAGATTGGCGAAGCTCTGGATGTTTATTCTGCAAGCCAAAAAGTAAAACCTGTGAAGGACGAGTTGCAACGCATTTATGGCAAGAATGCCGAGATCGATGCACTTGAAGATCAAGATGTGATTGAATTTGCACAATCGGTTCGCAAAGGTATTTCAATCGCTACGCCAGTATTTGACGGCGCACGCGAAGAAGATATCGCTGCGATGTTGAAGGATGCAGGTCTTTCGACTTCTGGCCAGATCAAGCTTTATGATGGCAAGACCGGTGAAGTGTTTGATCGTCCGGTTACAGTTGGCTACATCTATATCTTGAAGCTTCACCATTTGGTGGACGACAAGATCCATGCCCGTTCGATTGGTCCATACTCGCTTGTCACGCAGCAGCCGCTGGGTGGTAAGGCGCAGTTTGGTGGTCAACGCTTCGGTGAAATGGAAGTGTGGGCGCTGGAAGCCTATGGCGCTGCTTATACGCTGCAGGAAATGTTGACGGTGAAGTCCGACGACGTTGCAGGCCGCACCAAGGTTTATGAAGCCATTGTGCGCGGTGATGACGGGTTTGAAACCGGCATTCCAGAAAGCTTCAACGTGCTGGTCAAGGAAATGCGTTCTTTGGGCCTGAATGTTGAGCTGCAAAACGGCCAAACACAGGCTTCTTCGTAACTTTATCGATTTGGCGGATGCGAGAGCATCCGCTTAATTCGCGTTTTGAATTTTAATTTCGTGTTGGGTATTGGCCCACACATAAAAGGAGAAAGGGACACCATGAACCAAGAGGTCATGAACGTCTTCAACCCGGCAACCCCGGTTCAAGCTTTCGATCAGATCCGTATCTCGGTCGCCAGCCCAGAGAAAATCCTTTCGTGGTCTTTCGGCGAAATCAAGAAGCCGGAAACCATCAACTATCGCACGTTCAAACCGGAACGTGACGGCTTGTTCTGCGCGCGCATTTTCGGGCCCGTGAAGGATTATGAATGCTTGTGCGGCAAATATAAGCGCATGAAGTATAAGGGCATCATCTGTGAAAAATGCGGTGTTGAAGTCACGCTTTCAAAGGTGCGGCGCGAACGTATGGGCCATATCGAACTCGCAGCACCGGTTGCTCACATCTGGTTCCTGAAATCAGTGCCTTCGCGCATTTCAACACTGCTTGATATGACGCTCAAGGATGTTGAACGGGTTCTCTATTTTGAAAACTACATTGTGCTCGAGCCAGGCTTGACACCAATGAAGATGCATCAGCTTCTGGGTGAAACCGAATATCTCAAAGCCCAGGAAGAATATGGCGAAGACAGCTTTACCGCTGGCATTGGCGCGGAAGCCATTCGCGATATGTTGGGTGCCATCAACCTTGAGCAATTAAAGATTTCGCTGCGCGAAGAGCTGAAAGTTGCCACCGGCGAATTGAAGCCAAAGAAGCTGGCCAAGCGTTTGAAGCTGGTTGAGAACTTTTTGGAATCCGGCAATCGCCCGGATTGGATGATCCTGACTGTTGTTCCGGTGATCCCACCAGAATTGCGTCCACTGGTTCCTTTGGATGGCGGTCGCTTTGCCACATCCGATCTCAATGATCTCTATCGCCGCGTGATCAACCGCAACAATCGTTTGAAGCGCCTCATCGAACTCAAGGCTCCAGACATCATCGTGCGCAACGAAAAGCGCATGTTGCAAGAATCGGTTGATGCGTTGTTTGACAATGGCCGTCGTGGCCGCGTGATCACGGGCGCTAACAAGCGTCCGCTCAAGTCGCTCTCCGACATGCTGAAAGGCAAGCAGGGCCGCTTCCGTCAAAACTTGCTCGGCAAGCGCGTGGATTATTCTGGCCGCTCGGTGATCGTGGTGGGCCCTGAGCTCAAGCTGCATCAATGCGGTTTGCCAAAGAAGATGGCGCTCGAATTGTTCAAACCGTTCATCTATTCGCGCCTTGAAGCCAAGGGTCTTTCTTCCACTGTGAAGCAGGCCAAGAAGCTGGTTGAAAAAGAAAAGCCGGAAGTCTGGGATATCCTCGATGAGGTGATCCGCGAACATCCGATTATGCTGAACCGCGCGCCAACGCTTCACCGTTTGGGCATCCAGGCGTTTGAACCAGTGCTGATTGAAGGCAAAGCTATTCAGCTGCATCCGCTGGTGTGTACGGCGTTTAACGCTGACTTCGACGGCGACCAAATGGCGGTTCACGTTCCGCTTTCTTTGGAAGCGCAACTTGAAGCCCGCGTGTTGATGATGTCGACCAACAACGTTCTGCATCCTGCCAACGGTCAACCTATCATTGTTCCGTCGCAAGATATCGTGCTCGGCCTCTATTACTTGTCGTTGATCAACGACAATGAACCAGGCGAAGGCATGATCTTTGGCTCGATGGCTGAAGTTGAACATGCTTTGGCTGCTGGCGCTGTAACCTTGCATGCCAAGGTCAAGGGCCGCGTTCGTGATATGGGACCAGATGGCAAGCCACGCAACCGCGTGGTTGATACCACCCCGGGCCGTATGAAGATTGGCGAGCTTCTGCCAATTGCTGAAAAAATGTCATACGACATTTGCAACAAGCTGATGACCAAGCGCGAAATCTCGAAGATGATTGACTCGGTCTATCGTTACTGCGGCCAGAAAGAGGCTGTGGTGTTCTGCGACCGGATCATGGCTCTTGGATTCTTGAACGCTTACAAGGCCGGCATTTCATTCGGCAAGGATGACATGGTTATCCCTGCTACCAAAGCCAAGCTGGTGGCCAACACCCGCGAAATGGCCAAGGAGTTTGAACAACAATATATTGACGGTCTGATCACTCAGGGCGAAAAATATAACAAGGTTGTTGATGCCTGGTCGAAGTGCACAGACAAAGTGGCCGAAGAAATGATGCTGGAAATTTCATCCGTTAAGAAGGATGCAGTGACGGGTCGTACCAAGCCAATCAACTCGATCTATATGATGAGCCATTCGGGTGCGCGTGGTTCGCCAACCCAGATGCGTCAGCTTGCTGCCATGCGTGGTCTGATGGCCAAGCCATCAGGCGAGATCATCGAAACCCCGATCATCTCGAACTTCAAGGAAGGCCTGTCGGTTCTTGAATACTTCAACTCGACCCACGGTGCGCGTAAAGGCCTTGCTGATACAGCACTCAAGACCGCGAACTCTGGTTACTTGACGCGGCGTCTGGTTGACGTTGCACAAGACGCAATCATCTCGGAAGTCGACTGCGGCTCGAAGTCTTACATCACCACACGTCCAATCATTGATTCAGGCGAAGTGATTGTGGCTTTGGGCGTTCGTATTCTGGGCCGTACCGCGGCTGAGGATGTGATTGATCCGGCAACCGGTGCAGTACTTGCCAAAGCCGGCAAGGAAATGCTGGAGCTTGATGTCGATAAGATCGAAAAGGCCGGCATTACCGAAGTGCGTATCCGCTCGGTTCTCACCTGCGAAACCAAGTTTGGCGTGTGCGCAACCTGTTATGGACGCGATCTTGCACGTGGCACACCTGTGAACATGGGTGAAGCTGTAGGCGTTATTGCGGCTCAATCAATCGGCGAGCCTGGCACACAGCTTACCATGCGTACCTTCCACATCGGTGGTGCTGCACAGGTGCTTGATGAATCCTTCGTTGAATCAAACCATGAAGGCCTTGTCGAAATCCGCAACAGCAATGTGGCCACAGACTCGAATGGCAAGTTGGTGGTGATGGGGCGTAACGTTTCCATCGTGATCAAGGATGCCAAGGGCAATGACCGCGCCACCCATAAGGTTGGTTATGGTTCAAAGCTGTTCGTGAATACGGGCGACACGGTGAAACGTGGCGTGCGCATCGCGGAATGGGATCCCTACACCCGTCCGGCTCTCACCGAAGTTGATGGCATTGTGGCGTTCGAAGACGTTGTTGACGGTGTATCAGTCAACGAGGTGCAGGACGAAGCAACCGGCATCACCAACCGTGTGATCATCGATTGGCGCAACAATCAGCGTGGCAACACGTTGAAGCCAGCAATTGTGATCAAGGGCGCTGATGGCGAAGTGAAGAAGCTGCCTCGCGGCGGTGAAGCGCGTTATCTGCTTTCTGTGGATGCGATTTTGTCCGTCGAACCTGGTTCCAAAGTTGGTGCTGGTGACGTGCTGGCCCGTAACCCGCTGGAAAGTGCGAAAACCCGCGACATCACGGGCGGTCTGCCTCGTGTTGCTGAGTTGTTCGAAGCGCGTCGTCCGAAGGATGCAGCCATCATCGCTGAAATCTCAGGACGCATCGAGTTCGGCCGCGACTATAAAAACAAGCGCCGCATTCGCATCGTGCCTTTGGATGAAACCTTGGAAGCCGTTGAATATCTCATCCCGAAGGGCAAGCATTTGCCAGTTCAGGAAGGTGATATGATCGAAAAGGGCGAATATATCATGGACGGCAATCCAGCGCCGCATGACATTTTGGCCATTAAGGGTGTTGAAGAACTGGCGGCCTTCTTGGTGAACGAAATTCAGGAAGTTTACCGCTTGCAAGGTGTGGGCATCAACGACAAGCACATTGAAGTGATTGTGCGTCAGATGTTGCAAAAAGTTGAAATCACCGACAATGGTGAATCAACCTTGCTGGTGGGAGAACAGCTCGATCGTGAAGAGCTTGACCGTGAAAACGCCAAGCTCATTGCGGAAGGCTTGAAGCCTGCTTCTGGTCAGCCCGTATTGTTGGGCATCACCAAGGCCTCGCTGCAAACCCGCTCGTTCATCTCGGCGGCCTCGTTCCAGGAAACCACCCGCGTGCTCACCGATGCTGCCGTTCAAGGCAAGATCGACACACTCGATGGCTTGAAGGAAAACGTGATCGTGGGTCGTCTGATCCCAGCCGGCACCGGCGGCATGCTCGCTCGCTTTAAGGCGATTGCCGACAAGCGTGACAAGCTGATCTTGGAAGAACAAGAAAAATCACAACTGCCAGCGGCAGAGTGATGTTATCGAATTGACGAAAAAGGCCCGGAGCGATCCGGGTCTTTTTTGTTTGGCGGTGTAAAGTGTCGACCCTCCCTTAAGGTCGTCATTCCAGCGAAAGCTGGAATGACGAAACTTAAAATAATGCCGGGTGACGACTAAAGGGGGAGTGTCAGCTGCGTGATGGCCTTCACCATCGTCACCACAGCCAACACTGCCAAAATCGCCAACACATATTTACGGAACTTCTCTGGGTCAGTTCCCTTAAAACTCCG